>CAIUEN010000178.1 GCA_903898185.1 uncultured Verrucomicrobiales bacterium
GTTCTTCATCTGCGTTAATCTGCGTCATCTGCGGATAACAATTCTTCATTATTGGACATTCCTTGTTCGATATTGGATATTCAATCCCATTCTCCCCATTACCCTCCTCCATCGCTGGAAACTGAAAACTGGCAAACTTCCAAAGACTAGTGTTTGATGAACCTTTATGGACAAGGTCTTATTGATTGATGACGAGGCAGACGTGCTGTATTCGTTCAAGCGCATCTTCGATCAGCCTGATATCGAGCTGCATACCGCCAACAGCGGCGAGGAAGCTCTAAAGCTGGTTCCGCGGATCAAGCCGGACTTGGTGATCATGGATGTTCGCATGGGCGGGATCAGCGGCCTGGAGACACTGCGGCGGCTGCGGCAAGGCGACGCCAAAGTGCTGGTCATCATGATGACCGCCTATGGGGCCACTCAGACTGCAATCGAAGCCATGAAGCTGGGCGCCTATGATTACCTGCTAAAGCCGTTCGATGTCCCCAAGCTCAAGCAGGTCGTCGTCGCGGCGCTCAAAGCCGCCCGTGATATGAAGCAGGTCGTCTCGTATCAGCCTCTTCTTGAGTCCGAGGACTACGAACAGGGGATCATTGGCCGCAGCGAATCGATGCAGGGCGTTTTTAAAATGATTGGCCAGCTTGCCATGAGCGATGCCACCGCCCTGATCACTGGCGAAAGCGGCACCGGCAAGGAGTTGGTTGCCCGCGCCATCTATCATCACGGACGCCGGGCTGGAAAACCGTTCCTGGCAATCAATTGCGCTGCCATCCCAGAAAACCTGCTGGAAAGCGAATTGTTCGGCCACGAAAAGGGGGCCTTTACCGGGGCCACCGCCCAGAGGATCGGAAAATTTGAGCAATGCGATGGAGGCACCATTTTCCTGGACGAAATCGGCGACATGTCGCTGCCCACCCAAGCGAAGATTCTGCGAGTACTGCAGGCCGGCGCCTTCGAGCGCGTCGGGGGCAACGAAACTGTCAAAGTAGATGTCCGCGTCATTGCGGCGACCCACAAGCCGCTCGAAAAAGCGGTCGTCGCGCGCGAATTCCGAGAGGATCTTTTTTACCGGCTCAACGTCGTGCGCATTCATGTTCCGCCCTTGCGCGAACGGCGCTCCGATGTGCCGCTGCTCATCAACTATTTTCTGAGAAAATTCTCCCTGCCACAGAAGTGTGCGCCCAAATCCATTTCGCCATCGACCATCGCGCTGCTCGAGAATTACAATTGGCAGGGCAATGTTCGCGAGTTGGAGAATGTGATTTTGCGCGCCACAGTGATGGCCAAGAGCGACGTCATCCTGCCGGGTGACCTTCCCCCTGAGGTCTTGGATGTTGCCGCGCCCGCTCCGGAATCCTCGACGCCCAACGCTTTGCCCCTCCCGGCCACCGCCACCGCCACCACCACCGCTACGCTGGACATGGCGACCCTGTCCCATACGTTGTTTCAGTGGGCGCGTGAGCAGAGCAAAGTGAAGATTCTTCCAGCGATCGAACGCGAACTGATCATCCAGTCTCTCCTGGAAACCAAGGGCAACCAGGTGCAAGCCTCCAAACTGCTCGGCATTACCCGAGCTACCCTGCGCAAGCGCGTTGAGAAATACGGCATCAAGCAAGAGTTGGCCGTGAAATAACGAACTAATACCGTAATTCGTAAGTTCGTGAGTCGGATTGACGCTTCTTTTACCCAGTAAAATCTACCAATTCATCGCTCACGAACTTGCGACTTACTGTAATATTCACATAGCTGGCCCAAAACCAGCTTATATCCCGAACCCTCCTACTTCATTATTGGACATTCCTTGTTCGATATTGGATATTCACCGGAGGATGAACCGCAGAATACGCGGAACACGCGGAAGAAGAACCCCTTGGGAAGAATTTATTCTTAATCTGACGGATGGCATCTTCAAAACCTCATTCTGCA
>CAIUEN010000179.1 GCA_903898185.1 uncultured Verrucomicrobiales bacterium
AAGTCGGGTTTTATTGAAAAAGACAATTATCAGCATGAACTATTTTTCCTCAATTCAACACCCTATGCCTACCCCACATATTTAGAACTGCTGGGATTGGGCGATAGGCGGCTTTACGCGGCCCGCAACTTGGGATAAACTCTCAATCATCCGCCCGGAAAGGGACCAAGGGAAGACTCACACGAAGACACAAAGAGGATTAGGTTTGGCATACCAGTCTGTTTAAGAAACGCAAGTAATGGATTTCTTGCCGCTCCGCAGTTTGTGTTTATTAATCAGGCTCGAAATAAGAGGTTCCTTCCCTGCCTCTTCGTGCCTTTGTGTCTTCGTATGAGCCTTCCCCTGTTTGACAATTATGCTCTGAATGGGCAACAATGTTACTTTTTGCGCCAAGAACAAGGAACGATCTTACCCGTTCAAAGCTACATTGGTTTGCCTTGATGAAATCAGGAATTGGCTGGATGATCTGGGTATGGCAGTATCACACATTGCGCTTTGGGTTTATATTGTTCTGCTGATTGGCGGCGGACTGGTCGGCTATTTAAAAGCTGGCAGCCGGGTGTCGCTCATTACGTCGCTTGCGTTCGGCATTTTGCTCACGCTGGTCAACATCGGCGTGATCCGCTCCTTTTATGTGGCGGATGTGTTGGTCGCTCTTTTGATCGCCGTGTTTATCATGCGGTATCTCAAAACAAAGAAATTCATGCCTTCGGGCCTGATGATTGTGCTTTCGGCAGCGGCCTTGGGTCTGATGCTGCTTTCGACTTAATCTCTTCGTGCAACGATCCCTTCCTATTTGGCAAATCCACGGCTCGATCGTCGAGACGCTTGGCCAACATAATTCCATGGTGCTTGTCGCGCCGACCGGTTCTGGAAAAACGACGCAGGTTCCGCAAATGCTGCTGGACGCCAGCCTGGCCGGAGATGCCCGGCGCATTGTGGTCTTGCAGCCCCGGCGGGTTGCCGCCCGCACGGTGGCGGCGCGGGTCGCTTGGGAGCGCAATTGCCGACTTGGCGCTGAGGTCGGTTACCAAGTGCGCTTTGATGATCGGATCAATGTGGGAACCCGTATCTGCTTTGTCACCGAAGGCATTCTCTTGCGCTGGCTCCAGGACGATCCCTGGTTGAGCGATGTTGCCGTGATTCTCTTTGACGAGTTTCATGAGCGCAATTTGTTGAGCGATGTCGCCTTGGCGCTCGCCAAGCAAATGCAACGCACCGGGCGGCCCGATCTAAAAATCGCAGTCATGTCGGCGACCATGGATGCCGAACCGGTGGCGCGTTATCTGGGTTCGACGAACGGAGCGGATGAGAGTGCGCCCTGCCCTGTTTTGATTTCGGAAGGCCGGGCTTTCCCGGTTGAAATCCGGCATGGTTCGCATCACGACGAACGCCCGGTTTCCGACCAGGCGGCGGATGCTGTCGAACAGATTGTCAACTCGGGTGATCCGGGAGACATCCTGGTGTTCATGCCGGGAATGGGCGAAATCAATGCCACCATTGGGGCATGCAGGTCGATCCTCTCAACAGAGCGGTTGGCTTTTATTCCCTTGCATGGAGAATTGCCGCCCGAGGAACAGGATCGGGCGTTTGCGCCCAACCCGTTGCGCAAAGTGGTGGTCGCAACAAACGTCGCTGAAACTTCAGTCACCATCGACGGCATTTGTCATGTGGTCGATAGCGGTGTGGCGCGTGTCGCCCGGTTCGATGCCGAACGGGGCATTGGAACATTGTTCATCGAACCCATCAGCCGGGCTTCGGCCGACCAGCGGGCGGGTCGCGCGGGACGCACCGCGCCGGGCGTCTGCCATCGACTCTGGACCGAAAGCGCCCATCTCAACATGCCGGCCCGCAACACTCCGGAAATTCAGCGCAGCGACCTGGCCGAAACCGTATTGCTGCTGCACTCGCTGGGAATCAAGAATGCCTCACAGTTTGACTGGCTCGAAAAACCCGATCCGCAGGCCGTCGAGCGCGCCGAAGACCTGTTGCGCACGCTAGGCGCCCTAACACCAACTCAACCGACAATCAATGAATCTCAAGACAAAGGAACTCCGTCGATTCCCCCCTCTAACGATTTAGCGGTTCAACGATTCCCCGATTCCCCGATTCCCCGATTCCCCGATTCCCCGATTCAACGCCCCAACGACATCACCCCCATCGGCCGACAGATGCTGCGTCTGCCGATGCATCCGCGTTATTCCCGCATCATCGTTGAGGCGATCAAATACGATTGCGTCCCGGCGGCAGCGCTGTGCGCGGCCCTGGTCAGCGGACGCGATTTGCTGATGCGCCTGGGACGGGATGACAAACATGTCTCCGAGGCTCGAGAACTGTTTGAAGCCAGCGCCGCCTCGGACTTTTACACTCTGATGCGAGCCCAGCAATTCGCCCGGAATTGCAATTTCAGCGTCGAACAGTGCCGCCGCTACGGTGTCCATGCCCAGATCGCGCGGCAGGTGGCTGAAACCCACGAACAGATTTTGCGGCTGGCCGGGATGGAACACGGCATGCAGCCGTCGCAGCTCAACTCTCAGGAGCAACAACGCGCGCCGAATGACGAACCGCTGTTGCGCTGCATCACGGCAGGGTTCATCGATCAATTGTGCAAACGCCGCGATACTGGCACCCTCGAGTGCGATCTCACCGGAGGCCGATCTGGATCGTTGATGCGGGAAAGCGTCGTCCAAAACGCGCCGTTGTTTGTCGCAGCCAGCATCCGCGAGGTATCGACGCGGACGGGAAACCTCACCCTTCTGGGCCTGGCAACTGCTGTCAAACGCGAGTGGATCGAGGAAATGTTTCCCGTGCAACTCACCACCAAAATCGAGCATCTCTACGACCGAACCCACAAGCGCGTCGCCGCCGTAAAGCTGGTTCGATTCCACGACCTTGTGATTCATCACGAACACGAGCGCGACGTGGACCCGGCTGAATCGGGCCGCTGTCTGGCCCTGGCGTATGCAAAAGCCTATTTTGAACTGCCGCTGTTCAATCACGAAATCAAACAGTGGATCGCGCGCGTCAACCTGATCTCTGCCACGATGCCGGAGCTCGAATTTCCCGCCTGCGATTCCGCCGCCATAACCGCGTGCCTTGCGCGCGCCTTTCAAGGGCTGACCCTTGCGAAGGAAGCTCAAGCCACGCCCTTGCGCGACACTTTTCTTGAAAGCATCGAGTCAGGCCGCGCCGATTGGCTCAAGGAACTTGCGCCTCTGGCAATCACCTGGCACGACGGTCGCAAGATGAAGCTGCTCTATCCCGAAACTGCGCATGACGATGACGGACAGCCCCATTCGCCCGAACTGCAAGTCAAGCTCCACGAATGCCTGGCGCTCAAGGAGCACCCGCACATTTGCGAAGGCCGGCTGCCCGTCAAACTATGGCTCTGCGCTCCCGACGGAAAGCGCATCGAAGCCACGTTTAATTGGCCCGCATTCAAGGCCAATTCCTACCCAAAACTGCGCCCTGCCCTTGCGAAAAAATACCCAGCCCTGAATTGGTGCTGAGTTCGATATCACCGGTGAAGCAGAACCATGGAAAACACGGAAACGAATATCCAATATCCAACAAGGAATGTCCAATGATGAAGTGAGATCAAAGAGCCGACAACGAAGCAGATTGAGACGTGGTGGCACAGACCGGGATGAAAACACTAAACGTGGTGCCTTGACCTGGCTGACTCTGAACCTCTACCCAGCCATGGTGCTGCTTGACAATCCCGTAAACTGACGAGAGTCCCAAGCCCGTGCCTTTGCCCACATCTTTGGTGGTAAAGAACGGCTCAAAAATGCGCGGCAGAAGCTCTGGTGGAATCCCGCAGCCTGTGTCAGCCACGCTCAAGCGGGCAAACCGGCCGGGATGCGCTTCCTGATTTCCTTCCGCTTGGGACGGGCTGACTTCCACCAACTCTGTGCTGATGGTCAACATGCCGCCTTGCGGCATGGCATCCCGCGCATTGACAACCAGATTCATCAGCATCTGTTCCATCATCCCGTGATCCGCGTTGATGCTGAGCGGTGTGGAAGTTTCATTGACTTTAACAAGGATGGTTTCGCCTAATGTTCTGCGCAGCATCTCCGAAATCGCCACCAAGATTCCATGAACGGTGACGGTCCTTACCTGCATGACCTGCTTGCGACTGAAGGCCAGCAGTTGACGCACCAGTTTGGCGGCGCGCTCCGCTCCCTCGGAAATCGCCTCAATGGGTTCTCTGTCCTCAGATTCGGACGGTTTGTCGATTAGAAGCATGCTGGCATAGCCCTGAATAACGGTGAGGATGTTGTTGAAATCGTGTGCCACGCCAGCCGCCAATTGGCCCACCGCCTCCATCTTCTGGGAGTGCCTCAGTTGGTTCTCCAGTTTGAGCTGTTCAGTAACATCCTGCGCTATGGTTAGAAAGAAGGGTTCACCTGCCAAATCGAATAACTCCGCAGACAATAGAACCTGGCGCTGTTGGGTGGATTTGGACTTCAACCGGCAGGGCATGTTTCGGACGGACATCTGGGACTGAAGGGTTTGCAGCATCCTCACGCCCTCGCCGGGATCGCTCCAGATGCCCAGTTCGTGGGGTGTTCGGCCAATCAATTCATCGCGGCTGTAGCCAGTCAACTCTTGGAATCCCTCGTTGGCGTCCACATATTGTTCCCGCCGCAGGGACTGGATGGCCAAAGGAATGGGGCTGGATTTGAACGCCTTGGAAAACCGCTCTTCCGAGAGACGCAAAGCGTGTTCCAGAACCGTTCGCTCCCCGATTTCATTCTTGAGTTGCTCGTTTGCTGACTGGAGCTCGGCTGTGCGCTGGCTGACAAGATAATCAAGGTTTTTCAGGCGGCCCTTGACTTCATGAGTCAAGTTCCATTTCTCAGTCAAGGCATGGGCCAATTGCAGCACCTCGATATTATCGAAAGGCTTCTTGAGAATCACCATGCTGTCGGATTTGCCGATGCGCTGGATCATCTCACCCCAAGAGTAATCGGAGTAGGCCGTGCAAACCACAACCTGCAGTTGTGGATACAGTTGCCATATCCGCTTGATGGTTTCCACACCGTCCCAGCCAGGGGGCATCCGCATGTCCACAAACGTCAGAGCGAAGGGCCGTCCGACTTCCTCGGCTTCCTTCACCTTCTGCAATCCCTCCTGCCCCTGGAAGGCGGAGACAATTTCAAACCCACTCTCGACCGATGAGATGGGATTGTCACCAAAGAGCAACTCTTTGGTTTGAGCCAAGGCGTCGTGGCTTTTGCGCTCGCAGCCAAGTATCTTGCGAATGTCATCGTGAATCGCGAGATTATCGTCGATAATCAGAATGCGGTTGTTTTTCAGATCGTGAAAGTCACTGCTCATACTCAAGCTCTTTCAGCGTTCAGTGGGAGTTCAAGGGTGAAGGTGGCTCCTTTGCCAACGCCTTCGCTCCAAGCAGTCAACTGCCCACCCATTTCTTTCGCGGCATTGGCCCCGCTGTGCAGTCCAAAGCCATGACCGTTCTTTCGTGTGGTGAATCGATGTGAGAAAATGCGTGTGAGGTTCTCCGCAGAGATGCCAACTCCGTTATCCGAAACGGTAACTATTACACGATTGTCGCCATTCATACCGATGCCTAATCTGATGTGTTTATCCTGATTCTGTGATTCATCCAAGGCATATTTCGCGTTATGCATGAGATTGCCCAGAATTTGCAGCACCTTGTGTTTGTCCGCCATCACCAGGGGCACGGCGGCAAACTGACGGATGACTTGAATTCCGTGACGCTTGAATCCATCGGCGCTCATCTGCAAGGCGGCCTCCACCAGTTCGACGATGGACACTTGCTCCATGAAACCCGATATCCGCGCGTAGCTCTGCTGCATGGCCACGATTTCTTTGATATGCTCCACGTTGTGCGCAAGCAGTTCGTGCTCCTTCAATAATTCGGTCCGTTGGATCTCCAGGCGGTCGGCCAGTTGGATTATAAAGCCGGGCACCATTCTTCCCTTCGGATCGTGGGTCAGGTAGGCGTTGATATCGGACTGATGTTCTTGAAGCAGCCCGCTCAACCTGCCCAGAGTAATAACCTCAGACCGCTGCAACTTCTCACGGATGAGCGTGGACGAAACATTCATGCTGTTGAGCACATTGCCGACGTTGTGCAGAACGCCTGTGGCCACCTCTGCCATGCCCGCCTCACGCGACGCCACGATGAGTTCCTGTTGCATCTCAGCCAGTTTGGCGTGCGCTTTTTCCTTGGCCGCCACCTGCTCTCGCAGTTCCAATGTGCGTTCGCTGACGCGTTGCTCGAGCGTCTGTTTGGCTTCGATCAAGCTGTCCTGAGCTCTCTGCCTGGCGATGGCAGCGGCCACCATATCCGCCAGCGCGCGCAGGCTATCGACTTCGGCATCTGTCCAAATCCGCTCGCGCTCGCAATCGTCGAACCTTAAGTATCCCCACCAAACACCCTCGATTTGGATCGGAGCCAGGATCAGCGACTGGATCCGTTGTTCAGCGAGCAGCGCCTGCTGTGCGGGACTCAATTCACGCGCGATGCCAGAAAACACCCGTCCTTGCTTTAGGCAGGTCGCCCAAGCATCCAAACCAGCGCCGTCCCAAGGGATATTTTGGAGTTTCATCCGCACCTCAGAAGGATCGACGTACTCAAAACGCTGACTTCTGAGCAACCTTCCGTCCGCCCCGACATGGTTTTCGAATATATAGGCCCGACTGATTTCAGCAGCCTCGCCAACTTTGGCAAGCACCTCTGCGGCCACTGTCCGCCAGTCCGGAGCGGCAAGGAATTGCTGCGCGGCAAACTGAACGCTTCCCAGGATATTGTCCCGATGGAGCAGGCTGCTGGCCATTCCGTTAAACGAGTCAGCCAGGAGTTCGACTTCATCGCCGGAATCAATGACAGCCCGAGCAGAGAGGTCCCCTTTGGCGAGACGCTGAACAACCGATTGGAGGGTCAGAATCGGTCTGACCAAAAACCTGGCATAGACACCCGACGCCAGAAGGCTCACCAGAATGCAGATAAACGCCAGAACACCGGTGCGATGGTACGCGGTGGCAACATTGTGATCGTAGGCCTCCAGAGACAGGCCGACATGAACCCATCCCCATTGGATGCCCGAGTAGTCGAACGGCTGGGAATAATGGAACACGCGGCGTTTGAACTCGGGAACGACGTCGATGCCGCCGCTCGATACGCGCATATCGGGATGCCACTCCACTGGCAATTGGGTGAACCGCCAGCCCGACTTGTCGTGAAGCCAGGAGTCGCCGTTGTTCTTCGTAATCACCAGATAGTCGATCGTCTTATCCCCTTGGATAACCTGCAGGCAGTGTTCCACAAGTGTGCCATAATCTTCATTGACAACAGCCCCAGCCCCAATGTCGCGTATGGAGACAGCCACGCCGTTGGCCTTCGATTCGAGGTTTTCGAGGAAGGTTCGTTTCTGCTCGGGAATGATCATCGTAACGAAGATCGCCACAGTCACAAAGGCGATCAGCCAAGCGAGCAGCGCGATCCTGAGCGTTATCCCAGATCGTCTCGTTTTAATCGTGTTGGTCATGGTTCACTATGGGTTTGAGTGTTTGGCAGAGATGCTGCATTCTTTTTGCTCGGAATTTCGACGGCGGCTCTGAGCTTTCGCGCGGTATCCAGGTATTCTTCTTTAAATGGAACAACTTGTTCCAATTTGAACATGGTGAGGATTTGTCGCCCATTGGGTTCAAGATGAAGTTCGGCAATGCCATTGATCACGTCCTGCCGGGCACGCGGGGATGTCCAACCGGACTTGCTCAGGCATGTGATGGTCGCCACGTAAGGCTCCGAAACGGCCAGAACTACGAGGTTGCTGCCCACCTGCGGATTGAGTTCGGACATCACTTGGAATCCCGAACGATCTACCATGCAAACCGGCTTGGAACCGAAGAAGACTGGCAGGACGGCAGATGAGGATTTAAATGCCGACTCCAAGTTGGAAAAAAAGGTCTCTTTGGCGCCAAGATGCTGCTCCAGCAGCAATCTGTCCAGCCAGGCGCGCGACAGACTGCCCCCCTTGCCCTCCAATACCATGAGTTCCTTGCCTCGCAAATCAGCCAGCCTTGTCAACCCGCTGTCCCGGCGGACAAGCAGCAGGTATTCCTTAAGAAACGATCCTTGTTCCACACTAACAAATACCGGTTCCATTACTTGATGGATGTCCATGCCCAGAAAATCCCACGAGTCGAGAATGGCCATGTTAATGGTGCCCTTCTTGATTTCAGCCTCGCATGCTGCCGAGTTGTCGAAAACCTGCGCATCGGTATCCAGAGCGTAACCACGCTTGCGTCCCGCAGTTTGAGCGAAGACACGAAACGCCGACGTTGCATCGCTCGCATTCACAATGCGAAAACTGGCTCGCGTGAATCCCACATGCAAGGTTATGAGTTGCAGACCAACCTCTTGGGCGGCAATTTGAAACGGAGCCACAACCAAGCATAGCAGCGCCATTGCCCAGCCCACGAAAGATCCCAATGGTATTCTAAAAGGAATGTCTGCGCTACATTCAATTCCCTGTTGTTGCGACGAATTCATGGTTTCGGCTTTCCTTCTGATGCCTTTACGGACTCATCACGGGCAGGCATAGCCATCAACTTGGCCTGCCTGGCCAGGAGTTCCCGAGCGCTGTCCAGACACTCAGGCTTGAACCGTTCCATTTTCTTGGCCTTGAAAAGCAGCAATATTTGCTGCCCCTTGGGTTCAGTGTGCAATTCCGCCATGCCCTGCAACAAGTCCTCCTTGAATACATTGAAGTCTTTGTGGACGCAGGCTATAGCCTCAGGCAGAACGGGTGAGTTGGTGAGTATCTGAAGCTGTATGGCCAGTTGGGGGTTCAGCTCTGACATGGTGTTCAGGCTCCAGTGCCTGACCACTGCGGCATCGGTCTTGCCGAAAAACACCGGCAGAATGAGCGAAGCCGGCTTGCTGGACTCGCTATTCGAGCCGAAGAAATTGCCGACCGAACCAAGCCCCTCTTCGCCCAAAGTCACATCCATCCAGAGGCGTCCCCAATTGGGTCCAAGTTTGTAAAATATCACGCTCTTGCCACGCAGATCCGCAAGGCTCTTCAGGTTTCGGTCCCGCCGCACGACGACAACGTAGTCGTCAGGTGTTTTGGCATCTTGATCCCCGGGAATGAACTGCGGGTCGAGGTTCCATGCCTGAGCGCTCTTTAGGTACTGCACCGTATCCAAAATAACAAGGTCCGCCGAATTTTCATGGATTTCCTTTTCGGCCTCTGCCAAGGAGTCAAAGAGCATCGTTCTTGTTTCCAGCAAAAAGCCACGGTTCCTGCCTATGGTCTCGATCCACACCTTTATGGCTGCCAGCGCGTCATTGCGGTTGACGCTGGAAAAGAGAGTGCTCGAATACATCACGTTAAGACGCACGTTTCGCAACTGCCTCTCCGGTTCTCCAGCCCACGCCACCCACCCAGACAAACTAAAGAGCATCAGCAAGGCCAGCGCGACACTCAGCCCGTTGCCGATCAAGGCGTGGATACTCGAGGCCTTCGACAACGTGGCGCAGACATTCTTGTCTGCCGTTGCGCAGGTTTTCCAACCTGCGAAGCGCGGGAACAATTCCAGCGTTTGCCTCGCTACCGAGACCTCGCCGACTGAAAAGTCGGCGCTACGGCAGACAGGAATGTCTGCGCTACGGCCAGCAGCCTCCGGCAATGTGGCGCAGACATTCTTGTCTGCCGTTGCGCAGGTTTTCCAACCTGCGAAGCGCGGGGATGGTTCCAGCGTTTGTCTCGCTACCAAGATTTTGCCGACTGAAAAGTCGGCGCAACGGCAGACAGGAATGTCTGCGCTACATTCACGCTGTTGTTGCGACGAATTCATGGTTTCGGCTTTCCTTCCGGCGCCTTTACGAACTCATCACGGGCTGGCATAGTAATCAACTTGGCCTGCCTAGCCCTGCGCTTGCCCCAGAAAAACGTCACAGCGCATAGTTACGGATCTTTTGATTTGGCCGCTCGCTCAAGGATTATGAGTGCCACCCTGTCGTAGAATCGGGCGTAGCCTCTCCACATACTCTCGAATCCAGGAACGCCGTCACACTTGCGATTGAGGTAGCCGCCCAGTTTGGCGATGA
>CAIUEN010000180.1 GCA_903898185.1 uncultured Verrucomicrobiales bacterium
AAGTTATTGGAGCCCCTTCTCGACCGGACCTTCCTCCCATGATCTGCTCGTGATAAATCCCCGGGTGGATTATCGCCTTGTCGCCCGGTTCCATTACCGTGGATGCCCGCCTGATTGTCCTGTACGGTTCACTTTCTGTGCCGGGATAACCGTCGTTTCCTCGCAACACGTCAACATGATAGACCTTCGCCAGTCCCTGAGTCTGAAACATCGCGGTAACAGCGAGGACGGCACAACACCGAGATACGTATTTTAGTAATGATACGACGTTTGAATTGCTTAACTTCGCCGCTGGATTAATCCGGTGCGTTTTAAACATCACTGTTATCCTCCACAAGATATGGACAATATCACCACCGGCTACCGAACTACTGAACATCCATGCCCTGTGCGGGCGCAACCAGCAATGAGAATACTGTTTAGAAGCGAGTCATGGCATACTACCTGAAGAATTACAATTTCACAAATTCGGAGGATGCCATGACCCAGCAGCAAAATACATCAATATTGAGAGTGATGCACGAGGTATGCTGTGGACTTGATGTTCACAAGGAATTGATCAATGCGTGTTTGTTTACCACGGACGAAAATGGTCATGAGGACAGCGAGTTGAAGGTTTTTCAGACGTTTACTGATGACTTGTGTCGTCTGAGGGATTGGTTACTCGATCATAACTGTCCCATTATCGCTATGGAAAGCACTGGTATCTATTGGAGGCCGGTACACAATATTTTGGAGGGTTTTTTTGAGGTGATTCATCTGGCGAATATTTTCATCACACGACATGCCTCGGTCAACAACCACGGTCTGGCCAGGCTGGAGTCCCACGCGAGAATCAAGGAGATCCAACATGGTTGGCACGGTCTTGTGGTCTCTCATGTTTCCTTCGAAGACTTCATGGCCAAGAGGGAAACCATCGCGATTTACGACCAAACCCACCAGAACCTGATTGCAGTCAGGTCTCTTATCCCTGGACCACCCTTTCTTGGCTTTGGGGTTCTTCTTGGTTTGCCCCTCAAAGTACGTCGAGGTCAGATCGTACAAGAAGATTGTCTGGTCCAAGTTGAAAAGCGTTCGTTCTCTGTCTGCCAGACGAGACTCGATGAGGGCTCGCTTGGGATGAAGTGTATCGAGGTTTCGATAAAGCGAAGCCTCGGACAAGCTGTCGAAATCTTCTCCGAGAATATCAGGCAGAGCGACAGAGCGAATCCAATCAGGCATTGCGTATTCGGAACCAGGCGCAAAGAGCCGATTCATAGTCATCGCGCATGTGAGCACCCGGGCGTGCTCGTTCATGCCAACATCAGCCAGGATCTCAGGCAACCCTAGTTTTTTCCAATAGTGGTATCCAACATGAACAGGCCCGGCCTCCCTGTGCAGTTCTGTATCTACTTCTTGAGAGCGCACGGTTACCAGATCATCGGTCTGAGCTTCGGCCCGGTCCTGTTCTCTCTTGAGTTTCGAGTGCTTCTTTTGCGGTCTCTCCTGTATTTTCTTTACAATATCAGTTACTTCTTCGTCATATTCCCCAAACAGATCAGGCTGGCGGCTCAGAGTTGACTCAACTTTACGGGCAAGTTCAAGCCACTCCTTTTGGGTGCGGCCTTTGAGGTTGCCCAGGGAACAGATCACCTTCTGTCTGGGCCCATTGGGAGTACGCACCGATTCGACCAATTGATAGTTGATGTAGGTCTTGTCTTTGTAGACACCTTTTTTCTTCCTGATATACATGCCACGTCATGTTACATACCACTACCTATTTGCCAAGGTATATTTTGCCACACTATGGCACTACATTCGTCATTTAGAAACCCTCATCTTGATATCACCAGACTTTTTGTTGCCATAACCCCCAAAAACAGGCTTGGCATACTTACTGCCCGTCGAAGTTGGGCTAGTACAGCGATCCCGAAATAGCAATGGGATAGTTTTACTTCCGCACAGAGTCAGACCTCAAGGATGGTTCGCGCCGGTATGGGTTCTTCCATCTGGCGGCGTTTCCTGGATATCAGGAGACGCTGTAAGAGATCCAACTCCTGGGGTTGATCCTTGTCAACCCGTTGAAAGTCTATGACGATGGTGCCTTCGGCCTCGCTGAGTTTAAAATAATCCAAAAAATAAAAGGGGACATAGATATCGGGCAAATAGCCAAAGCGGAGCGGCACCCTCTCGAGCCTTTTCAGCCAGGTGCCGGTGTTGAGCACCACCCGGTTCCCCAGACGCCGCAGCGAGGGGGCGTGGGTGTGCCCATATATGAAGATGATCGTGGCGGG
>CAIUEN010000181.1 GCA_903898185.1 uncultured Verrucomicrobiales bacterium
AGGGCTTTTGCCGATGATCGCCTTCACGGCCTGCGCCATGAGCGGAGATCGTGAGCAAAGCCTTGCCGCCGGGATGAACGGCCATCTGGACAAACCGATTGATCCCGTTGAGCTCTACCATACCCTGCAACGCTGGCTGCCTGAAAAACCAGTGAACATAAAACAGCGCGCGCTGGGAAGTGTTCACTCCAGCCCTTCCCTGCCGACCATTCCTGGCATCAACGTTGACTTGGGCTTACGCTATGTGAATGGCAACCTGAATTTTTACCAACAACTTCTGCGGCAGTTCCTCACGGAGTTTGGGGACATGGAACGCCAGTTCCTAGCCGAACTTCAAGAAGGCAGAACCGAGGATGCCCGCCGCCGGGCGCATAACCTCAAAAGCGTGGCGGGCACCTTGGGCGCGAGCGATCTGCAAAAGGCGGCCGCCCAAATGGAATTGGACTTGGGCCGAGGCGAAAGCAACGCTGACCAGAGGCTGAATCCCTTATGGCAGCAGCTCCAGAGTATCCTTCTTGCTATCGCGACAACTTTGGCCCCGGAGGTAAATTCATTTGAACTTCGGACGGATGAATCGCGCGAAGCAGGCACTGCTGAACAATTGAAAGCAATGCTGGAACAAATGAAGGAACCTTTGCGGAACTACGACCCGCTGCCTTGTCAGGAAGTGATGGAGGCGATCCGGTCTAAAACATGGCCCGAGGAGTTCCGCCTCAATCTGGCCGAGATGGATCGTCAAATTGGAAATTACCGGCTGACCGAAGCGGTCGCCACCTTGGAAAGAATGTTATAATGAATCAACAAAAATCAGTTTCTTGCGAAGCGCATCAACCGCCACCGCCCAAGAGGGATGTATTACTCATCGTGGATGACGTTCCAGCCAACACGGATGTTTTGGTTGCGGCGCTGGCCGACACTTACTCTGTGCGTGTCACGATGGATGGTCAAACCGCACTCAAATCCATAGCTGTAGTGAAGCCGGATTTGATTCTCCTGGATGTCATGATGCCAGGGATGGATGGCTTTGAGGTGTGCGCCAAGCTCAAGGCCAATCCGGACACTCGGGACATCCCGGTAATCTTCCTGACGGCCCTGACCGGGAGTTTCAGCGCGGAAAAGGGGCTCAACCTCGGAGCGGTGGATTACATCAGCAAGCCAATCAATCCCTCGCTCGTCAAAGCCCGGTTGCGCAATCACTTAGCCTTGCGCCACGCGCAGATCGAAACGGGGCGCCAACGGGACCAGGCCGAGGCTGCCTATCAGAAACTACGCAAGCTGGAGAAACTGCGCGATGATCTGGTTCACATGATTGTTCACGACATGCGCTCCCCATTGATGGGCATTCGGTTCTTTCTCGAAATTCTGTCGCCGGAGGAAGTCAACGCCCCGGACTTCCAGAAAAACCTTAACGATATGCGCGATGTCACCAAGGGATTATGCGAAACAGTCAGCACTCTGCTTGATGTCAGCCGTCTGGAGGCCGCTCAAATGCCTCTCCATCGCGAGGCCACCGACCTTGGACAGTTAATCAGCGCCGTCCTACAGAAAATGAGCGGTTTGGTTGGCAGCCGCCATTTATCAGTTCACCTGCCTGCCCAGCCGATTATCGCGTATTGTGACCCGGCCATCACGGAACGAATCATTCAGAATCTTTTTGG
>CAIUEN010000182.1 GCA_903898185.1 uncultured Verrucomicrobiales bacterium
CCTGCCTGTGGAAATCCAGTCGGACCTTCTTATGAGCGAAGTCAAGGCGTTTCAGAAGGCCGAGCGTTGGAAAGAAGCGGCGGAGTCCCTGGAGCGAGTCAGCAAACTGGGCGTGCCGTTGCCGCCCCCGTTTCATTATTCCTTTGGCAAAGCGCTGCTTGCTGCGGGGCGGCGTGAGGAAGGTGTGGCGCAATTAACGACCTACATGGTCAAGACGGGAACAACCAATGACGAGTTTTTTTCCAGGGCGCTGTCGTTGTTGCGCGAGAACACGCGGGCGGGGAAACTGGATCCAGCCTTGACCGGAGCTTTGCGATTGGAGGTGACTAAGGAATTTATCGCACAAAACGAAAAACTTCAGAAGTGGAACTGGGCAGCGGATGATTTTGATGAACTGGCGCGCTTGGGAGAATTGTCCGAGGATTGCCAATATGAGCGGGCGGATGATCTTTCCAAAGCGCAACGGTTTACGGAATCGCTGCGGGTTCTTACGGATTACCTCAAAACCTTTGGTCTGACATCCAAACATTATGCCGAGGCGTTGAAGCTTTACACTCAATGCAATGAAGGACTGGCCAAAGCCAAAGCGGAAGCCGAGGTTCAAAATAAGGCCGAGGAACACCGCCGTAAAATGTACACCTGCACTCGGGATGATCCTTGGGAGAACAGCTTGGGGATGAAATTCGTTCCAGTCTTTGGTACCAAGGTATTGTTTAGCGTTTGGGACACGCGGGTGCAGGACTACGCGGCGTATGCGGCGACGAATGGCAGGATAGATGGAAGCTGGAAAAGCCCGGGCTTTGAGCAAGGCCCAACGCATCCCGTGGTTGAGGTTAATTGGTATGAGGCAAAGGCATTCTGCAAGTGGCTTACGCAAAAAGAGATTGCGGAAGGAAGGCTGAAATCAGGGCAGGAATATCGGTTGCCGAAGGATTCGGAGTGGAGCGTGGCGGTTGGTTTGGGGGCGGAGCAGGGAAATGCACCATGTGATAAAGATGAGAAGATTGACAATATGTTTCCCTGGGGCACGCAGTGGCCGCCACCCGAGGGCGCGGGCAATTATGCCAAGAGTTTGGGAGTGGATGATTTTGAATACACTTCGCCAGTGGGGAGTTTCAAAGCCAATCAATATGGACTTTATGACATGGGTGGCAACGTGTGGCAGTGGTGTGAGGATTGGTATAACAGTGAGCAGAAATACCGTGTGTTGCGGGGCGCGTCGTGGGACAGCGGTGATCGCGGCATCTTGTTGTCCTCGAACCGCTACAACCGCACGCCCGAGCGTCGTGACTTCAGTAGCGGTTTTCGTGTTGTGTTAGCCGGGGTGTTGTCTCCCTAGGCTGGCGTCTGTATTCCTTAATGCTTAGGCACTTAGTCCTTAATACTTTAAATCTTAAACCTTAAAATAACCGCGAAGCGGACGAAATTTTTTTGGAAAAACAAACTCCACCAAACAAATCAAGCTTGTCGCGTCCGCCACTCTATACGCTGCTGGTGGATGTGGTGGGCTGGACAATGGACCGCACGGCGGACATTCCCAAGAGTCAGCGGTTCACGTTTGGACAGCGCTTGGATAATCTCGCGCTGGACGCATTGCAAAGTGTCACAAAGGCCATTTTCACTGGTGACGCCAGGCAAAAGCAGGTGTTTCTTGGAGATTTGCTGCTCCAACTGGAGCAAATGCTGGTGCTATGGCGTTTGGGACATTCCCGCCGCTGGCTCAGTCAGCAACAACTTCTGTTTGTCAGCCAGCGGTTGGATGAGGCGGGGCGCATGGCCAACGGATGGCGGCAGCAGCAGGCCGGCCGGAGCGCCACTCAACCGGCCAGCGCCAAACCGCCCCCGCAATCTAAGGGAGTTGGAACTTTCAAAATTACCAGTGAATCGGCACAAACAGGCCAAAATGCGGGTACTACTAAATCTTCCAACTCCCTAAAACCTGAATGAACCCACGCCAACTTGCCAAAATATGCACACTGGAAGGGGTTGCCGCGCATAGCAACCTGATGCTTGCGGCGCAAAAGGCGCGGCGTGGAAAAGCGCGTCGGCATGATGTCGAGGACTGGTGGATGGAACGTGAGATCCATATCCTGACACTCAGCCGGGAACTCAAAGACGGCACCTACCAACCCGGCGGTTATCGGTTGTTTGAAATTACCGAACCCAAGCGGCGATTGATCGCCGCCGCGCCGTTTCGCGATCGTGTGGTTCACCATGCGCTCTGCAACCTGATGGCTCCCGTGTTGGAGCACCGTTTTATCGCCCGAAGTTTTTCCTGTCAGAAAGGGAAAGGAACCACAGCGGCTCGCGCGTGTTGCCGCCAACTGACGAACCGGTATCGATATGTGTTGAAGTGCGACGTTCGGAAGTTTTTTCCCAACCTGGATCACGAGATTCTATACGCCAAGCTGACAGAGCATATCCGTTGTCCAGGCATTTTGGCGCTCATCTGGAAGATATTGGATAGCTACCAGACCGGGCCGGAAATCCCGCCGCCGCTGTTTCCGGAGGAAGATATGCTGGCGGCGTCCGGACGGACACGCGGATTGCCCGTTGGCAATTTGACCAGCCAATTGTGGGGTAATTTTTACCTGGACGCACTGGATCATTGGGTGACGGAAAACCAACAGCACGGAGCCTACCTGCGATATACGGATGATTTTTTGGTGTTTGATGACAGCAAATCGCGCCTCTGGGAACTCTGGGCTGGGATTCGTGAGAAACTGGCGGAAGTCCGGCTCAAACTGGCCGAACCCAAGTCTCGATTGTTGGCAACCAGGGAAGGGGTGCCGTTTTGCGGATTCCGTTTTCAACCGGGACTCGCGCCGCGCATTCTTGGGCCAACCAAACGGCGTTTTGAGAGGCGCCGTTCTTTATTGTTTCGCCGCAGAAACGTGGCAAAGCTAAGCGGCAGTATTTTTGCATGGTATCAATTTAGCCGGGAAGGGAATTCTGAAGGATTGCGGCGCGCCTATGTGCGCCATCCCTTGGATGCCCGGCTGAAGCGGCGGCAGCGGAAGACGTCCCGTGTGTTGCGGGGCGCGTCGTGGAACAACGATGATCGCAACAACTTGTTGTCCTCGAACCGCAACAACAACACGCCCGAGAATCGTAACAACAATAACGGTTTTCGTGTTGTGTTAGCCGGGGTGTTGTCTCCCAAGGCGGAACCGTTTTGCCAGATGTCCGGCGGGCCAGTTCTGCCGGACCAGAGCCAAGAGGCCAGCCTAACCGCTATCCCCGCGCCCGTGGGTAAACCGGGAAAAGATGCGGCAGCCACCGTGCCCGGTAAGCCGGGTGCCGAAAGGCACGGTGGCCTTTTTGTAAACCATTTGATCAGAATGAAACAGGCATTAATTTAAGAGGTGAGCAATTTATGAACCAACATGCCAAACACAGTTTTCCTTTCCCATTCTCGCTGATGGCTATTTTATTCTTGGCGACATCTATCTCTCAGGCCCAGACGGCTTGGTATCCGATGAACTCCTATTCTTCTTCCTACAGCCCTGGGACGGTGAGCTTCAAGTATTCGTCCTCTGCGGCGGCGGCATCGGCGGCGGCTGGATATGCAAGCGATCAGGATCGGCTCTCCGCTGCCATACGGGAAGCCACGGCCAACCGAAACAGACTGGAACAGGAACTGCATAATCTGTCAGGGAAAACCGTGGATTCAAGTGCGTTTGACAAGGCTCTGGAAAAATTGAAAGCCGAGAAGCCGGACCCCAGGGATTACGACCAACAAATCGCCGACGCCGAGCGGGATCGCGACGCCGAGTTTAGCAATCTGAGAGCGCAAGTATCCGAGGCGGAGCGCAACGGTGTCAATGAGGAGGGGAAACTGGTTGACGAGTTGAATGCGTTGAAGGCCGAAAAAGTGGCAACGGCAGAGGAGGCGCAACTGGCTGATCTGGAGAGACAACTTGCCCAGATTGAAAAAGACTTTGAAAACGCGTTGGCGGATCTGAGAAAAGGGGACTTCTGTTCAAAGTGTACGAATTCTGCAAGCGAGATTGAAAAAAGGGGGGAATCTTTCGCGCATCACTTGGGGCGTGTGCAAGGTGTGCGCATACCAGCTCCACAATCAGTCATTGAGCAAAAGTGTAATGAATATGCCGGAAAAATCAACCCTCTTAAATCTGACATTGCCAATACCAAGGCACGCATCCGCCAGCTCAATAAAGAGCATGATGACAAGTTATTCAAGTTGTCCAATGTGACCATCCCCAACACCCGCAAACAATGGCAGGATCGTGTTAACAACCTTCGCTACCAAACCATTCCGGCCGCCCAGCAGCGATGGGCCAACCGCCTGGCTTTACTGAAGGAACGCCGCAAGAATTACCTGGATCAATTCCTCAAGGGGCATGAGATGGAAGCGGACCGGATCAAACAAGCTCGTGAACAGGCCGAGAAAGATTACTACGCCAAAATTCAACAGGCTCGCGACCAATATACCAAAGCGTGCGATGATGTGCGCCGCCTGGAATCCGAGATGAATCGGGCGCGCATGAACAAGCGGCAGGCGGAGAGTGAGGCGGGCATGTTGCGCACCCGCGAAGAAAACCAGCGGCAGCGGGAGCTTGAGAAAAAGGAGGGGGAATTGCGCCGCGCGGAGCAGGAGCGCAAAGCCCAGGAGCAGGCGGCCAAAGAGGCCAAAGAGGCCGCAGATCGCCTTCGCCAGTTGAATGAAGCCAAAGCCCAGGCGGCAGCCCAGGCAAAAGAGGATGAACTGCGCCGCGTGGAGCAGGCGGCCAAGGAAGCCAAAGAGTCCATGGATCGCCTCCGCGAGTTCAATGAGCGCAAAGCCCAGGCAACAGAGGATGAATTGCGTCATCAAGAGCAGGAGCGCAAGGCTCTTGAGCAGGCGGCCAAAGAGGCCAGAGAGGCCATGGATTACATTCGCCAGTCAAACAATGCAAGAATCCAAGCATCCGCTGCCCAAGCCGCAGATTCCGTTACCGATCCGGCAGCAACCCGTCCAATAGCCACAACCCCGGCGGCGACAGAAACAAAGCCGGTGAGCGCGGAGGAAATGCGGAAGCTGGAGCAGGATTTCATTAGGCTGGCGATGGAGTGGAGGGACAAGCAAGATGCCGAGCGGAAGAAAGCTCAAGCGGAAGCGGACCAACAGGCCGCTGCTGTCGTGGCCGCAACCCAGCAAAAGAAATCCGAGATGGAGCAACAGGAACAAGAGTTGCGCAAAGTCATTGAGAGTTTAAAGAGCGAGTCGAAGCCCGTAACGCCAGTCGGCAACCGGATGGAGAGCAGCGGACTGCGAAACGCGGAATCGGCCCCTGATGCCTCGGTGGTGGGGGATATGATGGCTGCTCTCAGTGAAAAATTCAAGTCACAATCCCCCCTGCCATCGCACTCGTCAGAAGGTTCGGCTTCATCGACTGCCGAAGAATCAACCGAAACATTGGCGGCAAAATTGGATGCGTTGCTCCCTTCGAAAGAGACAATGGCCAAAGCCGCTCGCGATTTGGGACATGGACTCAACCACTTGGCAGCCCAAGCCGTCAACGCGATAGCCGAAAAAACAGTGGATGAAGTCAAGGAGACATTTAAGGAGGCACTTATTAACGGAGCAGACAGGCTGTTGGGAGGGGCGGCTACGCAACTCAAAGAGAAAATGGAAAACTTATACAAGCCCGGGATCAGCGACCCTCTGTACAATACCCTTATTGCCGCTCAGACGGCAAATCAAGATGACGATGCCGATGTCGCCGACGCGCAATATCGCAAGTTGCAAATCACGGTCTGGACAGTTTCTGATTTAAGAAATTTCTCCAGGCGCATGGGAGACAGGATTGAGGAAATGTATGAAACTTATACAAGCAGGTTGATCGCCGAATTGAGAGGAAACAAGAACCGTGATCTTTATTGATGTGAATTGACCTAACCCAAGGATGCTATGCATACGCAATTCAACCGAATGAACAGGCTGGAAATAACGCTCTGGCAAAGCTGCAAGCTGACGGCGGTGTTGGCTGCCCTTGCATGTTCCTGCCTTGCCGCCTCTGCCCAGCAAACGGCGCCACCGCCGGATGTTGGTGCCACGAACACTCCCGTCCGCACGGCTGCGCTAGCTGAGGCCGAAGCCATCAGTCAACTGGCCACCGCCGCCTTCAAAGCCACTGGCGACCGCGTCAAGGCTCGCACGGAATGGGAACACGCTCTCCAAGTGGATCTGGATTGTCACGGTCCGTGTTACAACCTGGCAATACTGGCCGAGATGGAAGACCGTTATGCGGACGCCGTTTCCTGGTATGAACGATTCCTGAAACTGGAACCCGCCTCCAAGGCTTCCGTCAACGCCCGCGTCCATTTGACGGAAGCCCGCCGCGTGGTGGAGCAACTCTCCACGCCTGCCGGCAGGGAGGATTATGCGGTGACTCGTGGCGTGGCCGAGGTCCGAGAGTTGCGCGACGATGGGCGGATGGACGAAGCGCTGGCGGCTTCGGCCAAACTGTCTCGCGAGTGGCCCAAGCGCTTTGAACCTCACCTGCTCGCCGCAACCATCCACCTTGGCCGCGAGCAAATCGAACCCAGCCAAACGGAGCTTCGAGCCGCCTTGGAACTTTGTCCGGAGGATCGCAAGGAGGATGTGAAAACGCTTCTGGCCGAGATTGAAGCGCGGCAGCGTTTTCAAGCCGCGATGCAGAGCGGACGCGCCAAACTGGAACATAATGACACCAATGGCGCGGCAGTTGATTTCCGCGCCGTCTGGCAATCCCGCACAGGCGATCCAGAGGCCGGTTTTGCTCTGGCAGGTGTCCTGAGTCAGAACGGCAACCTGACGGAAGCCTACGCCATTCTCCAAACCCTGGCGCGCTCACCGAAACGGGAGGTTGCGGAACAGGCTGTCCTCAATGCCCGCCAGTTGCGCCCCTTGGCCGAAGGAAATCAGACACTGGCCCGGATGAAGGGGGGCGGCGCTTATCTGGCGGCCGTGGAACATTGGAAATCCGGCGATCTGGCTGGCGCGGATGCGGGGGCCGGGCAGGCGATTCAAGCTTTGCAGTTGGAGCCGGCTTACTCGTCCTTCTTTGCATTGCGCGCGGAATTGCGGGCGGCGGCGGGGGATGCGGCTTCTGCCGAACGGGATTTTTTGCGCGCAAGCGAACTGAACCCTGCTTCAGTCCAGCCCCAGGTCGGATTGGCCGCCCTGGCCAGTCGTCAAGGGGATTGGATCAAGGCGGCGGGATATTTCGGCTTGGCGGCCGGTTCGCAGCCGTCTTCTCCAGAATCGGCGCGGCTCCGTCTGCGGCAGGCGATTGCCCTGGCGCGGTCTGGAAGCCCGGCGGAAGGATTGGCCCTGCTGGATGATCGTTTAATGGCATCCCTCTCCCCCTCCAACGCCAAAATGACACGCACCATGATCTATTCCTGGCGCGCCCGACTGCGCGAGTTGGCTGGCATGACCGATGTCCAAAAAGAACTGGCTCAGGCTCAGGAAGCAATGCCCTCCCCGTGGCTCGCCTGGCGGTTGACCCAATCTGATACCGCCCAAAAACAGAAAGACGCCCAGCCCAAGTCCTCCGCCCGTCCCATCATTGACATGAGCATCCTAAACGATAAGTGAGATGATCAAATCAGTCATGATGACAATGAATAAGACCATAATATCGTGTGTGCGGTTCAGCAACAGAATGCTTACAGCAATTCTCATTATGTGGGGCAGACCTCTGGTCTGCCGGTTGCGGTGCCTCTGGCTCCGCAGGGGGGGGCGAAAACTCCGTGCGCAGGCAGATCAGCGTTTCTCCCATTGTTTGCTCAAAATGAGAATTGCTGTAATGCTTAGGTTGACACTATTATCCGCAGTCCTTGACTTGCTGTTTGCCGGGGTATTGTCTCAATAGATCGAGTTTTATATTGTCAATATTTAGCGTCTCCAATACACTTTCATCCCAATTCACCCCATGAAAGAAAGTCGCCATAAATCTGTTCGCCGTTTCGCTGTCATCCTGATCGCCCTGCTGACGTTTGCGCCACATTTGTTCGCCGCCGAGGATGACGCCAATCCGTGGACGAAGTTGGCCGCGCGATTTGTCATCGGCAATGTCACCGTGCAGTTGACGAATCTGGAGGTTCATGTCATGGGCAGGAATGTGAATGTGACCCTGCCCTGGGAGATGTACGCCCCCGGGGAGTATTTCTGCGCGGTGCGAAATCCCTTTGCCAAACCAAGAATGGAAGATGGCGTTATCATCAAGGATGCCAATTATCGCGTGCTGGAAAAAGATGACCACGATTTCACGGCGAAGAACTTCCGACGCTTTGCTTTTTTCACCAAGCGGCCCACGACCATCGGATTGCTTGCCGGTCATGCGGGAAATGATGGCGGTAGTCACCAAAAACTGCTGTTGGTGGATGTGGAAACCGGCACACATTTGCTCTTTGAATTGGGTGGTGGAAATATGCCCAAATGGCTCAAGCCGACAAACTTTCCGGTCGCCTTCATTACGCGTCACTTTATGGGCTACAAGGGCTGGCACGAGCTTTGTCTGGGCCAATCCTACCGCTTCAAGAACGGACGGTATCAGCGCGACACTGTTACGGAGCAACGACTGCTGGCGAACAAGTTTAGGAAAATAAAATTTACCGCTGCTCAACGGAAGGAGTTGCAAACGCCGCATGAATCGCCGCTGGATGACTGGATGTCGCCCACACAAGCGGGGCAGACTTTAGGGGATTATGTTTATTACGGCACGCTCACCGGCAATCATTCCAAGGTGGATGCCTTGCTGAAATCGTTGTTGCCTGAGTTGCGGGATAACTTGGACGATTTGCGGCAAGAAATCTACGCAGCATCACGCAATAATATCGTGACCGGCACCGTAGCACCCGCGCCCAATCCGCTGGGAGATGGAATCGCCCCGCCCAGGCATCAGCGACCGAAAAAACAACGGTAATAAGCCACTGAGCTGTACCCCAAAAACTGGACCAGAGGTTACCGCGCAAGGGGCGGCTGCGCCTATGAAAGATCAGCATGAATGAAGCTGAGGTGCTCAAAGCTTATTGACATTGTGATATGAAAATCAAACCCATTTTGATTGGGGCCGGAATCGGCTTGCTCGTTGGCCTGCTGATGCTCGGCAGCTTGGCGGTATTCGGATTATTTCCGCTGCTTTCCGTCTTGAACCTCCCGGCTATTTACTTGGTGATGTCGCTCTTCGGCGGCAGTCTCGGGCTGACGCCTTACGCGATGGTCGCACAATGGATCCTCGTCGGGACCATGGCGGGTGCCTGCTTGCAGGGTTGGCGGGAGCCAGCCATCCGGCGCAGGCTGCTCGCGGGGTTGGGCGCGAGCGTGATTGCCTGGGTCACTTTGGCGTGGATTTCTGGGCGCGAGCCAAAGGATAAACTGACTGTCAGTGAAGGCGTATATCAGGGCGTGGTGCCGGGACAAGGCTCAGTCATCTTTGGCTTCCAGCCGCTGGACAAATCGGAGGTTGCGGTTTTTTACCAGCAAACGGGGGAATATCGCTGTCTCCGATGCCGATTCCAAAACGGGGTGGTGACGGCCGCGCTGGTTGACGATGGGATCAAGCCCACGACGAACGGTTGGCTGACTTTCCAATGGGCTTCTCCATCCACCCCGATGATCCAAGGCACTTGGCAACCCGCCAGCCGTGGTACTGCCCAGTCGGTGAAGTTTCAACGCGTCGCAACGATGTGGCAACGGGAACACACTTTCAATGCATTCGATGGTCTGAACGTCAGGGTTCGGGAAACGCGGGATTTTCCGGTGTTTTCCAAAGGGTGGCAGATGGACGAAATCACGCAGACGCTGGATCGGACTTGGTGGGCCAAAGATACGAAGCATCCGGAGTCGCGGTTTCAGCGGGTGACGGATTGGATGGAATCCTGGTTTGCAGGCCATGCCGAAGAGGCCGTTGAAGCCTATCGCGAAATGGGCATTCTTTTCGTCTCGGACCCGCTGGTGTGCGTTTCGACGCAAAGCACCTATGATCAATACCGGACAGATAAGGCTAAAGAACATCTGACATGGAATTTTGTCAAGGAGGGCAGCCATTACCGGCAATTTGAACTGGCGGAGGTGTTCCAACGCGGTACGCCTTGGGCGGAACGGTTGGCGGCGATCAGCCGTGAGCACTTTGGATCAGCCGTGCCGGAGTGGGTGAACTTGAAGCAGTTGACGGCTACGGATTTTAAACAATTCGCCGTACTACCAGCCGGCTTGTTGATCTGCTTTGAGCCATTTGCCAGCCCCTCAGAAGGGCTGCCGCAGTTGTTGATTCCTTGGCCGAAACTGCGAGACATCGTTGACGACAGTGGCCCCGCAAAAACTTTATGGCGCGAAAAAACTATTAAGACAGTCGCAGGTAAGCCAACTCTGATTATTCATGAACAGCGAAACAAATAGAAAGCTTGCGACTGAAATCCTACATTCCGCAGGTCGTGGAAGGATAGTTTTGGATTTTTCGGGATCGGCCATTAAGAATGGCTCTGGTTAGGTGTTGTTCATATTTTTGTCGGTTTCAAGCAGTGCCAAGGACGTTTTCTTCAGACGACGCCATAACTTCAGAACACCGCAGGTGGCACAGCACTCCATCGGTATGCCAAAAGGCCCAGCATCTCTTCCAACAGGGAGAAGATTCAGGCGCCGTAGCTCAACAATTGGGCGTAAAACTCGACACTTTGCGCAAGGCCATCAAAGCCGGACGAATCAGCGGACCCATTAAGAAAAAGCCAAACGCCCGGCGACAACATCGCAGCGCCTGCCGACAAGACTCAGCGCAGCGTCACCGACAGCCAGGCGTTCCTGGCATGGGCGCGGTGCGAGTGGAAGAGCGGTTACTCAGCGCTTTTGGGGGCTTGATTGAAGCGCCGACGCGTTTTGAGCCAGTGCCGGATGTCAAATACGCAGGAGTCCTCTTTGCGCTGCCCGCCTTGCTGGCCAATGGATTGCTCCACAAACAGGAGGAATGCTTCAAACTCAAAGGGTTTTATGGCGTTGTGCATGTGCTCTTGTTGGTCGGATTTCTGGCGCTGGCCCGCAGTTTTCTTTCCTCCGAATTTTCCTGCTTGGGCGGGTGGATAGTAAACTCCAAAATACATCCAAACCGTCCGATCTCATAATAATCGCACACGGGAAACGCTCCTGCCACGAGCCGGGCCAATTCATCCGTATCCGTTTTGCTAACCCGTCTGGGAAGGGCGAGCCGCTGGTGGCAGACTTCCTGGGATGTCAGGAGTTTTTAGCCGCTTTCCACGCCGCAGGTGTCAGTTCGGACGCCCGGTTTACGGGCCATTCTCCCAGCTTGGGAAGCACGTTTCGGAGGTATTCCCTGAGGGGGGGGGTGTCCAGCAGACGGCACTTTGCCCACGCTCGAACTGATCACTGCGCAACTGTCCCGCTTCGCCTACTTTACCAAACACATCACATATCAAACATCTGCCGCGTCAGGTAGTCAGGGCTGAAAACCTCGGCTGGGCTTTACCGACATCTGTGTTCAGTGGCAAGGTTCAGCCGAGTAATTCGTGTGCCCCGTTCCTGCCAGCACCTCTGGCCTTTCTTCGCGCTGACCACAACCCAGACTTCACTCGATTCCCGTTGGAGGAGCATCACCGTCTTCTCACCTTCAATGGAATCATCATGTAGCCCGGCTGCTTCGACGGTCACACTCAATCCGGGGGACTGGGGTTCGAGCAAAATGCGGCGCTGCGAGCATTCCCACGCGTCGGGGTCTTTCCAGTCATCCGCCACGAAGTGGAGGGCGACTTGGATCGGTTCTACAACCCACGATTCGCCAGAGGCCTTCGCTGCGATCAATCGCTTGTTGAATGGCGCTGGGTCCACTGGAGCGAGCGACTCACGGTCGTCCGAGAGCCGAGGTCGTTGTCGCTCTCCAGACTGGATCGCCCGCCGCCCATGGTTTGAGCAGCCAACGCACAGAACCGCCAAGAGCGTCGTGACTCCTATCGTGACGCGCGTGGCAATCATATCTGCGGTTCTGGGGCGCATGGAAGGATGATAGGAGATGGCTGAGATTAGGACAAGCGAAACCCGTCCTCAGGAACTCGTCCGCTAAATAGGGCGGTTGAAAGGGAACGCAAAGACGCCGAGGCGCGAAGGCGCAGGCAGCAGAAGAAGCAGGGAGGCGGGGAATTTGATTTGAACGAGAAAATGCCGGGCTACTTGGGCGGCCAACGTTGACGGGGGGAACATACGCTTCATAGGAAACATTCGTCTGAATCACTTTTGACTTGCTTAGGGAGTTGGAACTTCAAAATGTTTCTGTGAATCGGTCCGACCTGGCCAAACCGCAGGTGCTTTTTCATGTTCTAAATCCCTTACTCGTCATCATCCTTCTTCATCCCGGCTTTGATGTCCAAGTTCGCACCGAGCTTCTTGAGCACTACTACCAACCCTTTGTCCATGGGGTGGTCGTTAAAGAGCACTTTGCCTTGTGGATCAACGACAATGGCGCGTGGGACGGAGTCGATTTCAAGCAGTTCGGTATAGGGACTGCCTTTGGGTTCGACGAGCCAAGGCAACTGCATCTCGTGCTCAAGCTTGAGCTTCTTGGCCTTAAGGGCGTTGCCGCCGCCGTCTGTCTCGCGACCCATTTCGCTATTCATGGCCACAACC
>CAIUEN010000183.1 GCA_903898185.1 uncultured Verrucomicrobiales bacterium
AACTCTTGGGCAATCACTTTGGCGGCATTCTCGTCGCCGACGCCTACGCTGCTTACAACGGTGTTCACCCCAAAGAGCGCCAGTCCTGTCTGGCTCATATCAAGACCAAAGCCAAAGAGCTCGACAAGGAATTGGCGCTGCTCAAAGGCCGCGCCTGCGATTCACAAGCCCGGCAGTTCTCTCAAAACGGGTTCGCGACGCCTGCCAGGCGCATCGAAAACTCTGCACTGGCCACTGGCAGGCCAAGACCGCCAAACGCCAAGGCAAAAAGGTACACTGTTTCTTTGAAGCACTATTTACAAGAAGCACCGAGCTGGCGCAGGCTGCGCTTTACAGAAACCCACTCGAAGAAAGGAATGCCACACCATCAAAAACTCCTGCAAGAAAAGAAGCGGACGATACAAGCTAAACTGTTACCAACGGGGAGGGTGGTGGCTTTCATGCCACCCCCCCCCCTTACCATCTAAACTCTGGGAGTCTCCCCGGCAAAACCGGGGAATTTCCCGAATGATTAAATAGCCCTGAATTCTTATTTCAATGGCAGTGCGCCGGAGGGATGGGCACTGGCAATGACGCCTCTGCTGCATGAATAGTCACCGTCGGCAAAACTGCCGAATCGTTTCAATCATGTATTCAAGCATCGCTGGCGTCAGACCGGGATAAGTACCGATAAAAATGGACTCATTCATGATGCGGTCGGCCCCGGCAAGGGTGCCGATGACGCGGAATGAGCTTGGACGATCCTTTTTGAGCTGCACAAACGCGGGCTGACGAACGAGGTTGCCGCCGAACATCATGCGGTTTCCAATCTTGTGTTGATCCAGATGCCGGGCAAACTCGGATTTGGTAAACGGCGCGCCAGGTTTGACAAGCATCATAAATCCAAACCACGAGCAGACGGAACGATGACCGGAGTCGTCCCATGTGAAACCATTTTCGGTCCAACCAGTTGCATGGGTAGGAAGGTGGAAATCAAAGAAATCGCCAAGATCGGCCAGTCCGTTTCGGAGGACATTCCAGTTGTCGATCCGGGCTTGGATAAAGTGAGGCAGCTTCTTCAATTGCTGCCTGCCGATCGCGGCTTGAGTGTCGAGGGGCTTCAAGTTGTAGCCCAAGTGCGAGTAGATATATTTATGATCGTAGCCTTCAGGAAGCTCTCCCAATTTCCAACCGAAGCGTTTGTGACAAGTGTCGTCCTTGCCGCTGGCGCACCAGCAATCACGTCCCCAGTCGCGGAAGCTTTCGACAAGAACTTTCAAGAGCATGTCTTTGACGACATTCACCGCACCGCCCTCGCCCATCGTCAGGTGATGCGGCGGGTAAAATGATTGCGTCGAAAGATCGCCGAACGAACCGGTCAATCGGCCATCGTAAGAGCAGCCAATGGCGTCGCAGTTGTCTTCAATCAGCCAGAGGCCATGTTTACGGCAAAACTCCATAACGACCGAAAGATCGAACGGGTTGCCCAAGGTGTGGGCCATCATGACGGCCTTGGTTTTGCCGGGTAAAAAAGCTTCCTCAAGCTGATCGACGCGACCGTTCAAGGTCAGCGGATCGTTGTCCATAAATACCGGCACAAGCCCGTTCTGGAGAATTGGCGCAACGGTGGTCGGAAACCCGGCGGCGACGGTGATGACTTCATCGCCAGGGTTTAGACGGCGTTCGCCAAGTTTATGGCTTGTCAGCGCGGTGATGGCTAGAAGATTGGCCGAGGAACCGGAGTTGACCAAAATGCTCTTTTTGACATGGAGAAAATCGGCCAACTCTTTCTCAAACTGCTCGCCTTGGGGGCCAAGAGTCAGCCAAAAATCGAGGGTGGACTCGACGGCGGCGACGACTTCGGCATCAGTGAAACAACGGGCGGCGTAGGGTATGGTGGTCTCGCCCGGCACAAAAGCACGGTCGGACGCAGCCTCGGAAGCAGGCCAGTTGTTTCTGTGAGCTTGACGGGCGTATTCGCCGGTCAGGCGAAGGATTTCGGCGCGAAGATCAGAGGGGGACATGGATTAGAAAAAGTTGCTGGATGTTGGATAGGCAATCGGTCAATTTGAACCTCCATAGCTCCAAGGTAATCCCAAACGCCCGGCAGCGGCGGCGTAGTCGTTGATTTGGCGCTGGGTAAGCAATTGATAATCGCGAGGATCGGCGAAAGATCGGGTCGTTGAATACCAACTCACCGTCTTTTCGATGGTTTCTGGAAAGCGCCAGACGGGCTGCCAACCGAGCAGTGCGTGCGCTTTGTCGGTTGAAAGATGCAGAAGGCCGGCTTCATGGAAGGCGGACGGATCGGTCTTGTCTTCCCAGCGGCCAGGCCAGTGTTTAAGGATCTCGGTCACTAATTGCTCCACCGAGCGATTGGACTCGCGGATGGGTCCGAAATTAAAGGCGGAAACAATGCGCGACGGATCACATTGGCCAAGGGCGGGGTTGGCAAGGAGCGCGGCCAGCCACAGGTAGCCGCCCAAGGGTTCAAGCACATGCTGCCAAGGCCGGGTAGCGCGACGGTTGCGGACAGGAATCGGATGGTTCTGCTGAAGCGCACGGATGCAGTCCGGCACGATCCGGTCCTTGGCCCAGTCCCCCCCTCCGATCACATTTCCAGCCCTGACACTGGCGATTTTGACCGGATGATTGTGGAAAAAAGACTGCCTGTACGATGCAATAACCAATTCAGCGGCCGCTTTGCTCGCGCTGTAAGGGTCGCGTCCGCCAAGTGGATCTTCTTCGCGATAGCCGTGAATCCATTCGCGATTTTCGTAGCACTTGTCTGTCGTGATGAAAACAGCGGAGCAAGGATTGCTAAGTGAGCGCAATGCTTCGAGGAGATGGAGCGTGCCCATGGCGTTGACATTAAAGGTTTCGCGGGCGCGAAGGTAGGATTCGCGGACAAGCGCCTGCGCAGCCAAGTGGAATACAAACTCGGGTTGTGTCTCCTGTACCGCCCGATCTGCAACAATCGGGTCTTGGATATCGCCGACAAGATGGCGAACCCGTCCGGCCAAACCGAGTTGCGTGAAAAGCGAAGGGGTGGTACCCGGCGGCAGACTCAAGCCAGTGACCTCCGCGCCTAGAGCCAGAAGCCATTCACAAAGCCAAGAGCCTTTGAAACCGGTGTGACCGGTCACCAACACGCGCTTGCCGTTGAATGCGGAGCCAAATAGCGTCATAGCTTCCAAACTTTCCAAGGAGCTTTGCCATCGGCCCACATCTTGTTGATCAAGGTATATTCAGCGTAGGTATCCATCGGTTGCCAAAAGCCGTCATGCAGATAGGCCATCAATTCACCTGCTTGCGAGATTGCCCGGATCGGTGCCTGCTCGAACATGGTTTGATCAGGATTCATACCCATGTAATCGAAAGCCCTCCGAGACACCACCATGAACCCGCCGTTGATCCGGCCTTCGGTCACCTGCGGTTTTTCGTTGAATTGAAGCACTTTTCCATCGGGAGCCAGATCGATTTCGCCGAAACGCCCCGGAGGATGCACCGCCGTGAGTGTCACGGTTTTGTTGTGCCTACGATGAAACTCGAGCAAGGCGCGAATATCCACATCCCCCACCCCATCGCCATAGGTCAGAAAAAACTCAGGGTCATCGCCCAGAAAAGGCTTGATTCGGTTGACGCGTCCGGCAGTAAACGTTTCCTCGCCAGTATCGACCAGAGTGACGCGCCAATCCTCTTCGTCATGATGATCGTGAAACTGAACGTGAGGTTTGCGGCCCAGTTGGAGCGTCACGTTGCTGGTCATCCATGTGTAGTTGCGGAAGAAGTCCTTGATCATTTCCCCCTTGTAACCAAGGCAAAGAATGAACTCTTTAAACCCGTAAGCGGCGTACGTTTTCATGATATGCCAAAGGATGGGCCGGTTGCCAATCGGAAGCATCGGCTTTGGCCGATATTCGGTTTCCTCGCGCAATCGAGTTCCTTTGCCTCCGCACAAAATTACAACTTTCATAGCAAGATTTCGGTCTTAAAACGGCCAGCAACATACCAACGGGCTACGGAACTGCAAGGAAAGTTGATGTTGAAATGGAGTAACTATTCAGGCAGAGGCAGAAATTAGCGTTTTGCTGACGCTCGCCGGAAAAAGAGGCACAGGCAAGGATGCCTATGCTACCTGAATAGTTACGAAATGGAATCAGTGTTGCAGACCATCAGCCAGTTCGATGACACGCTGAGCACGGGCCGCGAATTGGCGGTCATGGGTGGCGATGATCAGGGTAACATTGCGCTCTTGGCGCAAGGCGCAAAGGAGTTGGAAAATTTCCTCTCCCGTGTGCGAATCAAGGTTGCCGGTGGGTTCATCGGCCAAGACAAGGGCGGGTTGATTGATCAGAGCTCTGGCGATCGCGACCCGCTGCTGCTCGCCGCCGGAGAGTTCATAGGGGTGATGATGGATGCGCTGGCCCAATCCGACCCTTTGGAGCAGGTCACGCGCGGCAGACTCCGCCTGAGCAACCGGCGTTCGCGCCATCCGGGCGGGAAGCGCCACATTCTCGAACGCGCTCAACTCCGGCAGCAGGTGGTAAGCCTGAAATACAAAACCAACACGGGTGTTGCGCAACTGGCTCAACGCCTGATTGGAGAGATGCCGCAGGTTCTTGCCCTCGAAATAGATGTCGCCAGAGTTGGGCAGATCGAGCCCCCCGAGCAGGTGGAGCAAGGTGCTCTTCCCTGCTCCAGACGCGCCGCACAAAGCGAGAAACTCGCCAGGCTGGACACTTAAATTGATTCCCCGGAGAACTTCGAGCGTGTTGGCGCCCATGATGTAGGCTTTGCGCACGTTCTCAGCCCGGACAATCGGGTTGGACTGGGCAGCAATGATGGGGGCGATTTCTGCCGTGAGACTATTCATAACGAAGGGCCTCCACCGGTTGCATGCGACTGGCCTTCCATGCCGGGAACAATCCCGCGAGAACGCATGTCAAAAATGCCGTGCCACAGATGACAAGGATGTCGCCGACCTGGATTTGCGCCGGCAGTTGATAAACTCCATAGACAGACGAGGGCAGAATTTCGATCCCAGTGACCCGTCTCAGAAAGAACAGGAATTCGTTGCGATAGGCCAGAGCGAGCAGCGCCGCTCCAAAGCCAATCCCCACGCCCAGCACACCCACCACCACGCTCTGGCTCAGGAACAGCCACAGCACCTGCCGATTGGTTGCGCCAAGCGATTTTAGAATCCCGATTTCAGCCGTTTTCTGGACCACAAAGGTGATTTGCGAGTTCACAATTCCAAACCCAGCCACGATCATGATGAAGAACAGGAGAAAAAACATCATCGTTTTCTCAACCGCCAGCGCATCGAAGATCTTCGGGTCCGCCTGTTTCCAGGTTCTGACATAATAATTGGCACCCAGCGCGGCCTTGAGCTCAAGGGCAACACCGTCGGCATCGAACGGATCTCTGAGCTTCACCTGCAACGCTTGAGAGCTTCCTTCGGGCAACAAATTCATTTGCCGCGCGTCTTCGAGGGATGTCACAACGACAAAACTGTTATACTCGCCAAAACCGACGTCGAATATTCCACGGATTGTATATTCATCGGCCATTGCGCCCTCGATATTGGCCTGGCCGCGCGACTGTTCGAGTTTTTGTATGAGACCGGAGGAATAGACCGCCACTTTATCTCCCACCTCCAGATTCATGCCTTCCGCAAAATCGCAACCCACAACCATTCCGTAATGCGTGAAATCAAATTTTCCTTTCACTATGTTTGTGGGAAGAATGCTGACGCTGGCTTCGCGCTCGGAATCGACACCCCAGAGCATCGGAGCCAGGGATCGCGATTCACCCTCCTGGGGCTGGGTCTTGAGCCAAACCTGACTGGTGATGAGCGGGGCCACGCCAGTGACATGGCTGTTGCTCGATATGACGCTCATTGCGCGCTCGTAATCCGCGATAACGCCTCGCGCGTGAGTTACCTGCAAATGAGCTTTGAACCCAAGAATGCGATCTCGCCATTCCCTGTCAAATCCACTCATAACGCTGATGACCACGATCAGCACCATAACCCCAAGCAGCACGCCCAGAATCGAGATGACCGTGATCACCGAAACAAAATTGCGGCGCGGACGCAAATATCGGAGCGCAAGAAATGCCTCAAATGGCAAACGTGACATGCGGCGACAGACTATAGGCCGCATCCTGCGGTGTCAACAGGCTTGGCGCGGCCCCTGCGGTTTCGAGTGTGTGACCGGAAAGTAACCTTGTGGGGCAAACCTCTGGTCTGCCGGTTGAATGGGTCTCTGATCCATCGAATCCACATCTCCCCAGAGCCAATCCACGGAGTCAGAGACGAATGGCGCTTAAGTTAGTCCTAAGACTTTCTTTGTCAGTCGTTTACGGCGCTTGATGTCTGGCGCGGTTTCAAAGAGGGCTTGACGGCTGAGCTGCTGCATTTGCT
>CAIUEN010000184.1 GCA_903898185.1 uncultured Verrucomicrobiales bacterium
ATATGGCAAAAGCATCGAAACCATTAACCAAGTCTCAAATCGTAACATCACTGGCGGAAGCATCTGGAATCACCAAGAAGCAGGCGACGCAAACACTGGAAGCTCTTGTGTCGCTGGCCTACAAACATGCCAAGAACACATTCACCATTCCCGGTCTTGGCAAGCTGGTGCTTGCGAATCGGAAGGCTCGCAAGGGACGCAATCCTGCTACCGGAGAAAGTATCAAGATTCCTGCCAAACGAGTTTTGAAGTTTCTGGTCTCCAAGACGGCCAAAGACGCAATTCTGGGCGTCAAGAAATAGCGACAATCAGGTTGGTTGCGGGAAAGCAGATGTGGGAGGACGCCGTTTGGGGTGGTTATGGGAATCATTGGGCAACCGGTGCTTTTCGTTGCTACGCAGATGTTCCATTGCGAATGGCCCTTGCACCTGCCGGTTGCCAAGGCGTCAAAAGGATGCAACACGTAACTAAATAGCGGAAATCGGTGGAATGTTAGAAAGAGAGTGCATACCCAAGTATGGCTGGGGGGAGGTACTATCTGCAGTTCGTGATGATGTCACTGGGAGACATAAGCATGTTTTATGCGCAAACGGTTCCCGCAAACCCGCAAACTCTGTCTGGAAACATCAATAATTCAACCGATAGCAGTTCAGCCTTGGGGCGACTGAATCACGGAGAACATCAGGCCCATGCGAAAACGAGCCAATCTTGCAATCAGGTCTGGCGGCAAGTATTCGGAACGCTGGGGAAACTCTGCATCTACGCCGAAATTCAGAAGCATTACGTCCACGCCAAAGCCTTTAAGACGTTCCAAGTCTTTCTCGTGTTTGCACAGAAAGATTAAGGAGGCTTCGATTTGTTGCGATGGCAAACTAGAACTCCGTTCCTCATTCACCACCACGACAAAACCTGAATCGGGCCTGGGTTGAAGTTCAGGGTTATCCTTCGTTGGCACTTCGCCCTGGCGAAAAACCGAGACCGCTTTGAAGGGACTATTCTTTAGGTAACGTTCCACATCAAAGTTCAAACCAGTGGCTACAAATGTGCATACACCCATAAATACATTATGCATATTTGCTGTCTGAAAATCAACAATCCAGAGAAAAGAATCAGGGAGTGGTATTCAGGGATTTCCCTCCGGCATTCACCTCCGGCAACGAGCCAACCACTGTGACCAGGTCTCGATGCCCCTTGGCTTTAATCCTGATGATGGCCCAACCAGTTTCCTCGTTGAAATATGTGACGCGCTCAATGAGGCCGGAGAGGCTTTCTAAACCAGGTTGATTGGGCGTTGTTTCGGGACTGGTCACGTAGCTATTCTGTATTTCTTGGGTGGTTGGCAACGATTAGTCAGTAGTCCCCAAGTTATCGCAAGGCGAGATGGTGGCCGACCACGACGCAATCCTCTAAGCATGGCCATCTCCATTCGAGGAAATTCATCCACGAGTTCCTGAATGTTCGACTCATCCATTAAGGCAAATGGACCAGCGTTCGCTTCCCAAATGCTGAATCCGTCGTGGTTGCCTGCAATGTTGGATCGATGCCAACCAACGCTAAGAGTGAACTTGGCATCAAGGGCTTCTGGATTTGTGATGCCAACACAAACGAAGGAATAGCGAACATCGCTGATCGGATAAGAGGACGGATCGCACGAGATGCCTACAGTGAAAACGTTTGGGCCTTCTCGAATTAGGCCACATGTGGCGAGCTTGAACTGGTCGCTCTTCTCGATAGCAACTCGAAGTCTCCCAACGTAAGGCTCCATCGCCTTGATGATTTTTTGTGTGACACCATGCATAGGAGTCCTTCGGAGGGTCTATCCGATTACGGTTTCATGCCGCCAATCTGTTCCCAAAATGGTTCCAAATCACGAGCGTCGAGCGCCATGAGTTTTACGGCTTTGGCGTCGCCCAACTCAAAAGCCTCTGCCAAGCAGGCCCACGCCGTCGCCTGATTCCCGAGTTGGCACTCATAACAGGCCAGGTTGAACCGCACCAGCCAGTCGGTGGGGAATCGGTTGAGGATCTTGACCAGCACCAGACGCGCCTCTTCCGTTCGTTTCAGTTTATGGAAAGCGCATGCCAGGTAAATCGGACCAAAAGTCCTGTCTGGGTCGAGTTGGGAAATAGTCTGGGCAATGTTCAAGACTGCCGACCATCGGTCTGCCTTGGCATAAATGGCGCACCGCAATTCTAGCACGTCTGGATGCGTTCGAAGTGTCGGCGCAATCTTTTCCAGTTCCTCGTTCGCCTCATGCCAATTGCCCAATTCAAACCAGCCCAAGGCGACGGAAAGATGATGGGAGTCTGGTGGTTCCAACGTTTTCATGCCGTATTCTTACAGCAACCGCCGATTTGAAGCCAGCGTTGGGATTGGTCTGGACCCGTCAAAGGAATTCTGAGGATTCTCGTTCTCGATGGGGGAACTCAAAGTTTGAATCCGGCCACGCCAGCGGGCTATATGCAACATTTGTGCGAGCAAGCCCGAGGGAGAAGACACAGGACGGCCACCAGTGGTCAAGGAATGGCCCCACAACGCTCTCAGGCATTCCTTTGGATCGTATTTCCTCGCAAGGTCATAAACGAGAACCTGACGGTGGCGGAAATCGGCAATTCCCCGGCTATGGTGTTCAAGCACTACCGTGCCGTCGTTAAGCCGGAAGCAGTCGAAGTATACTGGAACATCCTTCCGAAACAGGAAATTGACGTGATTCCGATGCCCAAAGCCTGTTGAAGCGTTTACCCTATGAGATGAAGCGAGAATGTAAGTATGGGTTGTATGGATTGACGCCACGTTCCTCGCTGTTATTCTTAAAACATGATCGAGCAGACGCGTGATTCAGAATGTTTTGATCTGATAGTTGAATTGCGGACTCTCATGGGTGCCGCATTGGACTCCATCGCTGGGAAGAGCACGGAAGGGGAAGCTTCATACCTGATAGCCAGCACCTTGCTCGTCTGATGAATTGAAAAGTGTTTAACTTGGAGTTTCATTGTGAAGGAGTGGGGGCAACTGTTTTTTCCTTTTCCTGAACAGCGAGATATTTGTTGGCAAAACGTTCAGATAACTCATCCAGGACTCCGAGAACGAGCTCTTGGATTTTGATCTTCCCAGCATAACCGATCATGTTGTCTTGATAAATAAACACTGGCGCTGTGCGTAAATCTCCATCCCGAGCCAGCGTGACCCAATCGAGCACCTTCAGATTGATCGAGGTAGAGACTTGAGTTGTCAGTTTGTTCCACAATGCGTATACTTCAAAAGTAAGCGTTGCCCCGGCACCGTTATCAATTGGGATGCGGCTTTTGCGAAGCGCGAGTTCGAGTTTATTCCTGATCCGATCCTCCGTGATCTGGTCCTTTATCGAATCATCTAGTATTATATCGATTTTGAAGGCGGGTATCTTATACAAAACGTCTTCTGTCTTGAGAAGCTTTCGTCTTGCGAGCATCCTGGTTCCGAGGTCGATCAATGCTTTTTGTTCGTCTGAAAGCTTTGCAGGGACTTCAACTTCCTTGATTTTCTCCACCGGAACCTCTTTGATTTTTTCGACGGGTACCTCTTTGATCCGTTCCACGGGCACTTCTCTTATTTTCTCAACCGTTACCGTTTTAACAACGTCTGGCCGGTTACGCTCGTGGAGCCATAGCGTACCAAAAACAACGGTGAGAAGGAATATGACGAAGGTTACAGATAGGATTAGGACGGTGCTTCTCCCTGAAACGCCCACATCTGTCGGTTTTTCTACATTCGTATCCATCATGGTTTGAGGTTCTTTGTGTTAGGATCGTATTCTTGTGGCTTTCCATTGGCAAGGGTCCATTTTTATAGGGGGGGGGAACGAATGCAAAAGCAACCGAAAAGGCAACGCAGGAAGTTGGTGATTCCGAACTCCATCCCCCCACTTCGTCTCGACAGTGACGGATAATTCCCCTTTGCAGACTACGCCTCAACAGTCACCGACTAGAACTCCGCCCCGAGAATCAGCTTGGTTAAGACCGCCACGGGCCACGGCATTGCCACCCATAATCCCTGGCAACCGCCGAGTCCCAAGCCGTTCGCCAACAGGATGTCTATAGTATAGTGGCAACGTTTTGCGCGTGACGACGTGCTTCAATTCGATGCTCTCCCCCCGTTGCTTGATATTTCCGGGCACCAGTGGTCAAATGCGTGAATGTTAGAGCTTTCGCAACCAATTCAGGACCGATGAACAAAAAACGCGCAACATCGGTGGTCGTGGTCGCGTTATTTCTTTTGTTTCTGGCTGTGCCAACCTGGGCCGACGATTGGAACAACAAAGACTGGCCCTACGCCAATCCAAGCGGCGCGTCCACCAAGCAGGACAATTACTTGGTCGAGCGTAAGGAGTTTACCATGTCGTACAGCAACGCGAAGGGGACACCAAACTGGACCGCTTGGTCTCTACAGGGGAGAGATATAGGCAAGGCACCTCGAATGGAATTTTACCCTGACCAAGACCTGCCACGCAGTTTCAAACGTGTCATGCCCGGCGACTACAGCAAATCTGGTTTCGACCGGGGCCACCTGTGCAACCATGAAGACCGGAGTTCCACGCATGAGACCAGCCATGCCACATTCACGATGGCCAACATGATGCCACAGGCCCCAGATGTGAACCGCAAAGCGTGGGAAAAGTTTGAATCCTATTGTCGCAAACAGGTGAAACGAGGGGGATCTGCATTTATTATATGCGGGCCAGCGGGAGTGGGTGGCGTAGGGAGCGAAGGTTCTGCGAAAACAATCGGAAAAGGTCGTGAGATCACAGTGCCAGCCTGGTGCTGGAAGATCGCCGTGTTCAAATCGGCTGGCGGAGAAGAAAAGACCGTTGCCATCATCATGCCCAACAAAATGGGCGTCGGTGAAGACTGGAAACCGTACCAAGTAGATGTTGGTGCTGTCGAGAAACTGACGGGCTATAGATTTGGCCGAAAATGAACGGAAAACATATGGATACCAAAACGAAACTCATTGAACTGACCAAAGGGCTGACTTTTCAGAGCGAGACAGATGCTGAACTGGAAGTGATCGAATGGAAAAGCGGGAATCCGAAGGAAAACACTGAAAAGCCTCTAAAAACTCTCTCGGTGGCCGAATTGCTGAAAGGAAGCTCCAAGGCTGAGAAATGGCACGGCAAAGAAGAGCGAGAACAGGTCAAACGATTTCAAGAGCTTCAAGAGTTTTTGGTTGAGGAACTCGAAGGTGCAAAAGCCTATAAATCCTCTGGTGTCGAAAAGGACATATTCGTGATCGGCAAAAGCAAAGAAGGTGCTTGGTTAGGCATCAAAAGCAAGTTGGTGGAGACGTAAGTCGCAGAAATTATTAGTGATACGAGGTAATAAGGCTTTGTCGAGTCAGTCGCAGTCCCAGACATTGCGGCTCGCAATTCATCCCTCCCATCCGCCAAGTTCCAAATCGACCCGAAACACAACCTGTAGCGGTCTGCGGGAAGTTGCGGGACACTACCTGTTGTGGTAAGCAGTAACCATTTCCCCCCATCTCACCGCATCGACGACGGTTAAGGACAGCGGTATTCGCAACGACCCTAACGATTGGGCCCGTGAGCTGAGGGATCACTGTCCGGTTCTGCTCGTTTAACTCGAAGCCACACTGCCCCAAATGCTCGCCTAAGGAATTGTTGCACCACGGAAAACGATGCTTCTTATTCCATAGATTTTGTATAAATGGAGCGACTTGATTTTGGGAGGAAAAATCCCGATTTTGACGTCATTAGGCGAGGATTTGGGTGCTTGCACAAATTGAAAAAATAGGATATGAATAACCCCACCTCAGATTGGCTGGTTTTGATTCGATCTTTGGTGGCTGGCTTTTAATCGACCGCTGACACCTAAATCCAAAAACAACTAATAATGAAGACTAAACCCATTGATTTCAAAGGTCCTGTTCGTGCCTACCTCGAAACACTCACATACCATCGTACCGGCGTGGACATAGAAGCATTCGCGTTACGGCACGGCTCTTGTTTCACTCCTGCCCCACTGTTAACTGGCATCAAGCACGCCATGCCAAAAGCGTGCTTTACCAACGCGATCAATCTGGCGCTTTCACATCCCGAGCTAATATATGCCGAAGGCTTCGCTCGTCGCGCCCCCATTGGCGAACCAAACATATATTATCATCATGGCTGGTGCGTGGATTTGGCTGGTAATGTCGCCGATCCCACCTGGGTTTCCCCCAGCGGAACCGATTACTATGGCGTGGCTTTTCAAACGAGCTTCGTGCGCGATTTCATCGCCGCCAACGGCCCTCAAAACCTGATCGACCGCGAATGGATCGTTAAGCTTAACCTTCTGCAAGACCATCAATGGAAACACCCCATTCATGATAAAATTTCAAAAATGAAATTGTGAACAACAATTTCATCCCAAGCCCACAAACAGTAATACACCTGATATTGGAGCCAATTGGCTCCAATCTTGCGGATAGACCATTTTTTGCCATGAAGCAGAGCAATTGATTCTTGATAATTCACTTTGAGTTCGTTCATTGCCCTGTGTTTCCGTTTTGGAAACATTCAAAGCAATGATTTTCGCCTCAAATTTTCGCCTCAAAGGGTGGGTGATTTTGCCCGCAAGTTGACACCAATGGAAGTGATTGAATGGAAAAGCGGGAATCCGAATACCGGAAAGGCTCTGGAAACACTCACTGTGGCGGAATTGTTGAAAGAAAGCACCACCGTACAGAAATGGCACGGGAAGGAAGAGCGGGAACAGGTCAAACGATTCCAGAAACTCCAAGAATTTCTGCTGGCGGAACTCGAAGGTGCCAAAGCCTACAAATCTGGCGGGGTCAAAAAAGACGTATTCATTATCGGCAAGAGCAAAGAGAATACTTGGCTTGGAATCGAAAGCAAGTTGGTCGAAACCTGAATGGCCGAGTGCTGACGCGATAGTTAACCGCCAATATTCGTTTGCCTGACGGGCGCGTCTTATACTTCTTAACCCGTTTTATCAGGGTTGAGTGAACTACCAATTTTCCCACCGGCGATCACAGGCAGTCCTCTAGTCTGGCTTTTTCCTAGTTGGTTTTCGATTAAGCTTAGCCAGCCGGGAGTCAGCCACCCAGTCTTCAAGATTGCCCAGCCACCCTTTCGTCGATTTCGAGGAATTGTCGCTGAGTTCCACTTCCGCATTTCCTAGAGTATCTTGTTCCCTGTCGCCCTCTCTGGCTGACTTGTCGTCTTCGTCATCCCAAGGCTTCGCGTCGATAACCCGATTACGCAATATGATGTAGTGTGATTTGCACTCAAATTTGCGGTTTCCGATAGACGGTTCTAACGAAACGGTTTCCCCGTCAAAGACGAGTTTCCAGCCGGTGCGTGGTGCGAAGGGTGTTACCACTTCTTTCCCACATCCACAGCAACAGCGGTGGACCGCCGTTGTAAAGTCGACCGAGACGTAGAGCACACCAGGCTCAATCGTCTCAGGAATGTGGTGAACGAACTTGTGTGCGAGTTTTGTGTGGACGATCATTTGGCGTTGTCCTCGTTCAACAGCATGTTCACGTCGGTTGTGTAGGTGCTATGGAGTTCCCGCTCGAGGTCACGATAGAAGCCCCTGATTTTCTTCCATTTGACTATTGCCATGATGGCATTCAGAGCGTTCAAGTCCGCGACTTGAATGTTGGACGAATAGATGTCCTTCTCACCGCCACCCGCGAAGGAAATCTGTCCCGAGTGAACGTGGTCTCGTTGTCCTGGAATGCTTGCTGTAACCCTCAATATTCCGCCGAGCGTTCCATCCACCAGCTCCAATCCCATTCCGGTGTCCACAAATGGCACGTTGAGCTCCTCAAGTCGCTTGACCACCAGCCTCTTGCTTTCCCCTCCGTCAATGCAGATGAAGGCGAACGTCACGCCGTCGAGGAGATTGATGTTTGCTGGGGCAATGGCGACTGAATGAGCCACGATGTTGCGGTGCATTTTGGCGTAGATGCCTTTCAAGTAGTCGACCTTTTTTGGGGCTACCCGCAATTCTTCCAGCGATGGCGCCCCCGGTGCCCGGAACGCATTGTGTTGAAGGAACTCGTCGCCGTCAAATAGATGAATCTCGCGGGCGGGCGTTTTCGCGACGAAGTCCAGGACGTAGGATCCTGTGCCCCCAAGCCCGATTATCGCGACCGTTTCGTTCTGCAGCCGAGCTGTTAATTCACCAATTCCGACGCGATCAGACGCGGTTTCGATGTAATTAAAAACGCTGGCTTCATCTGCCTCCGGCACGCGAAACGTACGAGCTGTTACCCCCGGCTTGAGAACGCTTGCCGGTCCCGAAAGGATCGCCACATACGTTGTCATCTTGTGGTAATAGTTGTCGTAACGTCCCGATGGCGGTCTGCTTGAAAAGGCGCACTTTGAGGTACCCATTGGAACATTGCCACTTGGGTGCGCAATTTGAGAGATTCGGGTTCCATCCGCGTTGCAAGGGAAGTCTCCGTCGAATCCGCAAACGTGGTCGTCAGGCTGTCTGGTGATATTGCTGGCCATATTCAGACTGGAAATCAATGTTCCAGTGCGCACCTGGTTTTGGGAGTCCACATAGGGAACATCCCGCATCAGAAGCAATCCTCCAACGATTTGCACGAAATACCCTTCCTCGCGGAGTCGTTTGAGGTCGGGACTAAGATTGAACGGTTCCTGTGACATTGAAAATGGTTCCTTCCTTTTTGACGGTTACTACTCCTCCGGCGCTAAGGGGCCCCGACGACGGCTTCGAAGCGGCATGAGTATAGGTGCAGGAGTAAGTCATGTTCGCTGGACGGGGACCAGGAAACGCAAGTTGGACCACTTGTTCGTAGGTCACGTGCTCATCTTCCACGGTTCGCTCGCGGCCGTTGACCGTAATCACGTAATTCGTTTTGGGTTTCGGGCCGACGATGAAGCGTTCAACTCCGGAAGCCGTCAAATCGACCTGTTCTTCGGTTTCGATTAGCCGGTCCTGGCCACCACGCACCTCCAAAAACACGGCTTCGCCTTGACCTGGTTTGGCCAATTCGTAAAGCACGGAGCCAGCGATGCTCGGTTTGCCCCACTCGACTTGGTGATTTTTGACGGTCAGCTTGAAGGTGCGGTCCGTCTGGAATACGATGAACCGTTCGACCTCACGACCTCGCAGATCGAACGTCTCGTCGAGACGAACGTCTTCGAAATCCCCGTTGGGGAGAATCGCGAAAAGGCTGAAGTCTCCATCGGGGTCAAGACCAGCACTGGTCAGGATTTGTCGTCCCAACGGCACTGGGTCGGTTACGTGTAGGTTTTTGAAGCTCAGGTCTCCCTGTGCGATTTGGATTCGGTAATTGCGGGCCGAACGTAAAGCACGTCCAGCGCGCACTGCTTCTCCAACATCTTCGATTTCAATAATATCGGTCATAGTTATTAACTTTCTGTTCAGCGGGGTTATTCCCGCTTTCACACGGTTAATCGCTACGACTAGGGGCGACCGGTAAAATTTTGTAGAATTTTTTGCGCAGGGGGCCTGATGGGGTCGGGCCACACACAAAAAAGCCTGGGCACTTGGCACAAGCGTGTGCCGATGGGGCGTAAGGGAAATGCCCGGAGCGTATCGACTTCAGGTAATCCAGGAGTTTGTCCTGTCGGTTACTCAGCTTCTTGGGTGATAGGGTGACGGGTTCCACGGTCTCGTCAGCTAGGTAGACCAGCTCCACCACCGCGCCTGGAAACGCTCTTTGGACGGCCGTCAAGAATACCGCTGTTCCAATATCATCTTGTTCATCGGAAGGCTTATGCCCAGTCCTGATACTTCGTAGAATTCGTTTGCCGTTAGAATCGATCAATACGTCGTCGGCCTGAACGATCATCTCGTCTTGACCGACGCTTAGGTTCAGTGAAGTGGGGCTCGCCACGGCCCGCCCACTTCGGTTTGAGATGAAGAATTGGAGCATTTTCGTCGCCAATGCCCGGTAGTCTGTTTCATACCCGTGGGTGGCCAAGCCTGTTTCCTCAAACGCTTTCGTGATTCCTCGGTCCAGGTCTTCCTTTGTGCCTAACAGAATTTCTCCGGCGACGACGCCTTTCACCACGTACCGAACGGCCTCGTGCATTTGCATGAACGCTGTTTCCGTTCGCCGTCCACCAACTTCCAGTATATGGGTGTATAAGAAACGACGGGGGCATTTTTCATAAAGAGCCATTTTGTGGCCCTCGATGCTTATTTTCCCATCGACTGCTAGCTCGATCCGGTCATCCTCGGAGTCCTTTTGAGCTGGCAGTTGGGGTGTGACCTGTGATTTTGCCAGATGTGATTCAATGGCCTTTACGAACGGCGAAATTGGTCGATTCGCTCCATTGGATTTCGTGGTGGGAGCATACAGCATCAATCGGTCTTTGGCCCTCGACAAGGCGACATAGAATAGGCATTCCTGCTCCGCCTCATCTCCGGCCCGTAAAGCGTCCTCTACGCTTCCTTCGGCTCCCTCCACCATTCCATCGGGCGGTGGGCAAGCAGGTTGCCGCGAGGGTTTGGGGATTGTGCCCGCATTAAGCCCTGGCAGATGCACCACTGGAAATTCCAGCCCCTTGGCGCCGTGAATTGTCATCAGGCGAACTGCGTCGATGCTTTGCGCGCACGCCGGCAACTGACGCAAATCGCGTTCGTCACCCAACCGTACCAGTCTGCGGACCCTGTCCATAAGGCGAACAATTCGGCGATCACCAGTGGGTTGGGTTTTGACGAAGTTCATCAATTGCCAAATTGCTATCCCCTTCGCTCGATCAGCAACTTGGGTCCCATTTGATACTTTGGTCGCCATTCGTGTTCTATCGAGGAGAATGCGCGCCAATGTTTCCCAGGGTTTCGAGCATTGGTCGAAATCGCGTAGCGTTCCTGCTAACTTGTCCAAGGCATCTCTCCCTTGCGGGGTTACGTTATCCAGCTTCCTTTGGCCTTGAAGCCATTGCTCGGCAGATATCTGGTGTTCACGCAGATGTTCCAACACGACCGAGACGTCTGCGATGGACATCTCGAAATCGGGCAGACAGGCAATTCGTATCAATCCCATCGCTCTTCGGTCCGTAAGCAGGTTCAGGAAGGCGAAAAGGTCCTTTACCTCAGGACGCTCAAAGAGACTCCCGAGGAACAGCACCGGCACGCCCAATCCTTCAAGGTCGTGGGCGATTTCCGACAACTTTTCATTCCCGGTGCATAGCACGGCTTGGTCGCGGTATTTGTAACCGGCCAGGTACATGTCCTTGATCGATTCCGCGAGTATTTCCGATTGCTGATCCGCGCTCGCGAAGGTTCGAAATAGCGGGCGGTGACCACTTGGTCCCCGGGAGGCCTCTAATGAGCTGTCTTCGTCTCCGACCTTCATTCCCACAGCGAAGGACGAAAAAGTTCTCACGATTTCATCAACAGAACGATAATTAAGCTTCAACCTCCCACGCTCGCCACCTGTGAAATCAGTGCGTCCAAACCGGTTAATGTTGTATGACGACGCGCCACGGAATCGGTAAATCGACTGTTGAATGTTTCCAACCACCCAGATGTTGTTGTTTTCCGAGTGGAGGGCTTTCAGCAGGCGCACACTGCTCCGGTTGACGTCTTGGTACTCGTCGACCAGAACGTGGTCATATTTCGTTTGCAGGTGTGCTCGCACCTCGGTGTTCCCTTCGAGGAGCAGAACTGGGAGAAGCACCAAGTCTCCGAAATCGACGCACTCCTTTTTTCGTTTGAGTGCTTCGTAGATGGCATAGACCTTGGCGACTTCGCAGGCCCGTTGCGCGCATTCGACTTGCTCTTCCGAGACTGCGCTCTTGAGCATTTGTTCGGCGAGTTCGGCGTATCGTTTCGCATCGACAACTTCGTCTTTCGCGCGGGAGATTCCCGCAAGAATGTTCACGATGTTGTTGGTGGGGTCGTGAATGTTCCGGTAGTGACGCAGGTCAAGCCTGGCGAATTCCTCCTCCAGCATCTCGACTGCCTCAGTGCGCTCGAGCAAACGTGGTTCCTTCGGCAACCCTAGATCCGTGTGGAATCGCCGGATTATGTCTAAGCCAAAGCTGTGGAAGGTGCCAATCCACATCGCGCTCGCTTCTTGTTTCCGCTTTCTCGCGATTCGTTCTGCCATCTCGCCGGTGGCCTTGTTAGAGAACGTCAAAACCAGAATACGGCGGGGGTCAACGCCATCGTTGAGTAATTTTTCGACTCTCGCCGTTAAAGTTTTTGTCTTGCCGGTACCGGGGCCTGCTTCGAGCAGATATGCCTCTCCGGAGTATTCCACGGCTTCGGTTTGAAGTGAATTCAGCGGGCGGTCAGGCTTCAACTCAGCTTCTTTTTCATCTTCGGCTGGAGGCAGTAGGAGCGCATCCAGTAGCTGTTGTGCTACCACATCAAACGGGACTACCAGTTTGCTCGCGATATCCGAAGCTGTCATCCCTTGTTCCACATGCAAATGCCAAGCAACTGTTCTCGGCAACAGGAATTCGCGTGCAAAGAGATCCATCTGGACCTCGCGTCGCTGGCGTTGGCTGTAATCGACCACCCGATCCATGCCGATGGGTGATGGCTCCGAAGCTCGGGCTGGGTCGATTTCCCATATGGGCTCGCTCCCCGTGTCATCCCCCAGTGATGCGTGGCCGAGCTCGTGTGCCACCAGAAATGCACGTTCGAACTCACTGCCAGCGTCTTCGTGGAGGATTAGCCTGTCTTCGGGTTTAAAGGTCGCGCGACTGCCATTGAGCGTTGACGCTCCTTTTAACACGACTTCAACGTCGATTTCCTGTCGTTTTGCTTCTGCCAGAGCGAACTCGTACGGCTTCCACGGATCCGCCCCCCTGGCAACGGCCTCACAGTGAAGTTTGCTGGCGGTTTGCCGAGCGAGTTCAATCGCATCCATATCATTCCCTCGACATCAATTTGGCTCGCTGATCTTCTGGGATTCGGGCTTCGATCAAGAGCTGTTCAAAGCTCACTGGCTCGCTTTCTTGTGGTTTTCCGTCTGCCTTGTAGCTTACCGCAACCGTGCCACTCGGGGACGCGCTTAAATACTCCCGCAGAACGTCGATCTTGGTGTGTAACGCGGTCGCCAACCGGGCAAGAAACGGTTGAGGCACAGAACTTTCGATCACCTTGTGATCTCGGAATGCGCTCAAGATGCCCCTTGTGATTCCAAGCGCACTGGCGATCTCACGGAGCGCAGAGGTCGTCAGCGACGCAAAAGGGTTTACTCGAGCGGGCTTCATGGCTTTTTGATACTGGTTCCACGCACCCTTAATCAGTTCCTTATCGTGGTCAGACAGGGGACCCGAGTATTCCGTCTGGGGTTTGGACAATTCCTGCCAGAGGTCCTTCAAATCACTCGCTAGATCAGGGTAGTTCTTGCAGTAATCCGCGAGCGTTTCAGCGTTTAGTGTCGCCTCTACTGCAAACGCATCTAGTACGTCTTCCCGCGAAGGATTGGACATGTTCTCTTTCATAGTGGTTTGTTCCCCGTCAACTTTTCTTTGAGCGCTTGGAAGGCTTGATCTCGGTGTGACCGAATTGTCTTTTCCGACTTCCCAAGCGCTTTTGCAATCGTCACGGCATTCGGATCCTGTGAATCAATCGGAATACCATTCAGCCACATTTCGATTATCTTTTTTTGGTTGTCCGGTAATGTGTTAATCGCCCCAGGCAACTGAGACCGGTAATATTCGTTGTCGATTTTTGCAGGATCGAACGGATCGACGCTCCCGCATGCTTCTTCCACCTCCGCCGATATTTCGCCGTTTCCGCCCTCGTTTTCGAGCGGTACGGATTGATTCTCCTCCTTCCAGGCTTTTTCACTGGCTGTTAACCGTAGTCGCCTCAGAGCCATGTTGAATTTGATCTCGAAGAAGTCCAGTTTCTCATCGTATTCAGATTCGTCTTTTGCCACCAACTCGGCAAAGCGACCAAAAACAGAGTCCCGAATTTGTTCATCTGTCAGGAAGACTCCTTCCCCACCGTAGTTCTCGTTGGCTGGCAGATTGCGGAGAACACGCTCCATCAACATCGCGTGGAGCTTTTCCCTGTGCTCGATTGAAGCAGTCCCTTTGTTGTTGCGCACCAAATAGAGCAGACATTCGCTTGGAACATAATTGAGATCCTTCGTGTCCACGATGGCACAAACCTCCAAAACCTGCTGAGATTCAAGAGCCAAGAGCTGGACGATTTTCGCCTCGATTTTCTTGTCCCTGAGGTAGGTTTGGCTCTGAGGGTTCTTTTTCCTCAGAGGTCGTGCTTTCAGCGTGTTTTTCCCGTCCGCGACATTTCCGGCGTGTGTGCTCATATGCTGTTGATGTTCATCCTCCGGACATCGTTGAATTTAAACTCCCGTCCTCGAAGTTCTGCCTGCTGAAACAAAGAGCAGGGAATCTCGGCAAAGGCCCGCTTACCGACGAAGTTTTCGACATCGCAGGTTGCCATAATCGTTTCGCCTTCAATTAGTTCAATCATCGGCTGTGAATTTGGCTGGTCCATGGCGTCAGCAACCGTCTGCTGTTATTGAGCAGACTGAACGAGGTAAGACACTTCGAAGGCCTTGGTTAATCGCTCTTCCTGAACGCAAGTGGCCAGAGAAAACGGGCTGATCTCGTAGCGCTGGAAGATGTCCAAGCCACGGTCAAGGCTGATCTTCCAGCCCGTGTCGGTTGTAATACTCCGAGCGTGGAAGCCATCGGTGTTATCGTAGCTATATTCCAGACTTACACGCGAACCTGCGCACGACTCCTGAATCTTGCGCAGGTTATCTTCCTGTTCCACACATCGATCGGGATCACTTTTCGTCAATACAACAACCTTGGTTTCCTCTCCCTCCGGCGTGAGCTCATGAATTAACTGCATGAATTCCATGAGGTTGCGGATTTGCCAGAAGGCTCGAATATACGGGTCTTGGACTGAAATCTGGCGGGCACCGCGAAGGTGAGCGGCGAAGAGTCGGCGAAATCCATAGCCCTTGCTGTTTTCCGGTACCACCAAGTGACCAGGCTTTGCCTTAACGCTGTCTTTCACCGTCGCGAATGGCGCGTCATGCTGATCGAGAGGCAATTCTTCTGATTGCTGTGGAGCTGTGGTTCGGTCATGGCGAACAAGCGTTGGATACTGCTTTGCTTCGAGCGTTGTGACCTCTGTCTCCTTGTTCGATTCCAAATCGGTATAGCTGAACGTGACAGATGCAAACGTCTCATCGATTTTGAGAATCTGCTCCTTCACCCGGCGACGTCCCTCGAGCGCGAACGCCAAGATCTCTTCGGCTTCTTGTTTGGTGCTATTTTGATTGGGAAACAAGACTTTCATCAGCCCGGAGAAGGTCTTTTGAACCCCATCGCGGTCGCGAGTCGTGATCTCGGAGTTGAGCGTGAAATGCTTTTGGTAGGCGTGAGAGAAATCCTGATTGCGCAAGTGCCGAAGCACTTCTGCGAGGTAATCAACAATGAAGCCAAAGCCAGACGTAAAAAGCTCGGATCGCAAGGGGCTGGTCTCCCATCCCGCGTTGTAAAAATGAATGCGATCCAAAAAAGCAGGATCGATGTATTTATCCGGGAGCTCGTCGAAGAAGTTCGAGTGCTTCATCATATAGGGGACCGACTTCCGGGTGTTCCCCATGAAAACCATGGAAGCTTCGGCGCCGAGCATTTCGATCCCTCGTGAAAAGCTCTTATTCGCCATGTAGTTCTTCATGATATCGACAAGGTTTTTGTCGACCTTCTTGTCCTTGCCCGCGAATTCGTCGAAGCAAACACAATCCCAGTAACCCACGAGCCCAATCTTGCCACTGGCATTATTAACGAAAAGCTTGGCGACCGTGATCTCGCCACCGGAGATGAGGATTCCGTGTGGTGAAAACTCGGAATAAATGTGCGATTTGCCCGTTCCTTTTGGGCCAAGCTCTATGAGGTTGTAATTCCGCTCACAGAATGGGATAAGGCGAACGAGCAGGAGGAGCTTTCCGCGACGGGAAAACATTTCTGGATTGAATCCCATGCTTTGGAGCAGAACATCCATCCATTCTTCCGTGGAAAACTCCTTGCGCGCGGTCAAAAACTGATCGACATCCACATGGGCAACTTGGATCGGTTTCAGGCTTTCCAGATGCCATGGTTCCTGCTTCACCTCTTCGACCGGCTGGTAGCTCAGCTCGGCAATACACCAAACACCCCCAACCAAGAGCTTTGGATGCTTCTTGATGTAATCTGAATCGACCTGCACCTTCCTCAAACCTAGATTTGTGAACTGGGCCTCATAGACGCCAGCCTTGTCATTGAGTTCCACTGTGACTTTGTCGATGACCTTGTGGCGCCCTTTTTCCTTAATGGTCGACTTGATCAGTTCACTTTCGTTCCGGTGAACGAAATGTTTGGTAAGGATGTTTTTGACCGTTTCGATTCCGCTTTGGATCGAGGCTTCATCGTCTGTGGCGCAGTGCTGTCCAAGCAGGTATTCCAGCACGTAACTCGGAACGATGGCATTGCCTTTGATGGTCTTGGTCAGGTCCTTGTGAACGACCAGACCTGCAAAATACTTGTTAATCTTTTGGTCAAGTGACGTCATGTCATGTCCTCGTCATTAAATATCGTCAAAATCGCTGTCGAAAGCCCTGCGCAGCTTGAAGGTGAATTCAAGATAGGTTGAGCACTGAGCTGTGCCTGGAATCAGCTCTTCAAGGCGCAAAAAAACTTCATGGCCGTTGAATTGGTCGGCCTCGCGACCAAAGACAAACTGTTCTCGACGCTCACGTTGGCGGGCGTCTTCCGCTTTGGAATCGAATTTGAGCGTTTTAGATTCGCTAATGGGAATGCCCGTTCGAGAAACGAAGCAGGCTCGCAATTCACGCGGCAGGCACTTCTCCCCAACCGGCTCATTTTGCAGAAATGTAATCGTAACCTGGCCGGTGGTAATCTGTTGCCCACTGCGAACAATATCCACATCGACCCGGCCAACATCGCTGGTTCGCTCTTTCTTCACTTCAATCACCGGCAGAACGATCTCTTGGAGGGACGCGCCACCATGAACGAACCGGCTTCCGGAGCCTTTAAGACGCAACCGCTGTATCCCCTTTGGAATCGCAATTTTGAGATTACCGCCTAATCCAAGTTCAGTCGCAGCAAACAGTCTCAAGCTCGGATCGTCTGATATTTCCGGTCCGACAATGAACCGGCGCTGATAATGGAGAGCCCCTGGCGGCTCAGCAATGGCCAGAAAATCACTTTCGGCAACCGGTTCGTGTTGGTAAATAAAGCCGTGGTCAGTAGTTACGATGAAGTGGCTGACGTTCATCGCCGCCGCCTTTTTTAAGAGTCGAACAACATCTTCGATGGCATCTTCAACCGCCGAGCAGGTCTTGTGCTCGGTGTCTCGTTTGTCGCCGATGGCATCAATGACGTCGTGATAAACGAACACTACGTCATTAGAGCGCGCGAGTTCACGCCCATCGGTTTTGGAATTAAGGGCAAGAAAATCCTCAGCTGAAATGGCGGCTCCTTTGCCTTCGAAGTGTGTAGCGAGAATTTCGCCGCGAGATGTGGTTCCCGCCGTACTAATTCCGTCTGCGAGAACAACCTTGCCGTTAGGCGCGAATTCCAACACCCGATGCGGTAACAGAGCTGCCATGCCGAGCTGCGTGTAAGAAGGCAACAGACCAAGAACAGGGCTGATTTCAGCCGTCCAACGATCTTCCCGCAAAATACGTTCCAGCAAGGCGCGTCCCGCTTCGAAGCGGAGCGCGTCGGAGACGATGACAAAAACTTTCTTCCCTTCCGAAAGGCGAGGCTGCACAAAACGAGAAATCAGGCTACGTTGGCTAGGGATTTCAGTACTGGCCCATTGAGGACAACGATCCATCCACTCCTGCCAACGTTGAGCCAACTTGCTCAAAAACTCGTTCACGTAAAGGCCTTCAACGCGGGATGCCAATTGTTCCAGGACGGCTGTCTGCGCCGATTCCGTGACGTGGAAGATAAAGTGTCGGTAGAGCTGATCAATGCGCCACCAAGTAGAGGCATATTTGGTTAAACCTGCATCGAAAGACTCGATCGAGAGGTCTAATCTGGGCAAGGCTTCCAAGAACTCAGCCGCAACTGACAAGGCCCGGTAAAGCGAACGGATGCCCTTGTCGTGGCGCGCCCAATGAAGTTGCGAGCGGGTCTCGGCGCGTTGCCGCACTTCTGCTGGCGTGAGGGTGCCTTTGACCAGTCCATCCCTCAAATCTGCCAGAATCCTGAAATCAATGCGGCGATAAGTTTCGTGTGTGAGCAGCGGCCGTACATCATCAACTTGATCAAGAGCGCCTTTAACGTTGAGCATGGTCTCGGCACGTTCCGACAAAGCTTCAAAGGTTGCCCGATACTCCTCGCTATCCTTCCAACGGTTCAGAAAGACCAGCGCCTGGCGTGGATCGAGCGTTGAACTGGCACCCAGTGGAGTAACCGCCCGGAACAAGCACAACACAAAATCCAGCAGGGATGGCGAGGGATTGACGTAACCAAAGTGCGTCGTCAGGTGTTTCCACAATGCCTTATAAAGACCGAATTTCTCCAACTGCACCCAGCGCTCGCTTTTGTTGCGAGCTAACTCACCGAGAAGGGTGAGCAGAATTGCATCAACCGTTGGTTCGGTTCGGCAGGCCACCGCTATCATTTTAGATCGAACCGTGGATTCGGTGTCGTCGGATTTGAGCCACTCTTTAAGTTTAGCAACCCGTTCGGCGTTGCGGAAAAACTCAAGATGCTGGGCTGTGAGGGTCTTGAACTCCGGCGGGAGACCAGCATCGATCAGGGCAAGCGAGGCCCGGTCGGGTGAAAAAGGCGGCCCATAGGCAAGCAACTGGTCCAGCAACCAGTTTTGGTTATCGGGGGGCTGGTGTTGACCACGGAAATAGAGCAGAAATTTTTGCAGTGGTTCGTCGCGTGCGATGCGGTGTTTCACCCCAAACTCATTATTTTGGACGGAAATTTTGACCACCTCCGGCAATTGAAGAGCGTCGAATTCCTGCTGCCAACCTGCGAGATCAGCATCATACCAAAAGACAATACGCTTCCGGGCGAATTCTTTTTCAAGGGCGCTTTGTATTTTTGCGGTGCTCACGGTGGAAATATCATTGTGCTTTTAGGTTAGAATGCGAGTCGTTTGTGATCCGGAAGCGACGATGCCGAGCAATTCCAGTTCCGGCTGTCGGAACGGGATATCCAGGGAAGGAAGCGCTCGCCTCAATAAGGTCTCAGCTTGGATCAATATCTCTTTGTCTCCTGGTGGGAGCTCATTTGGAGCGGTTTCGATATCAGCAGGGAACTTGATCGTGGATGAAATCGTGTTCAGGGATTGGAGAACTTGCCAGTCTTTGAGAAGCTGAAAGCCTTGTGCATCGTGAGCGACCCCCAGAACAATCGACTTTGGTTGAGCCGGGTTCCCAGTAACCCGATCATAGCTACGAAAAACCAGCAACAAGCCCGCTTCGGGGGTCATCGGTTGCGAAGCATAAGCTTCGGGCAAAAGGCAGGCTTGTTCCAAAGCTGTATCAAATAGCCGACTCCCAATTCCAAGAAGGGTCCCCTTTTTATGCGAAGCCGATTTTCGGTTGAAATGCACATCTTCATAGCGAGCTCTCAATCCGGGTGTTTTCTGCCATGAATCTGGGGTCTTGAAGGCCAACTGCCCCTCAATTTCAGTCACTTGGCGACGATTGTGGCGCATAGAGAGCCGGAAGAATGGTGCCAAATCGGGTAGATCAAGCTTGGGGACTTTGTCCGAAACCTGTGCGAAATCGAAATGCTGAGCGTGCCCGAGCAGGTCCTGAACCACCCGAACCGCATCCTCTCCACCCATTTGCCCCGTTTGTTCGTTAAACCAGTCTTCTAGTTTTGCGCGCGGAACTTGGTCGGCTGTGGCGAAAACCGCATCGAGCATGCCGGGGCGGGCAATACCAAGAACCAGCTGATGCAGATCTTCCGGTTCCTCGGCAACGGCGTTAATGGAGCGCCTAATTCGTTCCAATTTCTCATTTAAGAGCGTCCAGATGCGAGATTCAACAGTATCAGGGTTCTGAAAAAGCATCACTTTGACCACCTCTTGCTGGCCAATGCGATTGAGGCGCCCGACGCGTTGATGGAGACGCATGGGATTCCACGGGAGATCGACATGGATCAACCGCGAACAGCGTTCTTGAAGATCAATGCCCTCACCAGCCGCTTCCGTCGAGACCAGAAAGCGAACCTTGCCCGAATTGAAGCGGTCTTTGGCAGACTGTCTCGACTCACGAAGTGCTTTCAGAGTGCCGGTCGGAGTGACTACGCTCGGGAGAGCTTCATCACCGTTGATGAAAGAGGCGCTATTGTCTCCAAAGTTTTGCCAGAGTGCAGCCAAGAGTACAGCCTGCGTCACCTTGTATTCCGTGAAAAACAGCACGGACTCCCCAGGCGGCAGTTGGCGCACACGAGTGATAATGGCTTCGATCTTGGTCTCGACGGTGACTTTATCAGCGGTTGCGATGAGTTCGGCCAAACGCGCGCACTCGTTATTCATCAATTCGAGATAAAGCGTGACGATCTCGTTCTCAACAATCGGGTTGATCGCGTCAGGATCGTCACCGTAGCGGGCCAGACGTTTGGCGGCATCCTCGGCAGGCGGCAATTTACCCTGTATTTTGGCGGCAAGATCAGTAAGCTTCTTTAGACGTTTCTGCAATGCACTCCGAACTGCTGCCACCGAGCTAGACGCCAGCTTTTGTAGCGCAATCAACACCAGCATGACGGTACGGCCCCGATCTCCTTGCAAGCCCGATGCGTATGCTTGGCCAGAGGCGATGAACTCCGTCATCGTCTTATAAAAGATGTCTTCTTCTGAATTGTAACGGTAAGGAACGGTTGTGGTCTGTGGCTCTTTAAACAGGCGTTCGCCTCGAAGATTGGTAACGTGATACTTGTTGTTTCTGACCAAAGCTTCTGGCAGTCGTGCCAATTGAGGTTCGACTGGCTTGCGGGGATCGAACAAGTCGGGACGAACCAAAGACATAAGTGCCAGAAAGCCGAAGTGCTTGCCGCGGTGAGGTGTCCCGGTAAAAAACAGCAACGATCGAAGCCGATCTGCCTCCTGCAATTTCTTGATCAAGCGGTGCGCTAGAGTCATGCCGGACGCCTCATCGACGTTAAGGTGATGCGCTTCATCGACAATGATCAGGTCCCAAGGATCTGTTTGGAGCATGCGATCATGGCGCCCATCCTTATCCTCTCGCAATGTGTGAAAAGACGCGACTACGTTGGTGTTGAGCTTCCAGAAATCCAAACGGCCAGAGTCCTGATCAGGAAGGTATGCGGCCGTGCGTATATCGAACATTTCAAAAAGCCTCTTTTGCCACTGCTCAACTAAAGAGGCAGGACAAAGAATAAGAAGACGATGAATTAGACCCAGATGAAACAGACGCCAAAGAATCAGCCCTGCTTCGATTGTCTTGCCCAAACCAACATCGTCGGCAACGACCCATCGCACCGGCCATCGTTCCGTAACCTTTCGACATACCCAAAGTTGATGTGGATACAAATCGATTCGACTCGGCGAAAAGACGCCCCAACTGTCATTGACGGCGCGAATGGTTTCTCCAAGTAGGCGGAGCACCACCGGCGAAGCGTGAGCCGGTTGGCCCTGGAGGTAAGCATCAGCAGCCGACCGTAAAAACGTCAACTCACGGGTCAGACATTCCTCAATTCCGCGCGAGAAGCGCACCAGCGTCGTGTCGCCTTTCGAGTATTCGACAACGCCACGACCAAAGGTCGAATGATTAACAGGGGAGCCTGGAATTAGTGGGTTCATGCGATCTACGGGGTATAGTTCTGAGGTGCAGAATCCAGTTTTTCGTCATCCGAGGACACAGTCTCAAACACAACATCCAACACCCTTGCACGCAGTTGGGAATCCTCCGCCAAGAATTGAAGCGGCAGATCGAAGCAGTGGTTGAAGGTGGGATCCAACCCAAGGTCCTTGGCCAAGCTTTTGAGACCCGAGAAAATTACCTCCGATGCTGCCGCGCCAGGCAGTCCTTCGGGGAGACCAAACAGTTGCGTACAAAGCCTCCGAACTTTGCGGATGGGAGTGAAAGCAAAGCGGTAACCATTTGGATTCGTTAGGCGTCCCAGCCGGTACAGTTCGCGAAGGAGTTGGCAAGTGCCCATGCCGAGCATTCCTCCTAACGGCGGGGCGTCAATGCCGGTACCCCTCAAACTCGGATTCGCTTTCGGACTGAAAACCATGTTGAAGGACTCGGGCTGGGTCGAAATTTCCGCTGATCGTAGAGAATAGAGGAACGACTCTAAGTTTCGCGCCACCGCATAAAACGCGACAAACTGGCGCATTTGAAAGTGGTATTGAGTGTTTTGAATAAATGAATTGAGATAGTAATCCAGCGCTACCAACAATTTGTCTGGTTCTGTTGAGACGCTTGCGAAAACGTCCAGCCAGTTGTCTGCGACCAAAAAACGACTAAAACTTTGATCTCGGCCGATTCTGTTGAACCCAAGGGGTAGCAAGGCAGCTTGGATGAACAGAATAAGCCAGCGCGATTCGGCGGAAGGCTGCAACACTTCATTCCAGTCGTCATCACCTGCCCATGGCAGTTTTCCAGGAAATCCAGATGGATAGGTCTTTTCCTCGTAGCGTGCTTCCCACGACTTCTGTTCTCGTCTCCACCACTCAGAGATCAGCCGGAAAGCGACTTTGGCAGGCATGACCTGAGTGGCTGGAATTTCCACCAGGATTGGGGGTAAGGGAAACAAAGGCTGAGTCCAAACCTCCCCTTTAAAAAACTTCCGCTCTAGTTCGCTTTGGTCTCCGACAGGCAGGTTACAAAACGTCGCCGTGGATCGCTTGGTATCGAGCCAAGCTTTTTGGAGCTGGTCGGCGAGTTGTTGTCCCAACTCACCGTGGATCAGATATTGAAAGACAGCAGCGAGCTGGCTTGGCGACGACGCTCGCGCCCAATCGGCTAGCATTACCGCATTGGCGGTAAGCTGTCCACGGGCCTTCACGAAGAAGCGAAGCGCGATGTCCGAGTAACCAGGAGAAAGAACTGCCGAATCGGGAGCGAAAGCTGCCCGAAGCGGTTCGTCCTTTTCAATCAGATCAACAAGGGGACGGTTACATACCAAATTCGTTACAGAATAGTAGGCGCTGTTTTTCGCGAGTAGCTTAATTTGTTCAAGCCACTTGTTAAGAGATTCCACTTCGAGAGTGTAAGGGGTGTTCGCCCCAAGGACGGCTTTGCATTCCAAGAAAAGCGCACCAATTCGGTCCCCAATATGTTGGTCGACCTCGAATTTTGATCCTATCTCGACAGCAAGCACGCTCTGTAGGGTGATATTCCTTAGGGGTTGAACACACTTTGTTAGTTGGAGGAACCTGTCTATATCAGCATGAACTGTTTGGTTTGCCGGGAAAGCATTCTGGACCGACGCCCAGTTTGCGATTTGGTCAAAGCAACCGTTGGCTTTTTCAGCGAGCAGACCTGAGATGCAGAACTTCACCTCTCCACATTTGACCAGTCTCAAATACGGTCCCGGCAATGCGTTTGGCATAGCAGCGCGTTGCTGGATTAGTCGCCGCACCGCGCCTGCGACCGTACCCCACGCTAGCCAGCCAAGCACTTGCCCACCGTCTCTCAGGTCTTCCCACTTTAGAACCGGAGAGCTTCGGGTCATTTCGATCCAAAACTGATGCCACCAAGTTACGGCGTTGGCGCCTGTGTGCAGTCCGAGTTGCTCTGCAAGGCGGTCCCAGTCTGTGTCTGTCTTGTCGAAAAGTTCGACGAGTGCATGTCCCCATGCAACTGCTGATTCCGTCGCAATATCACGGTTCTCGGTATTCAATGCGAGTCGCTGACGTCCCGCATCAGGCTTAAATGGAGCGTTTAATGCCCAACGCAGTTCAGAATGCTCGCTGGTCGGTGCTGTTATCCAAAGTTGGGGAAATTCGGGTGGTAACGATGAGATCCCGTTTCCCTCCAATCGTAAAAGCACAGTGGCTGGACGCTTGTCCATGGGAATGGGGCATCGAAATGCCAAGCAGTCCAATGTGCCCACTTGGATCCGGTTGATTCGGCCTGTTTCGGTTAGTGGCGTTTCAATGTTAGTGAACGTCAAGCTGCCCTCGCGTTCGAAAACGACCGTGCGTATGTTCCGAGAAAAAACTGTCAGCAGTGGAGCTATGCATTCGAACCGATCCATGGCTTTAAGAAGGTCCGTAACCTCTTCACCCGCCCAATTGAGACGGATGGCTGTGGTGGTGGCGGTATGGCCGCCGGAAACCACCATGGCATTGTGACGCATTTCTTCGGCTACCAGTGGCTTGAGCGGTACGGGGAAGAATCCACCTCGAATCTCGAATGCGAGGCGTCCGCTGATAACCTCCGGCTGTTCAGCCACAAAAAAAACGCTTTTGAAGCCTAAGCCGAATCGGCCCGTGACCACCAATGGCAAATTTGTAGATCCAACTCCTTTATCCGAAAAGTTGAGTGTCAACATTTTTTGGAGATCTTGGTCAAATCCACGTCTCTCGCCACCTGTAAACCCTGGACAAGAATGCTGATTGATTGGACGGCCCCAATGAAAAAACTCCAAAGTGCAGTTATCGGAATTGAACCTCAACACGAACTTGTCCTCCCCAGCCAACAGGCCTCCTCTCATTTCTTCGAGCTCTGCGACTGCGTCGTCCGCGTTTTGGAATATTTCGAGTGCGACGGAGCCCATGTGGTAATCGTAGTCTGACATCTTGCACCGTATTGCGGATACCAAAGTCTGTCGGACGATAACATCTTCTGGCGCAACAAGCAGATCGCGCAGTTTCGATTTTGCATTCCGCTCCAAACGACTCGCATCATCACCTCGACGGTGGGCGAGCGAAGGATTTCTATCCTGGAACAGATCTGCATCAACTCGAGCCTGCCTCGCGTCACCAAATTCACGCATGATTTGGGCAAGTTGGGGTGATTCTCGAACTCCCAGTTCTTTCAGCCGTGCTTCCGCCATATCGATCAGAAAACTCTGACTGCGCCGAAGATCGGCTTGCCCGGTATCAGCAATCTTATCGAGTACCCCCTTAATATTTGAAGGACACAGTGAGGCAACACCGTTGCAATAGACCTTTAAGATGATCGCTTCGATAGTGCTCGCAAATGCGGTCACCGATCCGTCTGTCAGTTCATCTGGTCGCTCTATCCACCGAAGCCGGAGCAAATGACACTCTGTATCGAGGCGATTTTGAAACCAGCGGCGACGCCATAGTTCTGATGGATCGCCAACCAACAAAGTGGTTACGTCTGAGGCCAAATCAACCTGAATTGTCTCACAAGTTATGGTATGAGCCCACGTTTTGGCTCCACGCACGATTTCGACCAAAAAACGGGCGGGGCCCATTAGTGGAAGGAGCTCCTGTGTTCGTTCGTCTAACAACCACGCGCAAAAATCTTTTGGGTCCTGATGCAGCCCACCCTGCAATAGCGATTGAAGCAAGATTACCATACTTGGGTGTCGGCCCAGCACGGCGACGAGCGCGGCAGGCAAATTATCACCAACATTCCCATTTCGAAAAGGACGCAGGAAATCCTCTAACTTTTTTACTTCCACCTCAAAATCCGGCAGTTCAGTCAGTTGATTTCCGAACATGCCTCGTGGTGTCTTCTCGTTTTCCTGTGCTGCCTGGTTTGGTGGCATCACCTGCAATGCACTCAGAATGGCAGCTTGTTCTACGCACAATTGAACGCCGGGATCAATATTCTCCGAAGGCCAGATTAGTTTGGTCGCCGGAACCCATCGGCCTCGCTTATTTACAAGCAACAGATTCTGCAAAAGCGGTTCGATAATACCATCATCGCAAGCTTGACGCAAATATGCATCAAATGCAGTTCGGGATTGAGATCCAGCAAGACGACTTAGCACCGATTCAAGCCTCACAACGCCTCCCTGATCGTATGGAAACCGCCTGAGCAGTGATGTCCAGATGGTTTCCTTCAACAAAGGTCCCCATCGCTCATCTTCTCTTCGACTCTCCAAACGACGGAGTTTTGCCAGAAATGAAGCGCCAGGCAGTTCGTCCAGAGTTTCTAAAGGGCGGAGAAAATCATCAATATCTTTCGGTAGAGCAGCGTCAGTAAGACCCAGGTGCCAATTTGGCTTTTCCTCCATCCAGAGAGACAACAATTTCAAGGCCTGATCGACGCGTGGTAGATAATTCCTCAGTGTTTTGAAACCATCATGCTCACGTATCGCTTCGGGCAGAGACAGCACTCCTGCTAAACCGTCTTTTGCAGGATCTAACAATCGTTCAAGATCGGAATCCAACCCCTCAATGATCAGAACTGAATCTGGTGCAATACTCCCAGTTAGAGCGAGTGGAATCCAAGTAACTTTCTTCAATTTTTGACCAATGCCGCGGACTGCCTGGTCACCATGTTTGAGAGCTTCCAAAATAAGTGGACATTGGTTGCTGGGATCAGCGACTCCGAGACAGTGCCGAACGACATAATTCCAGTCGAGCTCGGCAACGTAAGTTGCTTGATCGTCACCATTATTTTGGAAAAGCTGGTTCTGAACTCCGGAAGACAAATCATTAGCAGGCAATCGTTCAATTACTTTTGTCTCTGTAAGAAAAACTTGCCAAAGCGGTTGGAGGTCACTTGGGATCCCGGCATCAAAGCCGGGTTTATCGAGGACGAAAAACTCGCCAAGCTCGCCTTTTTCGTCGCTTATTGGCACTCTCGATTCCGGGTGTCCCCTTAGAGTATGCAATCGAAGTTGACGAAGGACTTCAAGGGTGGCCTGTGGTGTCGCCCGGCCTGCCTCGAATAAGCCTTTGAGGAGAGAGGAAATATCGGCACAGGACCATTGCTCAGAAGGGAACTCGATGGCGCTTGCAACAGCTCGGTCTTTTGTTAACGTTGCCCAGGCACCCTCAGCGTTTACTGTGGAAACTCCCAACTCGCGCTGAATCTGCGCACTCAACACAGAAGACCATTGGTCATGCAAAAATCGCCACGAGTGCGCGCCACCATCTTCCTTCAATAGCTCCTCAATGAGACGACTCCATATCTGTTGCCCAGGTTGAACAGATGGCATAAATAGGAGATTTTCAACATCCTTAGCGCGTGAGACATTGGCGTGCATGAGAAAGCGTATGGCGGTATGCATTACGGTTTCTCGGTGAGTCAATGCGGCAAAGGCATTAACCAATGTTAAACGCTCACTAAAACCTCCAAGGATAGTCTGCGTAAGGACGATTTCAGCCGCGACAGCGCCATTACAAACCGCCGATGGAATATTCGTCAACCACCTTGGAATACCCCAGCTAGGACTGACCAAACAAGACCAATTTGGGAGTGTTGCGCTCAAGAGATTAAACCAATTCTCCCCATCGTTGGTGCGTGTGAACAGCCGTTTGCTGTCTGTTAGCGAAATCCACTCAGTCACGCTAATTCGACTGACTGATTTGGTTCGCAAGTCGGTGGCGGGGAGCAACGGGAGTGCGCTGGCTTGCTCCAGAATTAAAGGAGTGATCGCCTTATTCTCATACAAATCTTCAAGAAATTGGTTGATCCAGGTAGCGGTCTTTTCGTTTCCGGCAGCATTGAGTTGAAGTTTCTTAAACAGCAGCAAAACCAATTCTTCCGGCCAGTTACTACACTTTCCGTTGAACAGGCCCAACAACGAGCCATCAGCGCCACGAGCAACTAGGGTACGGGTCTCGCTGATCGCCGCCAACCCTGGAATGTTGGTTACTATTTCGCGACTATTGTGAACGGTTGGGATTGCCAGCACTGGCGTCTCAGAGGGAGCGCATTCCCAAACCTCAACACCAGTTCGCCATCGAGGTCGCCAGGCATTATTGCGGCAAATGGCCGCACTAAATTTAGACCATACCCATGTCTGTTTTATGGCATTGGATAATTCCGCACACTGCTCCGAGTTTTGGGTTTGCTGAGTCGTGAAGGTTGCAAGGGTCTTTGGGATATGGGCCAAAGTGCCTTCTTTCGCGATAATCTGATTCCAACCGAGACATGCAGGGTTGGAGTTTGTCTTAAAGTCTTGCTGGAGCCCATCTACCCTACGGCGCTCAGTATCGAGGAAGAAGAAGCCGTGAAGGTTCAACGTTATTACCTGTTTCTGACAGGGCAAGGCTACCGTCTGGACACCATCCGGTTGCTCACCAACGGGAAAGAAAACTGACCACCGAACTTCTAATTTACCGACGCTGGATGGAGATGTAGTCAGGACAGTAGCGTAATGCGGCTCTCCTTTGTCATTCTGGTCCGCACTACTCCCTGTCTCGGACATATCCACAATTTTCGGCCATTTATCGTGCGCCTTTGCTTCGGCAACGCGGGATTCTGGTAATGTGCCGGCATAACCCGCATATTTAATCTCGACGAGCAGACCCGCTGAATCCTCCAAAATCATGGAACCGATCAACCGCTCCGGCTCCCTAATACTGCCGGGTTCAGAAATGCGATTACTTCCTTCGCCCAAAGACCACTTCGTTGACTTCCTCGTGCTTCCGCTCATGTCAATAAGCCGGATCCGATGTAAGTTCCGCAAGGTCACGAGTGAGGGCGCCAGCTTCCTTAGCTCTTCGTCAAGCGTTATACCCATTCGTCCATCTTTGCCTGGCAACAGATCACCCGAACTTTCGTGAATCCAAGCCACTGAACCTTTTGCGTCGTTGCGATGATCGCTATGACGCAATGGGAGCCAGAAGGCGAGCCAATGCCTACAACCCTCCCTAAACTCTTTCACTCCTAGAGCGATATGGGAAAAAACCAAATCAGCCCCTGCGTTGTCGAACGCCTCGTCCCAATCAGCGTGCCGCCAGCCATTCCACGGATTGAAAAACTCGCAGATTTCCTCGTGATCCCATCCATGTTCTTGATTGGCATTCGCAACCACAAAAAACGCTTCGCAGAGCGCAAAAACGCTTTTTAACCCTTTGCCAAACCGTCCTATCGCCCGAGGGTCGGCCCCCTTGGTGCCAAGCCCGAGACGGAAGATAGCATCTCGATGCTTTGGTTCGAAGTTTCCGTCGTTGACGGCACACAAACCTGGACCACGCAAAAGCGGGTGAGAAGCCTTGGGATCTCCGGGAGTCAGGATAAGGTCAAGATGATGTGCCCCCGCGTCCTCCGCATTCTGGATCAATTCCTTGATCAAACTTCCTTCCGTCCCGTAGCCACGCAGAAGATCGCGGATGTTCTGGATGTCGGCTTCGGGAGGATGTTGAACACCCCTTAGTCGATCGTGCTTTTGTGTGGCGTTGTTTGGCATTGCCTAGTCCTCTTCCTGCTTTTCTAATCCCGGTATTGGAACTACCGCGCCTTTGAATTTGAGGTAGTTCACCTTTACGCCGTCATCGAGGTCCAGTTCGATGCGTTGCTGGGCCAGGGGCAACAGGACGTCACGTTCCCAGGATTTGATTTCTTTAAGCATCTTATCGATTTTTCCGAGGTCTTTGGTGGCTTTGGTGCGGTCGGCGGGACGAGCGGCTTCGTTGAGTGTAATGGATGTGAGCTGTCGGTGCTTTTCCTCCAGCTTGCCGATGAACTCGCGCACGTAGTCGTTGAGCAATAGGTGTATGGTGTCACGGGTGTATCGGTGCAGGTAGATAAGCGCCTGGAAACTGCTTTCGGGACTGCTGAACATCCAATAGATGGGGCGCTTCTTGTAGGTCCTGAGATGCTCCTTATAGAAATCCCCAGCGAGGAACGTCCGAAGATCCGCTGGCTTGGCCTTGCCAGTTTTGGCGTCCACCTTGCCAAGCGCGGTTTCGATAAAGGCGATGTTCTCGGCCAGGTTGTCCTCTCCGAATGTCACGCGAAGAAATTCGCGCAAACGCCCCACAACATCGTCAGGGAACCAATCGCCGTCGAGCACGGGTAGAATGCCATCCGCATCGGGTTCAAAACTCGGCTTGGGCACTTTGGCGAGGTAATCCTGCACGGTTGCACCGGCGTCGGCTAGGATGACGCCGGGGGCATCGAGCGAATAGCGACCGAACATGCAACCGAGGGCGTACGAGATGAACGCGACCATGTCCTTGCGGATATCGGCACGAGCGAGCGTGATTTGATCTTCGGGCACTTCCGGTTCGAGCTCGTCCTGCAAACCGTAGGCACAAATGAACAGCCGGTTGTTCTCCGTCTCTAATTCTTGCATCCGGTGGATGGCGTCCTCGCAGTTTGTTTTCCAATTCAGCCAACTGTCCGCCAGAGTCGTGCTTTTTAAGCCGGAACGGAGCAAAGGCAGGTAGCGAAAATCCCACGAAGTCTCGCAGTTGTCCCAGTCTGCTCGCGCGATGCAAATCGCTGATTCGGCAATTGCGCCTGCACGCCGTTCACTCTTTTCCGGCAAATGCGTGTCCCAAGGAATGTCTGCGATGTTACCGGCTTGGAAATTCAGTGTAGGATTAAGGGCTTTCAGAAAATGCCATGTTACCGAAGAACACAGCAGACTGAGAATTGGATATGTTTTCGCTCCGGGGAAGACGGACGAACCGCCCACGTCAAACAAGAATCCAGGGTCTGAGTATCGAATACCAAAAGCGCTCGAACTAACGAACGTCCATGTAAGTCCTGGTTTGCAGTAGAATTCTGTGTTGATGATTCGACGAGACCAATGCGTTGTCTTGGGGTCTTTCGGATTGTGCAAAAGCCAGTGCTTAATCTCTGCGCCGTCATTCTCCCAGTTCACCACAAGTTCTGCATTTCCGAACCATTTACGAAATTCACCACCTTTGTTGTATGGAAACCATTTGCGACCGCTTTGGACAGTTGCCTCCAAGGACTCACACTTGAATCCTATTCGGTCGAGCGATACTTCAAACCACTTTCTTACGAATCGCGCGTTATCATTGGTGGACATTCCTTGGCGTGGTTTCGCTACTGATCCAACCGAGGAAAGCTTTTCAAACGCCGTGAAGCTTGAAGGTTTCAGCCAATATGCGATGGGGCTCCCGGGAATGCGACGAAAGTCGGCTGAGACAGCCCTGTAACTAGGGAAGGCGCGGGAGGAGAGTCGTTCTTCAAGCTCTTCGTTCGAAGCAACATCGCCTTGTCGTGTGAACAAACGTTTGTAGTAACCTGCCTCCGTCGGTCGCATCCCCTTTTTAATTACGTAGGAGCAACTGCCGAAATCCGATCCCCAAACACCGCGTCCATTATGGACGAGGCTCGAAATACCCGCCTCTTTTAGCAAAAAAGAGCGCAGCTTTTCGAATGTGCTTAGGAACATCCAATTGGGGATGCTGATCATTGCGACATAGGCATGGATGGGAATGAAATCCAAATTGCGGACCATGAAAGCGCCGTAAGCATCTGCTTTTCCGGCTTCCAAATTTTCTATAACGAACTGCTTCAAACTTTCGTTGAAGAACTTCGTGCCCATATACGGCGGATTAGCCACGACGACATGATACCGCTGACAGAGATATTCAGCTTGTTCTAACACGCAGAGGACTTTGGTATGCGTGTCGCGTAGGAACAGCAGACTGCCGAGGTCTATGGTCTCGATGACATCTCGAGCAGACGCGATACCCTTTTCGTCGAGGCATGGCTGGATAAGAGATCCATAATTTTCCGCTTCCTCAAACTGGTGCAGAAGATTGCCCAGTTCCGGGTGGATGGCTGAGGGTTGAATGCGAAGTGCCTCGAAGTAGGCAGATAATTCGCCGTCTGCAAAACGAATATCTTGTAATGAAATGAAATGGGGCTGGACCGCCCGTCTGAAGAACCGGTTATCTTTTGCACGGGCCTTCATGCAAAGCGCAAATGCGGCTAGCGCCACGGCGCGATCGCAAATATCCACCCCATAAAGGTTATGGCGTAGGATTAGACCGGGGATTTCAGGCGCGTCGTAGCCTTCCTCTTCGTAAATAGCGTAAAGAAGGTCGAATGCATAGGTCAGCATATGGCCACTACCACCGGCTGGATCAAGCAGGCGAATTTCTTCCGGCTTGGTAATTCTCAGGAAATCAGTTTCCGCTTCGCCTTCAATGTAGTAAGGCATTTTCTCGCGTAACTTGGATTGTGGACGATTCAGAAGCCAGAGGCGCCCCAGCGAGTTCTCAACCAAGTAACGAACAATCCAATGGGGAGTGAAAAGCTGGGTCACAGCGGGAATATCCTGCTTGGGCACGGCGGCATTCCGTCCCATTACCTCGTCTTTTTTCTCCGAGATATAGTATTGGTAGAGCCATCCGAGAACTTCCTCGTTCTGACAGTCCTCGTCGGTGAGGCCTGCCCGGAAATCGGCCACAATCGAATGTTCGGTGAGCAGGTCGTCTGGGAGGAGCAGTTCCGTGGCATCTCCAATTCTCTCGAAGAGAAACGGCATGAGCCGGTGGTAGTAATTACACGCGGCCACCAGTAGCAGTTTGAAAGCCTGTGCTTCCGGGTGATCCACAGGAATACGCCCTGCAAGTAACTCATCGAAGGTGGCTGGATTGGCAATGCTGGCGCGAAGATCCGTATCGAGCGCTCCGGCGCGGGCTTGTTGCAGAACTTCCGGCAGGGTCTCATTGGCCGTGGCGGGCGTAATCACACGAGCGCCAAACGGATGATAGCCATTCGCGTCCATGAATCGGAGCGCGGCAAGGCGGTTAAACCATGTGTAAGCGACGCGCTCAACTAACGGATCTCGTCCTCCCGTTTCCAGAGCCTTGCGCAACTCGGCGACTTGGGTGGCTTGCTGGCGCAGTTCCGCTGTATCAGCCGTGAGGACAAAATCCAGCCGTGCGCCAATGAGTTGGCGGAGTTTATTCCGGAATTCCTGGGCGAATGTTTTTAAAGCAGATTGGTTCACAGGGTAATTCGGTTGTTCTGTTTGAGTTTTGCCGAGTAGGCCGCTTTGACCGCTGTGAGGTAATCAGCAAGGTCCTGCTCAGTTTCCAGGACCGGTTTGGCAAAAGACACTTGAATAGACCTGGCGGCGATATATTGGATAGGAGCTTCTTTCGGCCCATCTTTCATCTTTGGAGGCTCCTTGGCGGTCACAATTTCGGCAAGGCGTTGCAGTTGCCGGGGCAAAACTTCGTTTGTTGCGCGGTCGGCAAGCTGGCGGATAACCGGGGCCAGACGCTCTTTTTGAACCTGAGCCAGTGCATCGTCAAAAGGACGGAGAATCTCGTTCTGTTCTTCTGGAAGCAATCCGCTGAATTCGGGCATGCCTTTGGGACGCACCCGCGCCTGCTCAATCTGTGTGCATGCCTGTTCACGTGCCGTCGTAACGACCTGTGCAACTTTGGTTCGCGACGAGTCCAATTTTACTTTGGCCTGTTGGAGGGTGTTGCTTTTATAGGGGGAGGCGGATGCTATGGTTTCCCGGAGATCAGACGCATCGGTGCCTGGAACGTCAGAAAGATTGGCGGATTCATCGCGGAGGAACTTGACAATATCGTCGTAGATGGCCCGCTTTGGTCCTGTGTAAAATTGTTTGAGCGGATCAATGACGGTTTCTTTGTTATCCAACAATTTCTCAGAGAATTCGGCCAGATTCTTGAGGCAATGAGCCCATTCGCGATCTGCCAGAGTTTTCAGTTCTGTGGCAAGGGGTGTGAGGGATGCCATGAACGGATAGGTGCCAGCATGAGATGCGAGGACTTCGAGCTCTGTCGCCTCGGCTCGGACCTTCTTCTGAAACTCCATCGCGGCATCCTTGGCATCAGTTGCCGGGTTGGTGACGTTGAAGAACTCGTGATGAAATTTCTTTAGCTTGCCCACAGTCGCCGAATCAAACTGTTCCTGCAATGTAATTACCGTACTTCCGAAATTACGATTACTGGTCAGGGCCTCCAAGGCTTCATTGGCTGTGAGGATGTTGGCGCCAGACCGGAGTTCGGCCCTTCCTCGCATGAAAAGCCGGGCGACCAGGCTAAGTGTAGGCCGTAGAAAAACGACCAGTTTTCCACTTCAAGAAATGCCCACTTTTTGGAACCAATAACCGTCCTGAATTTGAGGGGTAATTACGATGCACAGACCGGCGTTCCCACGCGGAAATGCTTTCCCTAACACTAGTTCAAGAACTGTGCAACTTTGGTTCCAAAAAGTGGGAATCTTCTGAGGCTGGAAACGGGCCGGTTTTCTACGGGCTAGGCTAAGTGTAGCGATCTGGGGCCAGCCATAAGGGCGTTTTTCGAACATGCCCAAAAGGTCATTGATCGCGACACG
>CAIUEN010000185.1 GCA_903898185.1 uncultured Verrucomicrobiales bacterium
TATTTGTCAGGCTCGAATCGGCCCGACAGACAGCATATGAACTTATCTCCATGCCCATACATGAGATCAGCCAGCTTAGTATTCTCATCAAGTTTCATTCTTTAACTCCTTCGTGTCTGCTTGTTCCAGAAAATCACAGCAATTCTCATTTTGGCTCTTTGCGTGACATTTTCTTGCGCGAAACCACCCCAAATTTGCATAAATCTCAAGAAAACACGCCCAAAATCGACAAGAAACGTCCCAAAGAACGTCAAGATCGAGCCATAATTAGAATTGCTAAATCCAAAGGATTTCACGAATACCCCCCCCCAGCCCATTTTCCCTTTCCCCGCAAGCAACCCCGCTCCGCTTCGCTTCGCTTCCGGTTTCAGAAAAAATTCATTCTTTGTGTCATTAGCAACAAATTCAAATATTATGGAAAATCATCAAAACAATGAAGTCTTCCAGGCATTGGCCCGCGAAGGCGTCCTCATAACAACCAGCCTGAGCTATTGGCGCGGGCACAAGAAACTGAAACCGGAGGAAGTGGGATTGGAACCATCGAAAATCTCCGACCGTCTCGTGTGCTTGGGGCACAAAAGGCTCTTGCCACGCGAATGCTTCGAGAAATTGAGCCTTATCGAAGGACGAGTCCATGCGTACATCGAACAAAATACGTTTCCATTTCTTGGTGGTTTGGCCCATTTCCTGCCCAACGCAAAACTCGAAGAGGTCACCACCAAACTCAAAAAATTGGAAACCGAGTTTGGCAACGCCAAGGAACTCTTTGTTGCCTGCTATTCCCAGTGGCGCGAAACGGCCATCGCAGAATGGAAAGCCATGATTGATAAGCTTGGTCTGTTCAACGGTGACGAAGTTGTCGCCGCCATCGAAGCCTCTTACCCGGCCCAGCATCGTCTGGATCACTTCTTTGGTTTTCAGACTCATCTCTTTCAGGTTGTCGCACCGCTGGCCAATGTCCAGGCCGTCACGGAAGCCGATCAACGTGGTGTCATCGAAGCGCGTCAGCGAGTGGCACAGGAAGCAGAGGATCATCTTCGGCGTGAGACGGAATCATTTGTCTCCGACTGCATCACGACTCTTCGCACCCAAACCGCCCAGCTTTGCACCGACATGCTGGCAAGCATCAGCACGAGTGAAACCGGCGTCCACCAGAAGACGCTGAATAGACTGGTCCATTTCATTGAGCAATTCAGAAGTCTCAACTTTGCCGGTGACTCGGAAATGGAAGCCCAACTGAACGAAGTGCGCCAGCAACTCCTGTCGCGAACCGCTGAGGAGTACAGGAGCAACCAAGGCTGGAAACAGCAATTGATCAATGGTCTCAGCGGCTTGGCTGATAAAGCTCGTCAGATGGCCACAGCGGACAAGACGACACTGGTTCGCAACTTTGGGGAAATGGGCAAACGCAAATTCTCCTTGGCGGCGTAATTGATCGTCTGAACTCCCAGATAATGCGAATGCGGGTGGATGACCTGATGGTCACCACCCTCACCAAGGCTGAGCCAGCCGTGCTCGACTTTGAGGAAATTCCCGAAGCGACAAGGGTGATGCCCGACGAATGCTCGCAAGCACCTTGGCAAACCTGTGACGGCTTGGATCATCATATTCAAAACATCAGATAATCCGGCTCATTCCATGAGCCTTCCTCGCTTCATAAAACTGTTTCAATCACATATGTCACATTTCACTACCATTAAAACGCAGATACGCGACGTCGAGGCATTGAGAGCCGCGTGCGACGAACTCGGTCTCGAATTGCTCCAAAATGCAGAAGCCCGTGGGTACTACACCCAGACCACTAAAGGCGAATACGTCATTCGTCTCAAAGGCCCATACGACATTGCTGTCAACCGGCAAGCCGATGGAACCTACGGTCTCACGACAGACTGGTACAATAATCACGTTGAAGCCGAGGTCGGTGCCAATTACGGCAAGTTGATTCAACTGTACGGCGTCCACAAGGCGACTATTGAAGCACGGAAAAAGGGGTGGACCGTCCAACGGAAGCAGGTTGGAAACAACATCAAACTAACAATTGGAGTTTAACATGAAGAAAACCATTGAAATCACCATTGGGCCAGAGGGACAATTTTCCGTCGAGGCGCACGGTTTTAAAGGGGCCTCGTGTCATACGGCCACCAAAGCATTCGAGGAGGCTTTGGGCGACATCGAAACCAGTCGCCATACCGCTGAATTCTTTCAGTCTGAAACTACCAGAAATCAACAGAAGCTTGGCCAATGAATTCAACCATCACATTCAACGCCGACGGCAACGGACAGTGTCTCTATACCGAGGCAATCGACTTGAAAAACATTGGCACCTTGGAAATCAAGCGGGCCACCAACATCGAATTCAACGATCACACCCAACTTTGGGAGGTAAGGGACGCCAAGAACAACGGCATCCTGTACCAAGATGCCTCACGGGAAATCTGCCTTTGTTGGGAACACGAGAATCTTCAATAATCCATGAAAACAAGAATCACAAATTACATTCGCGCCGCTTATCCATGCCTGTACATCGTTTCGGCGGAAGAACAACGCGTCGAATCCGAACTCAAATCGGTCGCCGAGGCACTGGAATACAGCCTCTGGTACTGGACGCCAGTCAATGGACTGGTGAACGTCGCCA
>CAIUEN010000186.1 GCA_903898185.1 uncultured Verrucomicrobiales bacterium
AGACCAGAGATCTACCCCACATAATGAGAATTGCTGTCTTGGTTCAACCTAAATTCGGCAGTTGCCCACGAGAAAAACTGACTTTTTCATTGCGTAGCAAGCCTTTACAACAAAACAGGTGCTCACCCTGCGGGTGAACCGAAACACTATTCAAATCTGACGTCATCCCCCTATGAAAATAGGGGGTTTGATCACTTTTCAACTGCCGAATTTAGGTTCAACTCTCAGTTGCTCCCCGATGGCATTCTGTTATGGTTTTCAGCCATGTTGAAGTTTATCTTGCCGCTTTTAGTAGGGGCGGTCTCGGCGACGGCTGCGGAATATCGCTTTGATTTCGGGCAGTTCTCACTAGGCCAGTGCCCGACTGGTTTTGTCAGCGTTGTCAGCGGCTTGGGCAAGCCCGGCGAGTGGAAAATCGTGGAAGAGCAAGTAAGTTCGCTGATAGCGCCGTTTTCATCCAACGCGCCACAAACCGCCAAGCGTCCGATTCTGGCCCAGACCTCCCAAGACCGGACCGGCGAGCATTTTCCGATTCTGCTATTCGATAACGAGATTTATGCCGATTTCACCCTGACCACCCGGTTCCGGATCATAAGCGGTTCGGTCGCCCAGATGGCCGGCGTGACGTTTCGCGCCGCAGACGAAAAGAACTATTATGTGGTCTGCGCCAGCGCGCTGGATAATTACGTGAGGTTCTACAAATCGATCGCCAATATCCGGAGCACACCCATCGGACGCCAGATCAAAGTTGCCGCAGGCGTCTGGCACGAGCTGAAGGTCACCTGCAAGGGAAGCGAAATTCGCTGTGAATTGGACGGCCAGGAGTGCCTCCCGCCGCTCAATGACACATCGCTTGCGAGTGGCAAGATCGGGTTCTGGACCAAGTCCGACTCCGTAAGCCAATTTGTGGACGCGCGCGTGGAATACACGCCAGTGATTCCGTTTGCCAAGAAATTACTGGATCAGACGGTCAGGAAATACCCGCGCTTGCTGGGATTGGAACTCTACGCCCGCAAAGGATCAGGCGCAGCGAGCTTGGTGGCTTCCAGCAAGACGCTGGAAATGGGTGCGTCGGCTGGAAAAATCGAGACCGATGCCATCGAACGAGCCGCTGTTTATTTTCAGCACAAAGACAAGTCGGTGGAGGTCACTCTGCCGCTGCGGGATCGCAACGGAGAGGTTGCAGCCGCGTTGAAAGTCGAGATTCGGACATTCATGGGCGAAACGGAAGGCAACGCCGTCAACCGGGCTGGCTTGATCCGAAAATACATGGAATCGGAACTTGGCGCGGCGACCAACCTCGCCGAGTAAACGCGGGCTCGAAAATAACGTAACTGTTCAGAAAGAGAAATGTGAGTTTTGGTAAAATCTCAAATTTGAAATTTGAAATCCAAAATCCAAAAACTGCAAATGAACCGCAGAATACGCGGAACACGCGAAAGAAGAATCTCCTGCGAAGAGTTCTTTCTAATTTGACGGATGGCATCTTCAAAACCTCATTCTGCCTCTTCTTTCCGCGTATTCCGCGTGTTCTGCGGTTAACCCAACTGCGGTTTCCAAGCTAAAACAAAACGATTCACTGACTTGCGCCTGATACCCTTTTGTGACTTTCAAAATATGCCTTTCACTTCTATTTGATATGACATGAATAATTCATGACCTTTCCAGGGCAAAAACCCGATCAATTCAAAACCCTAGTGGAAGGCTCACACAAAGACACAAAGGCACGAAGGGGCAGGAAAGAAACTCTCTTTTTTCGAGCCTGCTTAATGAAATGGCAAGAAATCCACAGCTATTCTCATTATGGCAGGCAAGCAAGAATACCCAATATGCAATGGGTATTTCCACCTCCGCGCCCTCCGCGCTTCCGCGTGAGTGCGCCTTGAATATCCAATATCGAACAAAGAATTTCCAATGATGAAGTCGGAGGGCGCGGGATAGAAGCTGTTTTTTTGTCAAATAGATGTTGTCTTTCCCGTGACCCAATAGTTCAAGGAATGTTCAATTTCGGTTCCAAAAAGCGGGAGTATTCTGAGGCTATAAACTGGCTGGTTTTCTACGGGCTGGTTGCCACCTGCGCATCATATCGCAATTTCCGATTAGAATAAAACAAAACAGCACTCTAAAAGGCTATTGCTTATAAAAACCAACATGATAGTCCTACTTTCAACGTAACTATGCAGGTCAGAAGGAGAAATTAGCGTCTCGCTGACGCTCGCCGGATGGATGGGCACAGGCAAGGATGCCTATGCTACCTGAATCGTTACATTTCAACAATGAATTCCAGGTCAAAGACCTCGACAGTGCTGGTAGTGTTGACGCTAGGTTTTTGTTTCCTGGCGTGCAGCTTTCTGCTGAACCTCTGGGGGCATCCAGCCCTCCGTGCGCCTGTCCCTCTGGTTGATCTCGCTTTCATTGAGCCAAGCACCGCGCGACTCTCGGCGGCGGATTTGATCAAAGCGAAGGCGGATACCTCCAATTTCGAATGTTATACCTGCCATGATAAGAAGAACCCGGTGAAGATCAAATACGACACCAATGAAATGATTATTTTGCCGACGGAGCACCAAGACTTGAAAATGGGTCATGGCCGTCATAACCGGAACAACAACTGCTTTAATTGTCATAACGAGAAGAACCTTGAATCGCTGCAAACACGCGATGGGAGGGAGTTAAAGATTGAGGAGAGCCCACAGCTCTGCGGCAGTTGCCATGGGCCAACCTTCCGTGATTGGGAAGCTGGCGTGCATGGGCGCGTCAGCGGTTATTGGAATCGGGCCATGGGTGGCTTCGAGCGCAAGACCTGTCCCTCCTGCCACGATCCGCATTCCCCTAAATTCCCGCCGCGCAAGCCAGCGCCCGGCCCGCATGCGTTGCATACAGCCGTTGCTTCCAGCCCGGCAGAACAGGAGCATCATTGATGTCCGATTCATCTCCAAACCCGAATCCTGACTCAGCCCAAAAACCGCCTGAGCATGGGCAGAGCCGTCGAGATTTTTTGCGCACTTCTGCGGTCGTTGCCACCGGAGTAGCGGCCTTGGCAGCCGCCCTAGCCCCTTTGCGTGATCTCAAAGACTTCACCACAGTGGAGAAATTCTTGCAGAAGTACTACAAGGAAATGACGCCCCAGGACATGGAGAAGGTGCTGGATCGAATCCGGCGCGAAGTCGAGGCCCAATATGGAGTGCGGCCCACGGTGCAAGACCTCAAGCCAATGAATGGGGTCGAGTTTGTCTATTGTTTGAATCTCACTCGCTGCATCGGCTGCCGCAAATGCGTTCATGCTTGTGTGGCGGAGAACAATCAGTCGCGCGACCCAGAAATTCAATACATCCGGGTATTGCGAATGCCGCATGGCTCGCTGGATCTGGAAAAAGGGGAGCACAATTACGATTCGGAACAAGTGCCTGAAAAGAATTACTTCTACATGCCGATCCAATGCCAGCAGTGCAGGAATCCGGCCTGTGTGAAGGTCTGCCCTACCAAGGCCACCTGGCAGGATAAGGATGGCATTACGGTAATCGATTATGACTGGTGCATTGGCTGTCGCTACTGCGAAGCGGCCTGTCCCTATTTTGCCCGGCGTTTTAACTGGACACGTCCGACCATACCCAAGGACCGGTTGAATCCGAACATGGCGTATCTGGGAAATCGACCCCGACGACAGGGAGTCATGGAAAAGTGCCATTTCTGCATCCAACGGACGCGCGCAGGACGGTATCCGGCTTGCGTTGAGGTGTGTCCCGCTGGCGCGCGAAAATTTGGCAATGTATTGGATCCCGAAAGCGAGGTCTCCTACATCCTGAGAAACAAGCGAGTCTTCATTCAACTGAAGGAAGAGGTGGGGACATCGCCTCGATTTTATTACTATTTTGATGTATGATGAAGGCGGCGAAAAACTATTGGATATTCGTCAACCGTTGTGCGCGGCTGGCCTTTGTCGGGGATTGGCGCTACTACGCTTGGATGGGATTTCTGACCATTTTCGTGTTGCTCGGCATCAACGCCTACGCAAAACAATTTGTCAGTGGTCTGATCACGACCGGCATGAGCGACCAGGTCTCTTGGGGCGTTTATATTGCGAACTTTACTTTCATTGTCGGGGTGGCGGCGGCGGCAGCCATGCTCGTCATACCGGTCTATGTATATGCCAACGAAGAATTGCATGACCTGGTCATCTTCGGCGAACTGCTGGCCGTCTCGGCAATTGTGATGTGCCTCTCCTTCGTTACCGTGGATCTGGGACGTCCGGACCGGTTCTGGCACCTCATTCCAGGAATTGGCCAGTTCAATTTTCCGCACTCGATGCTGAGCTGGGACGTGATTGTTCTCAACGGCTACCTGCTCTTGAATGTCCATATCTGCGGGTATCTTCTTTATTGCCGGTATCAAGGCCGCAAACCAGCCAGATGGTTTTATATCCCGTTTGTTTTCATTGCGATTGGCTGGGCCATTTCCATTCATACTGTAACGGCGTTCCTGTATGTGGGCTTGGGCGGCAGGCCGTTTTGGAATTCATCGATCGTTGGGCCACGCTTTATTGCCTCCGCTTTCACAGCCGGCCCTTCGCTGATTATTCTGGCACTGCAAGTGATCCGCAACGTCACCGCCTATCGCATTACCGATAAGGCGCTGCTAACATTGCGGTCAATCGTCCAAGTCTCGATGTTGATCAACGTCTTCCTCTTGGTGAACGAAATTTTCAAGGAGTTCTACTCCGGCACAATGCATGTGGCTTCGTCCAAATACCTATTCTTCGGCTTGCACGGTCATCATGCGCTGGTGCCGTGGATTTGGACAGCCATAGCCTGCAACATGATTGCCATGTTTTTGTTGATCCTGCCGATCAGCCGAAGCCTTAAGTATCTTAATGTGGCCTGCGTGCTGGCCTTTGTCGGCATCTGGATTGAAAAGGGCATGGGGTTGGTTGTGCCAGGATTTATTCCCACCCCCTTGGGTGAAATTGTCGAGTATTCGCCAACCCTTAATGAAGCCCTGATTTGCATCGGCATTTGGTGTTTCGGGTTCCTTTGCTACACAACCTTGCTGCGGATGGCCATTCCTATCCTTCAGGGCCAGATTTCAAAGGCCAACGAAACCGCTTGAAAGCGGACTGAATCCAGCCCGTAGAAAACTGACCAGTTTCCCGCTTCAAGAAATTCCCACTTTTTGGAACTACCAGACGTAATGAATTTGAGGGAAAAAGAAATTACCAAACCGCAGAGGCGCAGAGGCGCAGAGGCGCGGAGAGAAGGAAGCCATGCATTATTTTCTTCTTCTTACTCTGCGCCTCAGCGCCTCTGCGGTTAACAATTTTTTAACCACGAGGGGCCACACGGGCATTCCCAAATCAAATGGCCTGATGAGTTGTCAGGCTGTGATGTTCAATGTTCTGAGAGCTGTTTGCGAGGCTGGCGCCTTGTCGATGTCAGGAGCGGTTGAGCTCTTCATGCCATCGTCCGCATCGCCATCGTTGGCTTTCTGGGCTGGCTTTGCGCTGGCGCTCGTTGCGCTGGCAGATTTCATTTGCTGTCCGCCGAAGTAAGCGCCGACAGAGCTGGATATGTTGGACAAATTCATAGTTCGATTTAGTTCGTGGAGGTGGTGTTATAACCACCCACACATTCCTGTATATCGGCGAAAATAAGCGAGACTGAAATATTTTTTCAGGTGTGGTTATCAAACCGCAATGGATTTCCAATGAAGAGGCAAGCAATCCGCCGGCAGAATCTCGCGTTGCCCCCCATCTTCTTCTTCTTCTTCCCGATTTTCCAACTTCTGTTTTTCACGCCTATCCGCCGCTTGCCCCACGACAATTAAGTTAAGAGAAGTTTTGAAGGTATTCCTGTTAAATTATTTCATTGATGTCCCAATTGTGTACTACCATGTCCTAAAAGTGCATTGAATTCGCGCCGGGTATGGGGTAAAACAATAACGACACAGCGCATTAGCGCTAAAAAAGTTAAACAATATAAAAATTAAAAATTATGAAAACTGGTAAGTTATTGGCAATATTAGCGGTGGCGAGTCTGGGAATTGCGTCATCGGCGAATGCGTCGGTTGGCACGGCTGTCCCCGAACCGTCAACCTACATTGCGGGCGCACTGCTGCTCCTGCCCTTTGGCGTGAGCGCCCTGCGCTCATTGCGCCGGAAACAATAGTTGAGATCGGAACCGAATTCGCCAACACAAGCCGTCCTTCATGGGCGGCTTTCTTGTTTGGTGGGGAGGTGTTTTCCGCAGGGCGCATAACTGAATCCTTCAAGCCAACGGCAAGTCTGCCCGGTGGGGGAACCCGTTTGGCGAAAGGCACTATTCAGTCAGGGTAGAACCGGCATCTTGCCGGTTCCGGGATGCTGTTTTGCTCCGCCCGCATTGGGTGAGTTCGGGCCCCGAACAGGCAGGATACCTGTTCAATTTTCAGGGTAGAACCGGCATCTTGCCGGTTCCGGGATTCTGTTTTGCTCCGCCCGCGTTGGACGAATTCGAGCCCTCAGCAGGCA
>CAIUEN010000187.1 GCA_903898185.1 uncultured Verrucomicrobiales bacterium
GGCAGCAACGACGTAACAGTGAAAAGCACAAGATCAAATGGAAATTCACATGTCAAGATGCCGATAGAAAACTTGGCCATCATTATATAACGTAATTAAATAGTTATTGTACTAGTGACGCTGCTGGGAATTGTTACATGGGTCAGGCTGGTACAGTCCCAAAACGCCTCACCTCCTATGCTGGTCACGCTGCTGGGAATTGTTACATGGGTCAGGCTGGTACAGTCAAAAAAGGTCGCCCATTCTATCTTAGTGACGCTTGCGGGTATAGTTACATCGGTCAGCCTGGTGCAGTCTTGGAATGCATAGTTACCGATGTTGGTCACGTTGCCTGGTATCATGATATTCGTCAGATTGGTGCATCCGCTGAACGCATCGTCCCCAATGCTCGATACGCTACTGGGGATCATGATATTGGTAAGTCTGGCGCAGTTACAGAACGCTGAGTTTCCTATGCTGTTCACGCTGCTTGGGACGGTATAGCTTCCGACCTTGCCCATTGGGCATTGAATGACCTCGGTCTGGCTCTTGTTGAAGAGAACCCCACCCACAGAGCTATAATACGTATTTGCTGCATCCACGTTGATGGACGTCAGCCAGTAGCAGTTATAGAAAGCACTGCCCCCGATGTTGGTCACGCTGCCGGGTATCGTCAAATCGCTCAGGCCGGTGCAGCCATAAAACACCCAGTTCCCAATGCTAGTGACGTCGCCAGGGATCGTGATACTGGTAAGTCTGGTGCAACTTGCGAATGCTGAGTTTCCGATGTTTGTCACACTAATGGGAATCGTGATGCTGGTCAGTCTGGTGCAGTAAGAGAACGCTGAGTTTCCTATGCTGTTCACGCTGCTTGGGACGGTATAGCTTCCGACCTTGCCCATTGGGCATTGAATGACCTCGGTTTGGCTCTTGTTGAAGAGAACCCCACCCACAGAGCTAAAATACGTATTTGCTGCATCCACGTTGATGGACGTCAGCTTTGTGCAGGCTGAAAAAGCATCCCCTATGTTGGTCACGCTGGCGGATATTTTTACATTGGTAAGGCTAGTGCAGCCATAAAATGCCTGACCTCCTAGGCTGGTCACGCTGCCGGATATAGTTACATTGGTAAGGCTAGTGCAGCCGAAAAAAGCCAGGTGCCCTATGCTGGTAACATGCAATCCACTGATGGCGCTTGGAATGGTTATCGCTCCGCCAGCGCCGGTGTAGCCGGTTATGGTGACGGCGTTTTCATCCGTCGTGTACGTGAAATCACCAGATTGCAGGGCTGTTGCCGCAAGCGGCAGTGCCAGGATGCCGACAATGCAAATTACGACGCTCCAAAGCGCTCGTGTGCAGCCCGAAAATCTCTTTACCACCGGCAACGTTGTGTTGATGCGCATAATGACCTTTCCAAATTATCCCCATAAACCGCAACTAAACCCTGTTTCACGTATGAGTCTCCCCCCCCCCACACATTGCACTCCTATTCAGCGTCAATGTCAACCCGGGATTTTCCGCGATCTTCCTCGGGGATCGCTTGCTTTCGTGGTTACACAGCAAAGGCTCTTTGCACTGCTGACGGGATCGCCCGTTGACCATTGGAATAAGCCGTTGTAATATGAGTAAATGCTTATCACGACCGCAAATGCGCGGAAAACACGACCGCAAATGCGCGGAAAATGGCCGACGATGGAGAGATTCGCTCAATGGAACTCCTCTGCGACCTCCAGCGCGAGCTTGAAAATGCGCTGAATTCTTTGGCAGGAAAGGAAAGCGACGGGCTACTGGATAACTTTCTGGTATACTCGGCTAGATATATTAACAACTCGGCGGACGGTTATATTTTCCTCAGGAAGGCTTCTAGGATAGATGCTTCAAAGCTGCTCATCCGACCTTCTATCGATGCTGTGGTCCGATCTATCGCCGTCCAAAAACAGCCTGATCTCCTTTACAGGATCGCCTACACTGATCGGATGGAGCACAAGAGAATGGCTCGACCCATCGCAGTTCAAGCCGGAGTGGACTATGACACTGAGACCGAGAAGGGGTGGAGCGCCTTCAAGCGGAAGTACTCGACCCACTTTCCAAAGCACAAATTGGTGGAGAAGGAGTTGAAGTTGTCGAATGCAGCCGAGATCGCTGGAATCAAGGGCTACTACGACCGTCCTTACCGGCTTTATTGTGGGGTCGTCCACGCGTCATTCAAAGCCATGAGGGGGGACACTCATACCGATCCCTTCGACAACTGGACAATGGCAAGCTGCGTGTGCGGCGGCTTGGACTTGGTGGTAGCTGCCGGGGGAGAAGCTCCCAAACTGGTTGCCCTTTGCGCACAATTATCTGCGTTAGACCCCGGGGCTGCGAAACCTGCCAACTAATTAGCCAAGCCAGGAAAGAGGCACCCCCAACGTTGGAATACCGCAGTGCCGATGCCATCGGCACCTGGCCCACCTAGCCCTCGTTCACCCGGCCAGTGGCTGAGGGTCGTTGACGATGCGCACGTAACGTAAACAAACCTACGCCAACTGCATTTCATCAATTGCGCGACGGAAGAATATCCAAGCGCCAGAATTTTCAAAAATGTTACGATCCCATTCCAAGTCTCCGGTGGTGGGCTGAAATACTTCTGCTGCTTTTGATTCCACCAAGGCGCGGGAAGCCTTGGAAGATGTCGCGGCTGACAGGGATAACGTCCCCTCCCGATCCAGACGCATACTATGTATGGCCTCGTCCTCGGATTCAAACCTACCAATGGAGAAGCATTCGAACAATCTGAGCGCTGCTTCTCGCGATGGCGCAAAATCCGCAGCAGGAACCCCGTGCAATTTCTTGCTGTGATGCCAGAACCAACGGCAGTAGTCCCAATAATCGGGGCGATGAGGAAATGGATTGGCGATTGCCGCTGACTTTGCATCGCCCGCAGTGGCTTTGGGCATTTTGGTATCTTTAATCATTCTCCAATATACTGGCACAGAGAGGCATGGGAAGCATCCCCTTAGTTTGATGCTGAAATTCAGAGCAACCGCAGCTTATCCCCGACACTGAGCAATCGCCGAGAACCGGAGCGGAAACGACAATCGGCAAACCTTGTGGACTTCGTGTCCAGACCAATGACCGTGGATTCGCCGTTCGCGCCTGTGCTGTGAGAGTCTTGCACGGCGTGAAGGTGGATGCGATGGTGTTGATCAGGGAGTTCTTGAGTGACCAGGAGAAGCAAAATGGAGCGCGGGGCCGATCTGGTGGAAGGACTCGGGGTTCTCAAAGGGAACCCCAACTCAAAGCGCCGCCAACCTTTGCCTGGGTTGGCATCACGAAAAAGGAGTGTGCGGATGCCGGGCGTTCCGGCTTGATCATTTCTGTTGATCGAAGAGAGGCGCGTCGCCCTGATGCGTTTGCCGATCTCATTGCGCTGTTCAATTTTCCGAGTCTTCTTCATTGTGCGAAATCCGCACCCTTGACTTTTAGCCAGAATCGCCTGTTAATCGTTGAATTCGCGCACGGAGAGGCTTCTCGTAATGACGACACGAAGAAATCTTGACGTCAAAAGCGTCGTTATTCTGTGGTTCGTGGTCAGGTCAAAAAGAATTGAAGATATTGCAATGAAAACAAATAACGCATTATTCGGAGTTCTTGCCGTCACGCTAGCACTGTCCGCCCAGGTTCACGGCCAATTCGGCGTTGTGGCCGGGCTTTTCAATACAGGAGTCAACAACGGCGGAACGCTTGCCACGTTGGATACAGCGGATAGCCACTACGCTTTGGTATCCGTGCCCAGCGGGTCAGCGGGTACTGCTTGGGTGGTTCCTCCACAAAGCCCTGGTTGGTGCTCGGGGGCTACGAGTGCCAATTGGGTGTCACCTGCGATCGGGGCACCCTGGCCTGATCCCGGACAGTATGTTTACCGACTCGTATTCAACATGGTTGATGCCTTGGGGCATCCTCTTGATCCCAACACTGCAACAATCACAGGGAATTGGGCAGCCGATGATGAGGCAATGCTTTTTTTGAATGGAACATGGTTGGCCAATAACAACAGCGGATTCGGGGTATTAGGTGCGTTTGTCCTGAGTTCTGGATTTTGCGCTGGAACAAACACTCTTGATTTCATTGTTGTCAATGCACCTCTGATGCAGAGTCCAAGCGGGTTGCTGGTTTCCGGCCTCTCCGGCACTGCGGGCTACGTCCTCCGTGTTGCCGCTGCCACCGCAACGCTCGCGAATGGCTTTGTCATCGCTGCGAACGTAAACGATTGGGGATTTGGATACACGAACGCGCCTACCGTAAGAATCATTGGTGGCGGCGGCAGTGGCGCACAGGCTGTGTCCGTGGTAAGCAATGGCGTGGTCACGGCCATCAAAATTCTCTCCGCAGGCTACGGCTACACGAACGCACCGTTGGTCGTCATCGAACCGCCGTTTATTCCGAATCCGGTTTTGGATGTTGCGGGCATGTCGTTCCTGACCTTTACCAATCTGGCCCTTGGCGGCGTTTATCAATTGCAGCAGTTGGCGCAGGGGTATTTTTGGACAAATGCGCCGATCAACTTTACCGCTACAAACTCTGTCTATTCGCAAATGGTTTCTGGCACTATGAACGCCGGTCAATACAGGCTGGCGCTCAGCCCTGTTCCGGCTCAGGCATTCGCCGTGGCGGAGGTGGTCAAGGGTTTTGTCGTTGGCGTCAGTTTGACGAGTGGCGGCTCCGGCTACGTCACCAATCCGCCGGTTACTATTGTAGGGCGGGGCACTAATGCCACAGCGGTTTCCCAAATTTCAGGCGGTGTGGTGACGAACATCAGCATAACCAGCGCGGGAATAGGCTACACCAACGCGCCGAGGTTCAAAATCGGCCCGCCGCCCGCCGCTGCCGTTTATCCCACCATCCAGTTGGTTATGCGAGTGGGTTCCGCGAATCTGGCACTCTATGACAATTACCAGATTCAATTCGCGCCAGCCGTCACCGGAACATGGGAGAATTGGAGCGGCGGCTTGTTCACTCCAACCGACGTGACGAATACGCAATTTCTTTTCGTGACGAATGCCAGCGGCTTTTTCCGGCTGAAATACATGCCGTGAAAGGCTTTGCCTTTGATGTGGGAGCAGGATTGTCGCAGACTCGCAGCCGATCACCGTCAGTTCATGCGGGCGCGTGTCGGTTAGACCCTGCAAACGGGCTTCAAGTCGGAAACGTGGTGGAATTAAAGGACGCGGGGTTCGTTTCATGGCCCATAGGCTGCCTTGTTTCCTCAGTTCTCCGGCGGTTACCAGGGCGGTAAATGGATTCATGCGGGATTCTGGCCGCATCGGCGAGCATCAACCCATTGTGGCCAAAGCGAAGCGATCAGGTTGCCTCACCCACAACCTGTGGGGTACTGGTTCAATTGAAGCCATGGGTGCCACGGCCGGATCGGCCCCTTGAATCCTTTGGTCGCCTCAGTGCCCGGAACTCGTGGTTCCTAGTGAGTAACGACTGAGGTTAATCATGCGCGGTATTGCATGGAAAACACCGCTTCGCCTGGGAAAATAGCGTTTGTGGCTTGGACGGTTTGTGCCACAATCCCCATGAACCAATTTGTCGTTACTATGGTAGTTTCAGCCTGTTCCTGACCAGGCCCAGTTGCAAACCAATGGGGTTTTTGTTCTACTGATTCCGATGAAGAAATTCGGCTTCCCTAAAATGGCCTCGATCTTGTTGCTGGTTATCTGTTTGTTTCCGTTGGTCGCCTTGGCGGGCAATACAAATATCCCTCAAAAGCGGAATCCAGATCAGGTGCTCCTAGTGGTCAATGAGAACAGCCCTGTTTCCAAATCCATTGGCGACGATTATGCGCTCAAACGTCAGATCAGGAATCGACTCTCAGTTCGATGCCAGGATTCCGCGCTGAGCACCGTCAATGAAACCATGACGCTCACCACCTACACGGAATCGATTGAAACTCCGATTCGAGGGTTTCTGGCGGTGCATACGAACATCGATTTCATCGTTCTGACCAAAGGCATTCCCATTCGAATCACAGGCGCGGCCATGGGTAGTTGCGATGAAAACAGCCGCGAACCGGTAAGTATCAGGGGACATCCATCTGTGGACAGCTATTTGAGCGCCTTGGACTACACCAACATTTCCGGCACCGTGAAAATCCACCTGTTTGGTTCAGGGGGAATGGGCTATGCGTATTCCAATCGTTACTGGAATGCGACCGAGCCTTTTTCGCATGCGAAGTTTGGCGGCTATTTGGTTACGAGGCTGGACGGATATTCCGAGGCTGACGCCAAGTCTCTGGTTGATCGGGCATTGGCGGCTGAAAAGGACCCTCTACGATTCCTTGGTCAGGGAAAGGTGTTGCTGGATGTTCAACCTGCCTTCGGCCTGGGGGATAAAGCGACCCAGCCAGGTCCAATCACAACCACAAACATTCAGGCGGAATCCGCATGGAGCGAGTTCAATGCCGATATGCGCCATGCCAGCGACGTTTTGGCGAGTCGCGGAATTCCGGTTGAACTGGACCTGAGCACCATTTTCGTTGGAAGCCGTTCCAATTTGTTGGGCTATTTTTCCTGGGGGAGCAATGACCCCTCGTGCTCGACGAATGCCTATTTGAGTCTCTTTTTCGCGCCTGGGGCGTTGATCGACACCGCCGTCTCCACCAGTGCTCGAACATTTTTGCCAACCCAAGGCGGTCAATCGTTGATGGTCGATTTGATCGCCCACGGCCTCACCGGCGGCAAAGGCTAAACAGATGAGTCTCTCATAAGGGAGTTGGAACTTCAAAAAGCACCAGTGAATCGGCACAAAATAATCAAAATGCCGGTGCTTTTGAATCTTCCAACTCCCCTAGTTTCTTGCTCACCTATTCATTTGCTGTTTCTTATCAATACATACCCCGGTTTCTCGTGTTTTGATTCATAAAGGGTCTCATCATAAACCCAATTCGTCTCAACCGAACCTATTTGGTTGCTTGCAATGATACTTAGTCGTAACAACAGTTTTCAAAAAACGCACACACAGACATTTTTGAAAACTGCACACACCAGTCAGATAAGAGATGCCTGAAAGGCTGGTTTCAAGACAGATTTGGCGTATTCTTCATGAAAGGCGATTCAAGCCAGTCATCCGAACATAGCGATTGCCGCTTCGACTCTGATTTTATGGATTTGGAGCGGGCTTCAAGTTGAGTTGCTGGAACAAGTCTGACTGTCGGTGTTGGCGTGTCCAGAACGAGATTCTCCAAGACGGTGGTCGACAAGGCACATTCACGGTTGCGACTTTGCTTCGCATCCTCAAAAAACGACCGAAGAACACCAAACATTTCATCAACGATCTGGGTCTTGCAGTTCTTCGCTTCAAGAACCTGTGCGAACCATTGTGCTGGTTGGCTCCTGCAATTTTCATTTTTCATGCGAATATGACGCATTGGACGGGTGGACAATGGCTGTCCACCCAAAGATTATTCGCAAAGAAATCACCCAGTCCTATTGTGTTTTCTTGCGGTTATGAATTTGGAATTCTCCAATCCGCCTCTTGCACCAAAACAAAATTTGACTGGTTGGCAGATCAACTTCGGACTGCAACGCAGTAGGACGAAACAGGAAACCCGGCTTTCAAGCCGGTTTCCCTGTTCTACTGCTCTGAACTGGTGGAAATATATATTTATGCATTATTGCCCTTTTTGCCCTTCCTCTGTTTTGGCTGGTTTTGAGTGGACTGCTGACAAGTCAGCCAGCAAATCTCCCTTGAAAATTCGAGAAAAAGAACGTCACAATCCTGCACGAAAAGGATGATAGACCAGAACATTACCACACCAGTAAACCCCATTACATGGGCATCTCAATCCATTCGCCCGGTTCTTCCTTATGTGTCTGTAGCTTTTACCTCCACGATCTTGGCTGTCTTCGGTTCCGAGATCAATGGCGTGGTAAAACGATTGATCAGGAGGCGTAACTTCGTCATTAGGGTTTCAGCTTTTGTTGCGCTGGTCTCTTTTGGGTATGGGGCATTGAACTTGGTAATTGCCCACTTGGTCTCGCAGATGCTTATGGGAGCCGATGATCTGTGGCTTTTTCCTGCTGTGGTGTCGGTGTTCATCGGCATCGGCGTATTGGCGGAGAGCAGGAAGCAGATTTAACGATTTGGATGAACCTCTGCGATTGGCGACCTTCTTTGTGTCGCACCGGAATTCCTTGGAATCTGTCAGCGACCAAGGAAGGAATCTCACAGGTTTTGGATTAGGACTGGTGAGTAGTATCCGTGTGACGTTTTGATCGTCAAATGGGCAGTACGACAATAGACAATAGATATTGATTGACCTGCGGATTGCAATCTCAGGGCGCAGGAAAGTCTTCAAGGGTTTAGACAAAGTCGGATTCAAAGGGAATCGACCTCACAATGTCGCGATAGGTGGGGAAACCGGCCCTTGGGTGCAACCGACAGAACTGACAAAAACCTCTTTTGTCAGTTCTGTCGGTTGCCAATGATGCAGTTTGATGCAGGGTGCGGAAGAATGCGACCTTAAAGACTGGCTACAGTGACGTCAGCACCGGTACCAGCGATTCTCATTTTGACTTTCTACCTGCCATTTTCATGCGCCGAAGGCTGACATCCGGCCCGAATCTGCGAAAACCAGTCGTAAATGCCAACAGTAAGCCAAGAATGAAAATTACTGATTATAATGTTGATAGGCTTGCAATGGGAGTGCATATTTCTCTTGTTCTGTTCTTTCGCTCAAAGAAAAAAGATCTTGATTATCCAAAGGACTTGTATGAAAATGCCCTATGCTTAGGAATAATTGCGTACTGCGGTTATCAATACTGATCGTTAGGGCAGTTCGCATATCCCGGCAGTTCGCATATCCCGGCAGTTCGCATATCCCGGCAGTTCGCATATCCCAGCAGTAAGCGCCCACGAAAATTTCAGAAGTCATACTGGTAGTCCTCCATCGGGGCTACAAGATGACGCCGCCGTCAACTTGCGCCCATTGCACACAACTTTTTCTGGTCAGCACTATCGCAAAGATAATTTGTCTGAAATATGAAGAATCCTGAACAATCCCCGATAAGCGCCTCCAACTTGGACGTTCGAGAGACGAAGGAATATGTCATGGATAAAGAGATGGCGGCAGAGGCTGAGAAGTCTTTTCCCATCGTTGGCATCGGCGCTTCGACGGGAGACAGGCGACCTTCGAGTCCTTTTTCGTCTGGCATGTTAGCTGACGTCGCCGATCTGCGCAAGCAGGCCGAAGCATTGGCCCGTGAAAATACACCGCAATCGCCAGAACAACTTGTGCCCTTGTCGCCCGAGGCTACGCGGCAGATGCTCAACGAGTTGCGCGTTCATCAAATCGAGTTGGAGATGCAGAACGAGAATTTGCGCTTGGCGCAAGTGGAATTGGACGCCACAAAGGCACTCTATTTCGACCTCTATAATTTGGCTCCGGTGGGCTATGTCACTGTCAGCGAAAAAGGGCTGATCATGGACGCCAACATCACCGTCGCCTCTCTGTTGGGCATCGCGCCAAGCGAGGTGGTTAAGAAACCAATCTCGCAGTTCGTCTTCAAAGAGGACCAGGACATCTACTTCCTGCACAGCAAAGAGCTTTTTGAAACCCAAACGCGGCAGGCATGCGAATTGCGGATGGTGAAAACGGACGGAACGATCTTCTGGGTGCGGATGGAAGCGACCGTAGCGCACAACTCCGACGACACGCCCATATGTCGCGCCGTAATAAGCGACATCACCGAGCGCAAGCAGGCCGAAGCAGTCCAGCAAAGAGCCCGTGCCAGCGAAAATTTGCGCCAATGCCTGATTGCGCTCAACAACTGTGCTGATTTCGATTCCGCCTTGGCCTGTCTTGTACGACAGGTAGTAGATTCTGGGAACGCGGATTGCGCGGCACTTTATCTCATTGAGGGGCAAGACGCCGTTCTACGGCATCAAATAGGTTTCACGCCAGACTTTGTTGAGCAGGTGGCTCGTCGTCCATTGAGCACAGGCTACATAAAAGCTTCTCTGGAAAATCCCCACGAAATAATCAACGTCATTGGCCAGTTCCAAGAACAACGTCAGTTGTGCGAAGCCTATGGGCTTCGCCACGTTTATTGCATGGCATTGATGGCCGGTGAGCAACCGTTCGGATTTCTGAACGTGGGTTCCCGTTGCGTTGAACCACCCAATGCGTCAGATATTGAACTCATCCGCATCCTGGCTCTGGAAACCGGCTCAGCGTTCTTGCGCCTTAGGGTTGAAGCACGTCTCATGCGTGTTAATGCCGAGCAGCGCATCATCTTGGATACAACGCCAATGGGCATTATTCATGTTAAAGATCGGAAGATTCAGTGGGCCAATCCGGCTTTTAGCCGCATCCTGGGTTA
>CAIUEN010000188.1 GCA_903898185.1 uncultured Verrucomicrobiales bacterium
AAGTTATGCCATAGTCTGGAGAAAACGTCCTTAGCACTGCTTGAAACCGACAAAAATATGAACAACACCTAACCAGAGCCATTCCTAATGTCCGATCTCAAAAAATCCAAAACTACCCTTCCACGACCTGCGGAATGTAGGTTCGACATGCTTCGCCTTCCAATACTTGGCAACTCTCGTATTTTTCAGCAAGGCATTGATGTAGGTGTGCGCCGTTTGCAGGGTGAATATTTTTTGTAATTTTCCGTGATCACGATGATCTTTACAAAGAGTTTTTCACCGCGCGAGTCACGTTCGCTTGCGCTAAATTGCCGGGCCTTGAGCAAACCCATTTGACTTCATTCGCAGGTGGTCTATTCTTTGAAAGCGGACAAAAATTGTCCGATTATGAATTCGGCGACTGATACCATCGATAATTTCGTAAATTCCGAGTATAAATACGGATTTACCAGCAACCACGAGTCCGATACGTTTGCGCCCGGCTTGGACGAGTCCACCGTTCGCAGAATCTCGGAGAAGAAAGGCGAGCCGGAATTCATGCTGGAGTGGCGGTTGAAAGCGTTCCGCAAATGGCTGGATATGGAGGAACCACATTGGTCCAACGTCTATTACCCGGCCATCAATTACCAGAGCTACATCTACTACGCCGCGCCGAAGCCGAAAAAACAGTTGGGCAGCATGGACGAAGTGGATCCCGAGGTCCGCAAGACCTTTGAAAAACTTGGAATTTCTCTGAATGAACAAAAGCGCCTGAGCGGTGTTGCGGTGGATGCCGTCATGGATAGCGCCTCGGTCGCCACGACCTTCCGAGAGGAACTCTCGAAGTTGGGCATCATTTTCTGCTCTTTTAGCGAGGCGGTACGCACTTATCCCGACCTGATCAAGAAATACTTGGGAACGGTGGTGCCTGATAATGACAATTTCTTCGCGGCTCTTAACTCAGCAGTCTTCAGCGACGGTTCATTCTGTTATGTGCCCAAAGGGGTGCGTTGCCCGATGGAACTCTCGACTTACTTCCGCATCAATACGGCGGGAGCCGGCCAGTTTGAACGAACCCTGCTCATCGCGGACGAGGGAAGCTACGTGAGTTATCTCGAGGGTTGCACAGCGCCGATGCGGGACGAAAACCAACTGCATGCGGCAGTGGTCGAATTAATCGCCATGGAAAACGCCGAAATCAAGTATTCCACCGTGCAGAACTGGTATCCGGGCGATAAGGAAGGCAAGGGTGGCATTTACAATTTTGTGACCAAACGCGGCAAATGCGCTGGAAAAAACTCCAAGATTTCCTGGACCCAGGTCGAAACCGGGTCGTCGATCACTTGGAAATACCCAAGCGTGCTGCTGATCGGAGAGAACTCGGTGGGCGAGTTTTATTCGGTGGCTTTGACGAATCACCGCCAACAAGCGGACACCGGCACCAAGATGATTCACATTGGAAAAAACACCCGAAGCACGATTGTTTCGAAGGGCATCTCTGCCGGTCATGGAAGCAACAGTTATCGCGGATTGGTCAAGGTTCTCAAGAGCGCCGACAACGCCCGAAACTATTCGCAATGCGATTCGCTGCTGCTGGGCGACCGCTGCGGCGCGCACACGTTCCCTTATATTGAGGTGCGCAACAATACGGCTGTCGTCGAGCACGAAGCCTCGACCTCGAAAATCGGCGAGGATCAGATTTTTTATTGTAACCAGCGGGGCATCTCCACGCAGGACGCTGTGAACATGATCGTCAACGGCTACTGCAAGGAGGTTTTCCAACACCTGCCGATGGAGTTTGCCGTAGAAGCGCAAAAACTGCTCGGGGTGAGCCTGGAAGGCAGCGTCGGATGAAGCCAAGAACGGGAGTTAACCGCAGAGGCGCAGAGGCGC
>CAIUEN010000189.1 GCA_903898185.1 uncultured Verrucomicrobiales bacterium
AACCATTGAGGCGGTCAGGCTGAGAATTGCAATGTTTAAACGTTTCATATCAGTGTCAACTATTTTTACGCAAGACACGCGCATTAGTTACCGGCGCACTTGAGTATCGGCAATCGAGTTCTTTCGGGTTAATTTAACGCGGCATCCGGGCTCCTGCTCCGAACGCCGCCTCTATTGCCCTTTGAGTGAAAGACGATCTCTCAAACAAAACTTGCAGAACGATTGGCGCAGGCTGGAAAGTCCTATTTTAAGCATTCAACATATCTGCATAGAAGAATGTTGCGCAGTCTCATTCATATCGCGTCAGGACAGAAGTTCGCGAACCCAGTGGAGTAGTTCTTCGTGGCGAAAAGGCAGAAAAACAATCATGTCAATATCCGGATGGGGATCAAATCCCCTCCCGGTGACAATCGCGGTCTTAATGCGCGGATTGATTTTGCGAAGCGCTTGGATCGTTTCCAGTCCGCCAAACACCGCATCCACCAAAGCAATGCGAGCCTCGCGTAGCAATTCCGAAGGCGCGGCCAAAGCCTCTTCTCCGGATCCAAACCCGCACACTCGATAGCCCGCCCGTTCGAAAATACACTTCTCCAGTTCCAAAAGCGTGAAGTGGTCTTCGATAATCAACACGAGAGGCCCTTGTGTTGATGAGGTTTCGTTTGCCGTCGGTCCCTTCATAATGGACGGTTTCCTATTTGACCAATGTCACGATGATCTTGTCCGGCACCGGCAAATCGGGTTCCAAGGCTAGTGGTTGCAAGGGAATGACTTGATCCCAAAGGTGCTGCTGATTGCTGGTGATGAAATGGTAGTATTCCCGCCCATTCTTAATCAGGCTGACGCGCCAGGCCAAACACTGCGGTGTGACTTCGGTATAGACCTTAACCGAACGCTCGTTACCTTCGTCGTTTCGACGGACTTGCACCGTGGAAAAGCGCAGATAGCGGCTTATCTCAGGGTCGCCAGCCTCAACACACACTTCAATGGGAACGTTTGTTTTCGTGATGCTGACGCTTCCTTTTACAGCGTTAACAGTGAGTTTGCCGCCTTCTGGAGTAGAGCCATCAGTTTGGCTTGAATGATCTCCAACGATGGCTGCCGCAGCGGTGTTTGAGTGATAAGGCACACTCGGAACTTCATCGCAACCCGTGAAAACTGCGCATGTGCTCGCGGCCGACGCAGCAATTAACAGACATCGAATCTTCTTCATAACTTGCTATGTGATTCTTTTGTACAAAACAACAATGTTTTGAAAAGGGGAGCAGGCATTTACCCGCCCCCTTGACGCCTGATCAGCTTAGTGGCGACGAAATTCGCCGTGCGGATGATGCCATCCCGGGCGACCACACGCGAATGGCTCTGGATAGAACGCTACCGGCAAAGGCGCTACGCAAACCGGCGGTGGCACAACCACTACGGGCGGCGGAGCGACAAAGAACGGAACTGGCGCATATACGACAGGACGCGGTACCATATATGTCGGCACAGGGTATCCGACCGGCATCCCAAAGCTTACATATTGGGCTTTGACCTGACTGGCACCCGCAGCAGCAAACATCGCTGCGGCAATAAATATTGACTTTTTCATAGATTACTAACTGGTCTTCGACTCAATTGCGGATCCTTCCGGCGAGGCGCGGCTTCTGGGTACAATATGTCGAAGTCGTCCTCAATCCGCTCATTTGTCGGTTTGACCATGTTCAGCAGGCATTTTGCCCGCTCCTTGTATAGACGAAGAACGAAACAGTACTTGCCGGCGGCATCTTTCCATCATCTGTGATGGATGGTTGCCGATTATGAATACGATGGGCACACACTAGAAAACGACATCCAGTCCTGTTACAATCCTTTGCAAAATTGATTTTTATGGCGCATTAGGTTAATTCTCGTTTTCTTTTCAAAGAATGTTGACATTCTGACGTTTTTATCTAATTTTTCCAGCAAGCGATTAGTTTTGTGATTAACAACCATGAGATAACTAGCCAAAGCGATGAAGCCCAACTGGATAGGGAGTTGGTGACGCAATCGTTTGATGGACAAGTCGATAACAGGAAAGCGCTTCGCGACAAATACCACGCCAAGCTCAGGGGGTTATTGCTGATTCGTGGAGCCACGCTAGGGTGTTGAATTGAGCAAAAACAGGCTTAACGAATTAGTTCCCTGATTGGCATCGTGATTTAAGGAAGTAATTCTGGATGAAAAGACCAAGGCAAACCCCATCAATTCAACACCCTAGCCCGACTTTCGCATTTGTGAAGGCTACATGTTGTCAAAGGACGCAAAAAAAAGCGGCTCTATTACGGCGCAAGTGC
>CAIUEN010000190.1 GCA_903898185.1 uncultured Verrucomicrobiales bacterium
ATGCTCTATTTCAATTATTTATCTCGTTTTCTGCCAGACACTAACTATCAAACCAGCGGACAAACCCACATCCAATCCTCTTTGTGCCTTCGTGACTTCGTGTGCCCACTGGTTATTTTCCGATTTCACACCCTTTGAAGTGGACAGGGGAAGGCTCACACAAAGACACAAAGGCACGAAGAGGTTTGGTTGGCACGCAACCTGGGGCGTTGGCGAGGCTGGGATGGCACGGGGCCTTTGGCCCTCGCATTTTGGATTGTTCTCTTTAGCCAGCCGCAACTTTTCATGCCACAGTCATTATGAGCGAATCCCACTCCTCCCGCCATTTCCCCCTTTGAACGCATCCGCCGCACTAGCCCGGCGGGCAATGAGTTCGGGTCGAGTCGCGACTTTTCTCCAGTTCTCGGCTAATGTGAAAGGTATCGTTGTGATGAAGAAGAAAACGGCCATTGAGGAATCAACCGCAGCGGCAACATCCGTGGCGGGTGGGTTGGAACCGCTCATTGCCGAGGTTCGCAGCCTTATACGGTCGGCGCGCTACGCGGCTGCTTCCACGGTCAACACACTCCTGGTGCTCACCAATTTCGAGATCGGGCGGCGGATCGTTGAGCAGGAGCAGAATGGCGCAAGGCGGGCGGAGTATGGGGCGGAGATTCTAAAGGAGCTTTCTGCCCGTCTAACGGAGGAGTTCGGGCGTGGCTTTTCCAAGGCAAATTTGGAATATTTGCGGCGGTTTTATGTGACCTATCAAATCCGACGTACGATTGCCCATGAAAAGGAAGATGGAAGGTAGTTGTTGCAACAAGATTGTATTAACCGATAATGCAACCGCATCACGCGGAGTTCTTGCGGAACTCAAAATAGCCCGTTCGGGCGCATTTACCCTTTACGGAGAGCCCTAAGAAAAAAGAATAATGACGATGTCTTGGTTGCTTTTCATGGACGAGAGCGGGCACAGCCATAAAGAGTTGCCCTACGAAGTGCGCGGCGGTTACGCCCTGGCGGATACGTATCTCTGGCCATTCGTGCAAGACGTGCTCGGACTCGAATTGTCGTGCTTTGGGGCGAGGCTGGCGGATTACAAGTCGGAGGTCAAAGGGATGAAGTTGTTGTCGAAGGATCGTTTTGAACACGCCGGGCAGATGCCGGAGATTGAGAATGTGAAGCGCCAGCATCTTTGCAGGGCACTTCTGCAAGCGGGGTTGGAGAAGCGTCCGCCCACACGCGAACAACTTACAGCATATGGTCAGGCATCACTGAGGATGGCGGATGGAATTTTCGTTTTGTTGGAACAACACAAGGCGCTGATTTTCGCCTCTGCTGTCCCACGCGGGACGGCCAAGCCTCCGGCAGGCTCACCAGCGCCAGCGGACATCCTGCGCAAGGATCACATTTTTCTCTTTGAACGGTTCTTCTATTTTTTGGAGCGGGAACAGCAGATGGGATTGCTGGTGATGGATGAAGTCGAGAAAACGGAAGATCGGCGCTTTGCGCAACGGTTGCATGATTACTTTGTGAAGACCGTGCCAGGTCGGGAGCGTTCGCGCTGGATTGTGCCATCGCCGTTTTTTGTGGCGTCGGACATGGCGTTGCCGGTGCAGGCGGCCGACGTGGTTATTTACGCTCTCAATTGGGGATACCGTCATGCCGCAGAAATGACCGCGCCAACACGACCGGAGATTGAGAACCGTTTTTGCTCACAGATTGAGAAACTTAAATGGAAAGGCGAAGGGTATGACGGAGTTCGCACCTATAAGAGTTTTGGCATTGTGTGTGTGCCCGACCTCTACACACCCCGGAAATAAAAAAGGAGACAACGCTTTTGAATCCCCCTCACTCCCTAAGAGCAAAGGTTATTCGCAGCCGAATCTCCGTAGCTATTAAGCCACATTCCGGGTTTGTCGGCAAGTCCTTATTTTATCATTTTCCAAGTCAGTCAGGTCATTCCTATTCAGGAGATCATGTCTTCGAAAGCAGCAGGGCAGCCGCGCTTGCTGCGCTCGCTTTCAATACGGGAAGTCAGAATCTCCTGTGCCGCTCGCACGGGATGGGGGGCCGCATAAATGGGCCGACCGATGACCAGCCAGTTTGCGCCGGCTTCGATGGCTTCGCGGGCGCTGAGTGTGCGCTTTTGGTCGTCGGACTTGGCGTTGGCGCTACGGATTCCTGGCGTGACCAGTTGAACCTCGGGTGGGAGGATTTTTCGCAGCGCGACAATTTCCAAGGGGGAACAGACCAAGCCGCGCAGCCCGGCGCGAACCCCCAACGTCGCAAGTCGCTCCACTTGCCGGGCGGGCTCGGTTTGCAGGCCAGTCTCGGATAACTCCTGGCTGTCCATGCTTGTCAGGACGGTCACGCCTAAAACCAGCGGCGCGGGGCGTCCCAGTTCGCGCGCGGTTTCCTGCGCTGATTGCTCGGCGGCGCACATCATGTTCGAGCCGCCGCTCGTGTGGATTGTGAGCATTTGCACATCCAAGCGCGTCGCGGAAGCCACGGCTTTGGCGACCGTGTTGGGAATGTCGTAAAACTTCAAATCAAGAAACACCATCGCGCCAGTTTGCCGGATATGCTTTACCACCTCGGGACCCGCGATCGTGAACAATTCGCTGCCAATTTTGAAACCGCCCACAAATGGAGCGAGCTGTCGGGCCAACGTCAGCGCCCTGTCCGCGTCCGGGACATCCAACGCTACAATGATCGGATTCTGCATGCGCCAAATGTAAGCGCCTTTGCGCCGCGATGGAATACTGTTTTTGACGATTTAGCAACATCCTTGACGCCGCAATTCTCATTATGAGCAAGGAACTGGGAAAACGCTGATCTGCCTGCGCGCATTTCGACTCTCCTGCGGAGCCAGAGGCACCGCAACAGTCAGCACAACTAATCACTGCACCTCGATAGCGAGGTGCAGGCAGGTCAGAGACCTGCCCCACAAAATGAGAATTGCTGTCCTTGACGTTGCCCGCTCGGCAAGCGATGCTTCTTGACGGTATGCATCCTCTTATTCAAGAACTCATTTCGCATGGAATCGTTCTGACCGATGGCGCTTGGGGCACGGAATTGCAGGCACGCGGCTTGGCGTTGGACGAATTTCCAGACACTTGGAATTTGACGCATCCCGATTTGGTTGCGCAAGTGGCCCAAGCGTATGTCGATGCGGGCAGCCGTGTCATTTTGACCAATACGTTTGGCGCGAACCGAGTGCGGCTGGCCAGCGATGGTCTTGCGGATAAGGTTGTTGAGATCAATCAAGCCGGAGTGCGGATTTCCCGCAGCGCGGCGATCAAAGTCGGCGCAAAGGTGTTCGCATGCATCGGGCCGAGCTGCAAGATGCTGGTGACGAGGGAAATCGGAGCCGATGAGTTGCGCGCGGCGTTTGCCGAACAGGCGTCGGCGCTGGCTGAAGCTGGCGCTGATGGGCTTGTTATTGAGACGATGTCCGATCTTGAAGAGGCAAAGCTGGCGGTTCTCGGAGCAAAAACGACCGGATTGCCGGTGGTGGCTTGCATGGTGTTCGACTGCGGCAGGGACATGGATCGGACCATAACGGGGATCAAGCCCGAGCAGGCGGCGGCAGCGTTGGCAGAAGCTGGGGCGGATGTCATTGGCGCCAACTGCGGACAGGGCATTGCCGGGTTTGTCGGGCTATGCAAACGGTTTCACGCCGCGACCCGGTTGCCCATCTGGATTAAGGCCAACGCGGGTTTGCCTGAAGTCGTGGATGGCAGGGCGTTTTACAAAACCACGCCCCAGGAATTTGCCAGCATTGTGCCAAAGTTGATCCATGCTGGCGCAAGTTTCATTGGCGGCTGTTGCGGCACCAGCCCGGATTTCATCAACGCTGTTCGCAAGGCGCTGCAAGCCCATTTGAATTCAGTTGCGTGACGGGTTGCTATTGTGGCTTCATGTTGCAAGTGGAATGAAACGCGAGCAAGTGACCAATTTTTATTCGGGCCACGTTCAAGGAGTTGGTTTTAGATACCGTGTGAAAAGTCTGGCCAGCGGTTATGAGGTGACCGGGTTGGTCCGCAACCTGATGGATGGGCGGGTCGAACTGGTATGCGAGGGCACTCGGACGGAACTGGAAGAGTTTCTACAGGCAGTTCGCGATTCGGAAATCGGGCGGTTCATTCGTCGGGAACAAACGGTCTGGGGCGAAGCAAAAAATACGTTTCGCGGTTTTGACATCACGAATTGAACTGGGTCTGATGAAGATGAAGTACGCCATTATTGCAGACATTCACGGCAATCTGGAAGCGTTGCAGGTGGTTCTGGATGATATCCAGACGCAAAAGTGTGCCCACGTTGTGTGCCTAGGGGATATTGTCGGTTATAATGCCAATCCAAAGGAATGCTTGGATCTCATCCGCTCGCTCAATTGTCCGTGCGTCAAAGGCAATCATGACGATTATTGCTCAAGCGAAGAGGATCTGGCAGGGTTTAATCCGCACGCGGCCGAAGCGGTTAGCTGGACCCGCAAGCATCTCAATGATAACGACCGCAAGTGGTTGCGCGAACTCAAGTACTACCGGATGGTGGCCAATTTCACGATGGTCCATGCCACCTTGGACGGCCCTCAGCATTGGGGCTATGTTTTCGACAAGTTAGAGGCCGCAGCCAGCTTTACCTATCAAAACACGCCTGTATGTTTTTTCGGGCACACCCATGTGCCTTTGGCATTCATTCGTGACAGTGTCGTGCGGGGCGGAACTTATTCCAAGTTCAAGGTCGAACCCGGCCGTAAGTATTTCCTGAACGTCAGCGCCGTAGGACAGCCACGCGATGGCAACCCCAAAGCAGGCTACGTGGTTTACGACATGGACGAAAGCTCGATCGAGTTGCGCCGCTTGGATTATGACATCCCCAAGACCCAGGAAAAAATCCTGGCCGCAGGGCTGCCTCGACGTCTGGCGGAGCGTCTGGCGTTTGGTAAATGAATTGAAGATTCTCATCCTCAAACCAAGTTCACTGGGGGACGTCATTCATGCGATTCCCGTGCTGCGCCTGCTCAAACTGCGCCTGCCCCAGAGCGAGATTTACTGGTGGCTGGATGCCGGTCTGACTCCGCTGCTGGAAAACGATCCAGATTTGGCGGGCGTCATTCCGTTCCACCGGAAACGCTGGAAGAACCCGCGTTACTGGCACGAAGTCGTCGAGTCAGTTCAAGCCATGCGCAAAATGCATTTCGACTGGGCCATCGACCTCCAGGGACTGGTCCGAAGCGCCATCGCCGGATGGCTGGCCAATGCTGATATTTTTTTCGGCCTCGACAATCTCCGCGAAGGCGGGCGCGAAGGAGCGCGGGGTTTTTACGACCTTTTCCCTCCGCGTTCTCCAGAAGGCGCGCATGCGGTGGATCGTTACCTGACTATTCTCAGCCTGTTAAAGGTGCCAATACACTGGAATTTCGACTGGCTGGCGCAATCTCCGTCTGCGGCGGCTTCGGTTCGGCAAAGGTGGAATCCCGATTTGACTCGGTGGATTGTCCTGCTTCCCGGAGCGCGCTGGGAAAATAAACGCTGGCCGGTGGAGTATTTCAGGGATGTGGTACGACGGCTATCGAAAACTCCAAACGTTCGATTTGTCGTTTTGGGCAGTGCCGATGACCGGGCGTTGGGACAGGCAATCGCCGATGCCAGTCCTGACCATTGCTTGGACCTGACTGGCAAGACATCCCTCCAAGAGATGATCGAATGGATCCGGCTCTCCAGCTTGGTGATTAGCAATGACACCGGCCCGATGCACGCCGCCGCCGCCCTTCGCAAGCCGGTGATCGCGCTTTTCGGCCCGACCGATCCGTGCAGCACCGGTCCCTACTGCCAACTTGATAACGTCATCCAAACCGGCAGACTGCCGTGCGTCCCATGCCTGAAACCCACCTGTCGCCATCGCGAGCCACTCGCCTGCCTCCATGCAATTACGCCGGCAATGGTCTGTGAGAAGGCGGTCGAAAAACTGAAATTCAATTCGGATGAGTTCCGATAACCCTCAGCCCGTTTGAGTGCGCATAATTGACCACCGACTCGTAATCCTGCGGCAGTGGGCCATAAGCTTCCGTGAATTGGCCGGCAGCCAAATAGCGTCCGTATTGTGGGCTTGCCGGATCATAGATCTGCTGATTTTCTTCACGCCTTGAGCACTTCAATAAACGCTTCCTGGGGAATATTGACGCTGCCGAAGGATTTCATCCGTTTCTTGCCTTCCTTCTGCTTCTCCAAAAGTTTGCGTTTGCGCGTGATATCGCCGCCGTAGCATTTGGCGGTAACGTCTTTGCGCATGGCGCTGACGGTTTCGCGGGCGACAAATTTGCCGCCGATGGCAGCCTGAATGGCAACCTGATATTGTTGTTTTGGGATGACTTCCTTGAGTTTGGCAGCAAGAGCCCGCCCGCGACTCTCGGCTTTGTCGCGATGGACAATGCAGGAAAAGGCATCGACGGACTCGCCGTTGACCAGCATATCCAGCTTGACCATGTCCGAAACCGCGTAGTCGGCATGCTCGTAGTCCATCGACCCAAAGCCCCGGGTGATGCTCTTGATGCGGTCGTGGAAATCAATGAGGATTTCATTCAACGGCAGAAGGCTTGTCAGCATGACCCGGCGGGTATCCAGAGTCTCAGTGTGATCGACAGCGCCGCGTTTCTCAGAGATCAGCGCCATCATGTCGCCAATGTATTCGTTTGGACAGATGACAAATGCCTTGACCATCGGCTCTTCAATGGTCTCGATGTAGTTCACTTCCGGCATGAACGCCGGATTGTCGATCTCTTTCAAAGTGCCATCGGTCATCTTGATGCGATAAACCACGCTCGGATAGGTCGCGATAATATCCATGTTGTATTCCCGGCGCAACCGCTCCTGAACAATCTCAAGGTGCAGCAACCCAAGAAATCCGCAGCGAAATCCAAAACCCAGCGCCACCGAGCTTTCAGCCTGGAAAACGAACGCCGAGTCGTTGAGCTGCAACTTGCCCAAGTTGGCCTTCAGGTGCTCGTAATCGGCGGTGTTGATCGGGTAAATACCGCTGAACACCATCGGATGGATTTCCTTGAACCCCGGCAGCACCCCCGACGGATTCCGTGAATCGGTCAGGGTATCGCCCATCTTGACGTCCTTGGGGCTCTTGATATTGGCGGTGACGTACCCGGTTTCGCCGACTTCCAGCTTCTCACGGATGTAAGGCTTGGGATTAAAACTCCCGACTTCCTTTACTTCGACGGTACGTCCGGAATGCAGAAGCTTGACATGCATCCCCGCCTTGAGTTCACCATTGAAAACGCGGACGTGCGTAACCACCCCCTTGTAGGTGTCGAAATATGAATCGAACCCCAGCGCTTGGAGGCTTGCCGCCCCAGTCGGTTTGGGCGCGGGGATGCGACTGACAACCGCTTCGAGAATTTCTTCGATCCCAATCCCCTCTTTAGCGCTGGCGAGGATGGCGAGGTCGGCTGAAATGGCTAGGATATCCTCCAATTGGCTCTTGGCTTGGGCGACATCCGCGTGCGGCAGGTCGATTTTATTGATGACCGGAATGATGGTCAGATTCTGTTTCATCGCCAGATGAACATTGGCGACGGTCTGAGCCTCGACGCCTTGGGCGGCATCAATAATCAGCACAGCCCCTTCGCACGCGCTCAAACTGCGTGACACTTCGTAAGAAAAATCGACGTGTCCGGGGGTATCGATCAGGTTCAACTCGTAAGTTTCGCCGTTCTTGGCCTTGTAGAGCATTGTAACCGGGTGGGCCTTGATCGTAATGCCCCGCTCACGTTCCAAGTCCATGGAATCAAGCAACTGCTCCTCCATGTCGCGCGTGGCAATTGTGCCCGTCCGATGCAAGAGCCGGTCTGAAAGCGTTGTCTTCCCATGGTCAATGTGGGCAATAATACTAAAATTTCGAATATGTGATGCGTCCATCGTTCAACTCTATTTCCGAACATAACCCCGAAGTGCGCAAGCTAAAAGGGTGAATTTCGGAAGCGCCTTCGAACCTCCTGACCAAATCCTTTCGCACGATGTCGCTCTTGAAGGCTTTCGCGGCAAGTTTTTCGATGGCATCAAGTTCCATAGGAGATTTCACAGAGGGTTGTCCGCAGATTGCGCAGATTGCGCAGATTTTCGCAGATCAAGATGGTAAGGTGGAAAGAAGAGGCAGAATGAGGTTTTGAAGATGCCATCCGTCAGACTAAAAATACATTCTTCGCAAGGGGCTCTTCTTCCGCGTGTTCTGCGTATTCAGCGGTTCATTTGCAGTTTTTGGATTTTAAATTTCAAATTTCAAATTTGAGATTTCACCAAAACTCACATTCCAAGAAGCAATTCTCATTATGGCAGCATGGCTATCCTATTAACGCAACCTACCCCAACTGGTTGTGGTTGGCGTGAGATTTTCCGCCCACCATGAGCTTGTA
>CAIUEN010000191.1 GCA_903898185.1 uncultured Verrucomicrobiales bacterium
TTGAGCGCGCTATATTTGTAAGTGCTAGAACACAGCGGATTATCCCAAAGCCTCTGTTTTACGGGGTGAAATCAGAGAGGATCGACCCGAATTCTCAGTATTACTTAGTTGAACTCTTTCCCGTGGAAATCCAGGCTAGGGGAACCCAGAACCTCAATGTTCTCAATTCGTTCATCGGGATGTCTCAAATCACCTTGCAGGCAACGCATGACATAAATATTATGAATACTTGGGATTTGCCATCGAGCACAAAGATCGATTCTTTCGGATGCCAGTTGACACTTCAAGCCGGAAACAACATCAATCTTGCGAACAATGCCAGCATCTGGGGTGGAGATTATTGGGGCTTATCTTTAACAGCGGGAGTCAATCTCAGTTCGGGACAAGCGGTTTCAGGTCTCGGCCGCATTCTACTTGGCAATGGGTCAACTCTGCAAACAGGCAAAGGTTCAATCAGCCTGACTGCGGGCAAGGACATTACTGTCGGGACCGGGGCGATTCGAAGCACTGCGGGGGGCGGCATTTCTGTCCTTGCCTTGGCTGGAACGGTGGATTGCGGCTCCAGTCCGTATGGATTTGATTATCTCGATACCGGAATTGGATATGAAGTGAATCCAAGCTTGGGAGGAATCAGCACCATGGCAGGCGGCGATGTCTCCGTAACGGCTGGATTGGATATCAAGTCATATTTTCCAGCGGCCGGAACCTATGTCAGCAGCGAAGCGGGTGCCGGGGCTTATGGGGCAGATCCAGGAAATGTGACGCTTAAGGCTGGCCGCGACGTTTATGGACACTATGTGGTGAGAAATGGAGTGGGAACGATCAAAGCAAATGGGAATATTGGCAATAATAGCCACCAAGTCGCATTGAGCCTCATTAAGGGATCTTGGTCTTTGGATGCCTCCGGATCCATCTTTCTGCAGGAAGTGCGAAACCCAAATGGCGTGTTCAATGACACTTCAAGCCCGCTTCAATTCTTGTTTGACTATGACGAGCATGCCTCTGTTTCGTTCAAAGCCGGGAATTCTGTTACTTTGTATGGATTGAACCTGCCCAGAGCATCGGGCATGAGCGCGCCTGCCATCTATCCATCCACATTGAGCATCAGCGCGGGAGTTGGCGGTATCGCTCTGGGAAAGCTCTCTCTTTTTCCTTCCTCATTCGCGGGACTGGACATCGAGACAACAGGCGTCGGAAACTTGACAGGGAACTATTTGGTTATTTCTGACAGCGACAGGCGCCAATGGACATCTGCGTCTGATTTTCAATCATCTGATCGCGGCAACAATACGCTTCTCAAGAACGATCCGAACCCTCTTAATATCGATGTGTCGGGGTCGATTTCAGTTCAAAATATGGTGTTTCCAAAAGCTGCGACAATTCACGCCGCTAACGATATTCTTAGCACGACCATTTCCGCGCAGAATCTCAGTTCCGAAGACAGAACGAGTATAACGGCTGGCGGAAAAATAGGGTATCCAACTCCATATACGTTGGTGTTTTTATCTCCGACAGACGCGTCTCTTCTCGACCTGAATCTCTTGAATTTCGCAGTAAATCCATCGATCCCATCCATCGCAAGCAAAATTCAATACGACAGCGTTCTTCGGAGGCTGGCGTTTTATGGTCGGATGAGTCAAGGTGAAAGAGACGCATTGCTGAACATGCAGATTCAAGATCCGGTCACAAAGCAGATCAAAGCGGCCACGTTTGCCAGCTCTTCGCTGATTTTGGAGCTCTACAAAGATAGTCAGAGTGCGGCGGCTTCTGGAACGCCCAATATAACCATAGCGGGTCCGGGTTTACTGGATATCCATGCGAAGTCGATGGATCTCGGATGGAGTCAGGGAATCCTGTCGAAAGGCCCAGGCAATAATCGTGCGCTGATTCCCCTCACCAAAGCAGGCACCGGAGCGGATATCAAAATCCAAGTTGACGATAACCTTGACATGTTTATCTCGTCGATTGCATCCTATTACGGGGGAAGTATTGCAATTAACTGCGGCGGGTCTCTGACTGTCGGATCACCCGAGTTTCGCAGTCATGATCCATTGCAGGCTTTGGGAATATACACAATGTGGATTGGTAATATCAACATTATCGCTGGGGGGGATATGCTGGTTGGCGGGTCGCGTGTAGCAGCGTATGATGGCGGCAATATCAATATCACTTCCTTGAAAGGCAGCGTGGACGCGGGGGTGGGGGGTGTTGGATACGTCATACTGAAGAAGCCTTACATTGATAAGAATGGCATTGTTCAGACGGGCGGATCGACTACCATCCCCGGCAGTGGAATTCTTTCCACGAGCTTTCCGCTTGACATTCCCGGCCAGTTCCCTCCACATGTCGGCAACATTCTGGTCAAAACGCCTCAAGGAGACATCACAGCCAGCAAGGGCGGCATTGTGCAGATTGCATTTGGAAAATCGGCGAACCATGACGGCACCATAACTCTGATTGCCGGAACCGAAGTGGATAAGAAGGTTGTCTATGTCGGCAATATTAACTCGGGCGACTCGGGCGTGATTGGCGCTCGTGTGGTGCTGAAAGCTACCGGGAATATCAAGGGCGTAGTGGTTGGGAGCCAGAGCGTTGATATTTCTTCACAGCAAAACGTCAACGTTCTTGCGATTTCAGGAGGCGGAGTTAGCGTGAGCGCCAGCGGCTCTGTTTCCGGCACAATCGCTGGCGCGGGCAACGTTAACGTCAGCGGCTCTGAAGTCAACGCTGCCTTAGTCGGGAATGTGAGTGTCAGCGGTAATCTAACCGGAGCCGCCGCTCCAGCACCCGTCGCCGCCAATCAAGAGGGAACGCAGAATGCAAACAAGGTGGTCAAGGATGATTCCGCCGGGAACTCGGACGAAACTGATGATCAAAAAAAGAAAGGCCGCCCGGTCATCAGCGAGTACGTGGGCCGGGTGACCGTTATTTTGCCCAAATCCTGAGTCAGGGCCAGACGATGTCTCAAACCACCGGGGTGTGCAGGTAAACGAACCGCTGCCCGCTGCCCAGGTAGTTTTCGACGCTTCGCAGGACTTCAGCCGAGCGCAACCAAAGCGGGCCGGTTGCATGGAGTCGCTCCTCGATGAGCGCCGAGAAGCACTGGTAGCCATGCGTGATCACCCGTGTGCGCAGGAGATCGAGCAAATGATGCTCCATCCCGGCTTGGTTCTCCACCGAGGGGTGGATGGCCATCGCCAGGAGATAAAAGGTCTGGTGGTCGCCGTAATGAGGATCATCGTGCGCCCCCTCTTCGTCGTGGTTTTCCAGAGGGCTGCCCACAGCGTAAGCGATGATGCGTCCAGAAAAACGCAAGGCCAGCCCAAGCGCCCGTGGATTGGCATGCCAGCGCCTCGCTCACAAACAGCACTCCGTTCTGAGCCTTCTTGGCCCAAGTGACCACGTCGGGAGGAGCGGGCAGGTCAAAATGCTCGTGGGCCCAAAGTCGGCCAGTGGCGCCGAAGCCAGTTTGAACCTCGTCGAAGATCAGGGGCACGTCGTGGATGAGCGTCAGGAGGCGCAGCCGCCGGAAGAACCGCGCCGTCGCCATGCGAACGCCGCCTTCTCCCTGGACCGGCTCGATGAGCACCGCCGCCACATGCCGTGCGCGCTTGAGCGCTTCCGCGCCAATCCGTTCCCGCTCGGTTTCAATGAAGGCCGTCAATTTGCCCGGCCCGGCCAGGAAGGCGTCTATCCGCGCGAGTTCCTCTGCGAAAGCCTCGCGACCGCTGCGTCCGCGCAGGATTTCCCAGACTTGTCGCAGGCTGCGCTCTTCGCGGCGTTGGGTTGCGGCGGGGGCGGACGGATCGTCCATCGGGAAGATCGCCTGCGGCCAGTCGAAGGTCGGGAACCCCAGGCGGGCTTTCTTGCGATGCGTGACCGCAAGCGCGCCGAGGGTGCGTCCGTGGAAAGCGCCATCAAAAGAGACAATATGCTTATCCCGTTGACTCCCGTTGCATTTAGCACAGCTTGAATTAGGGAGTTTTCGACGACTCTGAATGGATTTTGTGGGCAATTTAGGAGTGGCTGTTCACAAAGTTCGCGCTTTTACGAGAAAATGACACTACGGGAGTCAACAGGATAAGCATAAGAGACAATTACCCCGCCTTCCTTTTCTCCGGACACGCGGGCCCTTACCAGCAATACAGCTTTGATGGCGTTTTCCACCGCCTCGGCTCCCGTATTCACCACGAAATGGCGTGGCGTTCCGGGCGGCGCGATTTGGTACAGGGCCGCCTTGAAACGCAGCGACAGTACCGTCTGGTATTCGCTGTGGGCGAACCGGTTTACCACTGCCGGAATGTCAGCCAAGATGGCGGCTGTGAGCTTGGGATCGTTCTCGCCAAAAGCGCGGGTGGCAATCATCGCCCCCATATCGATGAAACGCCACGGCTCGCCGCGCTCGTCGCGATCTACTGTCCTGACTTCGAGGTCAAAAATACTCACTACAATTCGTTAAGAACGTACCGTCGTTAAA
>CAIUEN010000192.1 GCA_903898185.1 uncultured Verrucomicrobiales bacterium
CAGACCTCTGGTCTGCCGGTTGAATGGGTCTCTGACCCATCGAATCCGCATCTCCCCAGAGCCAATCCACGGAGTCAGAGACTCCGTCAACTGGCAGGTCAGAGACCTGCCCCACAAGGTTACTTTTTGGTCACGCACCCTGAGGTCAGGCTCGGTTATTACGCAGCATTTTTTCATCCATACCCCGTAACTTTATTGCCGCAATTCCGCTGTTCCCCTTTGATGTGGCGCTCGTTTCACGACTTCTTAATGCCGCGGTCACCCCCACCCTTGTTGACTCTTCAAGGTCTTCCAATTCATCCTGAAGTTCCTCTTTATCCCGACGGGTCATTCGGTCGATGAATAGAATGCCATTGAGGTGATCCATCTCGTGCTGGATCGCCCGCGAAAGCAGTCCGCCGCAAAGGAATTGAACAACGGCTCCGTGCTCGTTGATGGCGCGAACTTCCGTGATCAGCGGACGGACGATCTCGCTGTAAATCTCAGGGAAACTCAGGCAGCCTTCCGGTCCGGGCATCTTGTCCCCGGTCAACTTGAGTTCTGGATTGATCAATGCCATCGGCATCTGCTCATCGACGATGACTTCTTTGCCGTCGATATGGAGGGTGGACGGACGGTCTGTAACACCGCGGACATCCAAGACGGTAAGTTGAAGCGCGTGCCCAATTTGCTGAGCAGCCAGTCCGACGCCCTTGGCGTCTTTCATCGTCTCCAGCATGTCGGCGACAAGTTTCTTGATGTCCGGCGTAATCCTTTCGATCCGAGCGCCCTTCTTGCGGAGTGCCGGGTTGCCGTATTTTACAATATCCAAAATCATGTTTCTACAAAGTCTCTATTGGCCGTTCTTTCGTCTTTCGTAAAAGTAAACGTGTAATGTTATTCTACGAATGACCTTGGCGCACTATTATATAGTGGCATGGGTGCGAGATTAGTCCAGATCAACGCCGGTGAGCTTGAGGATTCGTTCCAAGTCATCGTCGCTGAAGAACTTGATCTCCAGGCTTCCTTTGCCTTTGCGATAGCGCAAGTGGATTTTTGTTCCAAGACGTTCAGTCAGCTTGCGCTCCATATCGGCCACATGAACATCCACAGGAACCATGCCGCCGACTTTTTTCGAAGCTGATGCTTCCGCCGGTCTATGCTGCAAATACGCGATCAACTCCTCCGTCTGGCGGACGTTGAGCGATTTTTCCAAAATACGCCTTGAGGCAAGATTCTGTTCAGCCCACCCGTCGAGTCCGAGAATGACTTTGGCATGTCCGACCGACAGGCGTCCGTCTCTCACAAACGTCTGGATGTCAGGCGCCAGCTTGAGCAGGCGCAAGGAGTTGGCCACCACGGCACGGCTTTTGCCCACTTTGGCCGCCGCATCCTCCTGCGTCATCTTGAACTGGCTGATCAGTTGCGAATAGCCAAGCGCCTCTTCCATCGGATTGAGGTTTTCCCGCTGAAGATTCTCGATCAGCGCCAGTTCGAGCACAGCCCGATCATCGGCTTCCCGGACGATCACCGGAACTTCGGTCAACCCGACCATCTGCGCCGCGCGCCACCGGCGTTCGCCGGCAATCAACTCAAAATGGTCGCCTTGCTTGCGCACGATTAACGGCTGCACAATCCCTTGTTCCCTGATAGAATCCGCCAGTTCTTGCAGCGATTCCAACGCAAAGTTCTTGCGCGGCTGAAACGGGCACGGGTGAACTCGCGAAACGGTTACTTTATCGATGCGTTCGCGCGTATCTGGGACTTGCGGCGTCTGTGGCTGGCCCCCACCCAATGGGCCGCCCAACGGCGCGTCGGATGCGCCGGAACCTTGCGATGGACTGGTTTGCTGCCTGGAAAAGGGATCGCCACTAAGCAAGGCGCTCAGCCCCCTGCCAAGAACTGGTTTTGCCATGCCCGAAGCATAGAAGTGATTTCCCTCAAAATGAAAGAATAATTGAAGTGGATATGAAAGTCAGGGTGCGTGACAGGAAAGTAACCTAAAGCAGAAATACGACTTCTGACGGCGTATTCTTTGTGGTCTATCCTTCCAAGTTGGATATAATACATTCCATGCTAAACACCAGACCCAATCCGAA
>CAIUEN010000193.1 GCA_903898185.1 uncultured Verrucomicrobiales bacterium
GACTCTTCGTGCCTTTGTGTCTTTGTGTGAGCCTTCCCTTGATATGGAATGGATATTCGTTTCCGTGTTTTCGATGGTTCCTTTTCCTACGGGCTGGCACCTGCCTGACGCTCCGTCCGTGACAACTCATAAAGGTAGAGCGCCGCAACGACCAACGAGTGTCTGATTCGGCCCGAGGCCACCAGTTTTGGCACGTCGTCAATGGGAACCAGTTCGGTTGCCAGGTCTTCGGTCGCGTCAAATTCCACTGGCGCGGCGGGTCGGCAATTCTCGATCAGCACAGTGTAAACCGTGTTGCTCATGATGGCTGGGTTGGAGTAAACCTCGCCGATCAGGCGCGGATTTTCGCCCACAAAACCAGTTTCTTCGAGCAATTCACGGCATCCGGCGGTGATGGGTGATGCCTCGTGCGCGTCCATCATTCCCCCTGGAATTTCCAGTTCAACCGTTTCCGTTCCATGTCGGAATTGCTCTACCAATATCATCTTCCGGTCCGGCGTCAGAGCAACGACATTGACCCAGCCGACGGCGTCAATGACGAAGAAATCGTGTGTTGCGCCGGTTCGGGGTGACACGCAATGTTTGTTGCGAACCGTGAAAACCCGAAAATCGGCGACCTGTCTGGAATGTAATTCTTGCCAGGGTTGTATCATGGGGTGAGGGGCTGGATGCCGCAGGGCGCGACATCCAGTTTGGGCCAATTGTCTTATTTGATGGAATCGGCAGGCACGATCTTGACGTTTTCGACGGCGATGCGCTGAGTCGGCTTGCTGCGTTCGCCACCACCGCCACTGATGGTCGGTGTTTCGCCAATTTTCCCGAGGACATCGTCGCCTTTGAGCACTTCGCCGAAGGCAGTGTATTGGCGGTCAAGGAAACGCGCGTCCGCCAGGCAAATAAAGAACTGGCTGCCGGCGGAGTTGGGATCCTGTGAGCGGGCCATCGAGAGCACTCCGCGCACATGGGGCTTGGCGTTGAACTCGGCCTTGACCTTGTAACCGGGGTCGCCGGTGCCCCAGCGGTGCTCTTCGGCTGGATCCTTGGTCAGCGGGTCGCCGCCCTGTATCATGAAGCCTTTGACGATGCGATGAAAACAGGTTCCATCGTAAAAGCCTTTCTGCGCGAGACTTTTGAAATTATCGACGGTTTTCGGCGCGACATCCGGCCAAAATGCGACAACCATTTCGCCAAGGCTTGTTTTGATGACTGCTACTTCGTTGTTAGCCATAGGGATGAAATCTACTTTACGGAGTTCGCGGGCACAATCTTGATGCTTTCAACTCCCACGCGCGTTATGGGAACACTCGGTTCGCCTTGCGGACTGGGGCTGACCGGCGTTTCGCCGATCTTTACCAAGACATCTTCGCCCTTGATGACTTTTCCGAAAGCGGTGTACTGGCCGTCCAAGTGCGGGGCGCGGCCCAGGCAGATGAAGAACTGCGAGCCCGCAGAATCGGGGTTGCTCGAACGCGCCATCGACAACACGCCCAAGTCGTGCTTGCGGTTGTTGAACTCGGCCTTGATCGTGTAGCCGGGAGTGCCTTGCCCGTAAATGGCTTTTTTCGCGGGATCCTTGGTGTTGTCGTCGCCACCCTGAATCATGAAGCCCTTGATGATCCGGTGAAACGCGGTGCCGTCGTAAAATCCTTTCTTGGCGAGAGTTTTGAAGTTATCGACCGTCTTTGGCGCGACCTCGGGCCAGAACTCAACGACCATTTGACCGGCAGTCGTTTTAATGACAGCCACCTCTTTGCTGTCGGGCGCGGGCGCTTTGGCGGTCTCAGCCGGGGCGTTGGTAGCCTTGGCCGGTTCGGATTGCGCCTGCGCGCAAGCTGTCGCCGCAACCATTATGGCGAGAGACATCAGCAATGTAATCTTTTTCATCATCATGCGTGCTGTGTGCCACGAATTCCCCGCAAAGTCACGCTCTGAATTTGTAACTATTCACGTAACATAGGCATCCCTGCCTGTGCCCTTCCCTCCGGCGAGCGTCAGCGAGCCGCTAATTTCTCCCTCTGAACAGTTATCAGAATTTTAAAAACTCACAGTTTTGTAATGCGCAAAGTTTTCAAATTGACGCCAGATTTCCAGTCATTACACTGCTCATCATGAATGCGAGCCAAAGCCAATTCTCCCTTATCTCGCCCGTGTGAAAAGGCAAAATCCCATTAATTTGAATCCAAAAGAAATTGCCCAGGAACTTCGCCGACTGGTTGACCACCAGGAAATCGAAGTCACACCGCTCTTTCCCGATGCCGGGTTCAAATCAGTTTATGGTCCGATCAACGTTTATCTGGATCAACTTCAGAAAGGGACGAAACCGGAAACTGCCGCTGAAGGGTTATTCCGTCCACTTGCGGAAATTTTCTTCAATGCGCCAGCATTGCCTCAAGTGGGACTTGGTTCTGGATTTGTGGATTTCAAGCTCGACGCCAAGGAGGAATCATCCATTGTCGTTGAACTCAAGCCGTTGTTCTATTCTTACAGCGCGGAACGGTTGAGAAGTTTTCCACTCGAACCGACCGCCCATCAAAGCCAGGTTCAAAGATATCTCCAGCATTCAGAATACCTCATTCTGACCGATCTGCGCGATGCCTTTCTTTACAGCGCCCGCGATGTGTGGCAGGCGCTAAAACCATTCAAGAAAATTTCTTTTGCCGATTTGCTTGAAAGCGCTCTGCAAAGAGGCAGTTTGCTGGATGTCATTCGCGATGCGGAAGACGGCGAAGAACGCCCCGGCCTTGATCTCGCCTTTTTCGCGCAGTTGCAAGATTGGTTTCACGCCTTTGATCCCGTTCGTTTCAAAGACCAAGGCAAACACGATGAGTTGGTCATCCAACTTCTCAACCAGCTCATTTTCGCCAAGACGATGGAAGATTACAGCTTGGTGCGATACCGGCAGTTGCAGGATGATTGGGAGCGTGCCAAGGAAAAATGGTCGGCAAAAGGCGCTTATCGCATTGTTTGGCAGTTTCTCAAAGATTTTGAGGAATTCTTCGAGGATTACTACGACACCGAACTGTTTGAACGCTCGATTTGGGACGAACTCGATACCACAGACATTAAGAACCTGGAACGGTTTGCCCGTCTGCTCGAAGCTGTTCTCGGGGTCGATGAATGGAGCAAGACATTTCAACGTGGCGTCGTTCACTACAACTATCGTCTCATCAACGAGGACATTTTCGGTAAATCCTACGAAATGTTCCTTGCCGCCAATCGCAAGGACGAAGGCATCTTCTATACGCCCGCCAGCATCACCACTCCGATGGCTGACAGTTTGGTAAATACACTTTTTGGGCCTCTTACAGGCAGAATTTGCGAAGCAGCCAGCGCCAGCAAAGCGGACTTTGCCACGGCCAGCGATTTGATGCTGACGCTCGCCGCCATAACAATGGCTGACACGGCATCCGGCAGCGGTGGTTTTCTCATCAAGAATCTGAGAGCGGTCTGGCGGCACTATCAGTGCATCGATGAATCCTGCCGTTGGGTGAAGAACTGGCAGAACGGCGGCGACTTGGCTGACACCCCGATGAATGTTCAGCAGGCGCGGGAGTTTCGCAAGCAATGGAATTTCGACAACCGCCGAATTCTTGTCGCCCAAATCCTGCTGCGCCACATCTTTGCTGTGGATAAGGACGCGGGAGCCATCGAAGTGGCAAAAACCAATCTTTGGAAGGAAGCTGTCAAACTCTCCAGCGATGACTACAATTTCCGGAATCTGACCGGCGACATTAACCGCACACTCCCCAGTCTGCGCCTCAATTTCGTCTGTGCCGATTCACTGGTCGATACCGATCCGGTCAGGCAAGTGGCCTACCTTTCCGAAGTCTGCGGCGATGCGATGAAGAAACTCAGCGTCCTCCGCCAGCAGTATCTCACCAACCCGTCCGATCACGAACCGTTGGAAGCTGCCCTGAAACTCCAAGACAAGCTGCGTGAGAATCTCACTGAACATTTTCAAAACGAATCGCTGCCTGCGGCTGCCCTCTTCGTCGCGCTTGCTTTCTTCCCGGCGTGGTTTGATCGGGATGGCAAACCCCGGCCAGAACAAGAACGCGGGTTTGACGGCATTATTGGCAATCCACCGTGGGAAGGATTCAAACCCATCCGCAAGGAATTCGCCGCCAGCTTTTATCGTGGCAAACCACAGTTCAGCAAGATGGGAATGGATGGCCCGACGTTTAACAAGTGGTTCGATATCGAGTTGATAAACAACGCTGATTTTGCAACTCGCTGGAGCGAGCAGGAAGCCTATTACGAGCTTCACAAGGAATACTTTGGCAAAGCCTACAATAAGCAGGGGACGGGTGATTGGAATCTATTCAAGTTGTTTATCGAACGCGACCTTTCTATTGTGCGAACAGGCGGACAATTCTCGTTGCTTGTCCCATCCAGCATCCAAACTGACGAGGGATGCGCTGATCTGCGCCGATGTTTTTTTACTGAACACCGGCTTGATGAACTGACTTCTTTTGAGAATCGCGGCTATTCCGAGCTGGTGGATGGCAGTGAGCATCCTAAGCACATCTTCCCTGACGTGGACAACCGCTTCAAGTTTGGTTTCTTTAAGATTGTCAAGGGAGCAGCCACGCCCAAAGACCACGCCTTTGATGCGCGGTTTTACCTTCGCGACCCAAAGGATGCCTTCAAACCGCCGATTCGTTATAGCGTCGAAATGTTACGACGTTTTTCGCCGAAATTGCTTTCCGTGATGGAATTCCGGTCCGCAAAAGATTACGAGGTCACCTCCAGAATTCGCGCTGACCACAAGTTGCTTGGTGAACATGGGTACCGGTTCCGACGGGAACTGCATCCGGCGGATGATGTGGGGCTTTACATCAAGGCACCTGATCGGAAACTGCGCAAGGGCGAGTCTGTGATTTACGAAGGTAAAATGATTCACCAGTTCGACGCCTCATTTGCCGCGCGGACATTTCATGCTGACGATGGGGCTGCGCGTTGCGAACTGCTTCGTAAGGAGCTTTACAGGCTTGGCCAGTTTATCCGCGACAGCAAAGTGGAACAGGTCGAAGGCAAAAAGGTGCCAACCAAAAAAATCGAGTTTGAGGCTTTTCTGGAAGCTTTATGGATCGTGAAGAAATTTCAGCTCGATTGCGACTATGAGCGCGTGGTGTTCCGACGAGTTGGCAGTTCAACCAATGAACGCACCATCATTGCCACATTGCTTCCTGCGGGATTATATTTCTCCGATTCTGTGAGCTATTTGATTCCGGCCAACTACCAATTGACTGAGACTGGAAATCTTTATCGAGAACCGGTGTCTGCAGAAGAAGCCCGGTTGGTTCTGTGCTTGCTGGATTCGTTGACGTTGAATTACTACATCCGCAGCAAAATGTCGGCGACAGTGAACATGTTTTACATTTACGAACTGCCGTTGCCAAAACTTGCCGCCGCGCAGAAAACGAAAGTGGCTAATAGCGCCGCCAAGCTCTTGAAAGACCCGCGCGATCTGAAAGAACGCGCCGCCTTGGAAGTCTTCATCGCTCGCGACCTTTACGGCCTTTCGACCGATGATTGGAAACATCTCACCGGCACATTCACCTTCGGCGGCGGTGACTCCAAAGCCGAGTTGGATGAAATCATCCGCCAATCTATTGCTCTTTGGGCAAAATAGAGGCATTGGCTAGCCAAGAATCCAACAATTCCCAGATCGCTCTATCCATAGAGCCTGCGTGACTGTTCAGGTAGCACAGGCATCCGTGTCCTCCTTTCCGGCGAGCGTCAGCGAGCCGCTAATCTGACTTGGGCAGCTAAATCATTCCTGGCAATCATCCCGCTCCATGAGCGCTTTGCGTAGGTGGCTCTCCGTGGAGCGGGGCCATTTCAGTTTCCGAAGGCAGGCGTTGATCTTCTCAAGATCGAACGTCTCCGGATTGAACCTATCGCCGAGCCATTCCCGCGTGGACTCGTACTCTGGGTGCTTGGGGCTCTTGATGATTTCGAGCATGTCGGCGTAACCCGGGACACCTCCGCAGTCATCAGGCGGACAGGCGCGGGCGCCGTCAAGGCACAGAGCCACTTTGGATGCGGCAGGATCGGCGCTCAGGATTTTCTCGACGATGATTTTGTGATTCCAAGAGTCGCCGAAATCGTATTCGTAGGTCATCTTGTCTTTTGGGTTGGGGATGGCATCCGACAAAATAACCTTGCTCTCGTCCAAGACCGACGGATCGTTATCTTCCAGCCCGGAGGACGGGTCCGAGCAAACCTGATCGCCAAACAAGAATTGGTGGAGGTGACTATTGCTCCAGCCCATTGCCACTTGGAGAACGGCATGGAGCCAGCCAAGGTTGGCGTTGCCTGGCACTTGCAGTCGGCGCCAGACCAGCGGCTTCGTTCCCTCCAGAACGACCTTCAGGTGGTAGATGGAGACCCCGGCTTTCGCTGTGATCGGTTCGCTGTTGACGATCGGATCGACAGGTAATTGTTTTTTTGAAACTGGCGTGGGAGAAGATTGTTTTTTGTTCGTTTTCATTTTCCAAACCTACCGGTTTGAAATACCAAGTCAAATGGCAAATTTCGCCGTGCCTTGCGCAGTGTGCGTGACAGGAAGGCAGCCCCGCCGCCGCTGCAGCCGAAAAGATAAACCTTGTGCGCGGTCTGTTACGAAACATAATCAACAGGTGGTGCTGGCAAGAGCCTGCGCCGTGACATTGATCCAAACAGCTTTATATGGCGAACAAGAAAGACCCAGTTCCACCACCATCGGTTCCATTGGAACTTTGGCGTGATTTGTACCATGCTGCCACCCGCTTCCAACTTCTGGCCCCTTGGCAGTGGATGAGTGATTCTCATGTGTTTGGCGTAAACAACGAGCATGGAACTCGGATGGTTTCCATTCTCGGTGCCTTGGGCGAGGTTTTTGGCATGGTCACCTATCGAGGCAGCACAGGTGCCAACTTCCTCTTGCGTCTGCTCATGGGCCAGTTCGCGCCGGAAGACCCCGACGGCATTTTTTATCAGGATGCGTTGCTGGCCAACTTTGTGCCCCTCACACGCCTTGACAAACCAGACCGTGATGTCATCCAGCAGATTGATTTCAAGGCTGCCGTTTCCAGGCCCAAGCTCTATCCCAAGTTCAAGAGCCACAAACCCGGCTACGTGCCATGGTTTATTGATGAGGCAGAAGCTCGCCTTTTGCTTGATGACTTGAACAATGCCGCCCGTTTTTCCGAGCTTCTGCGAACAAAATCCGATCTTTACGACCCCCATCACATGCCTGAATTCCCGTTTATTACTGCTACTGGAACAGGGCCTCTGTCTGCTGGCCAGCTTGAATGGCATGCCATTTTTGCTGATCCACCGCCGCCGGATCCCGCAGTGAACCCGCAGGAATTTGATTTGGCGCCCCTGATGAAATTGCCGCAAGTTGCCAGAACTCAATGGGAGTTGACGGCATTCTACTCGGACATGCGCATTGGCGAACCGCCACGCCCTTTTTACCCTAAAATCTCGCTCGGAGTCGAATCAAGCAGCGGGATTGTGTTGGGAGTCAAGACCTGTGGCACCAAGCACACCATGGCCCAAACAGCCGTGCTGGGTTTATTACAGTCTATTCAAGCCGCCCAATGCCGTCCCGTGGTTGTCAAATCAGATTCCCCTCTTTTGATTCAAGCCCTTCAGCCGATAGCCGCCGCGCTCGGATTTAGAATTGCCCATGCGAAATCACTTCCCATGGCTGCGGAAGCCCGTCGTTCCTTGGAAGCATTTGGCCGTCGGCTATAGTTGCGGAACATGGCACACATAGAATGAAACGCCAAACCACAAATTTAGAAACTACTACAACTAAAGCCACAGTTGACCGAACACTGCACATTGAATGGCCTTGGAGTATGACGTGGATGGAATACATGGACGAGATGCTGAGTTTTTTGAAAACAAAGATCGGCCCGGGCCATCCTCTTTACCTCAAGAAACTATATGTTTCCGCCGTAAACCGCGATGCGGATGCTTGGTTTGTCGAAAGCGAGGACGAGAAGGAAGACTTTTATGCCATCGTCTATTTTTGCCAAAAGAAGCGATATGGCACTAAGTTCATGCCCAAGTGCGAGATTCTTCCAGACTGGGACGCTGTGTTGGAACGATTTGCAGAAGATCGCGCAAAGGCGATGCGCAATTTATAGCAACTGATTGCTGGCTTGGTAATGAGTGCTCATCCGGTCTGCCTGCAAGTCAAGCACCTGCTGCTTGAGTACAGCAGTTCTCATTTTGAGCAAGGAATGGGAAAAACGGTGATCTGCCTGCGCATGAAGTTTTCGACTCCCAGCGGAGCCCACCGCAACAGTCAGCACAACTAATCACTGCACCTCGATAACGAGGTGCTGGCATACCAGAGGTACATAACGAAAATTGCTGCTTTCCTGTACACCCCCCTTGCGAAAAATCCATTTTGTGATAATAAGAACTGTATATTTTTATTGCCATGAAACAAAAAACTAACACTTCCCGCCGTGATTTTCTGAAAGTTGCTGTTACTGTGCCTGTTGGATTGGCTGTTGCCACACCTCTGATTCGGGCGCAAGCCGCTGAAAGTGAACCGGCTAAAACTGAATTGCCTCCGTTGCCCTTCCGACAGTTGGGCAAAGATGGGCCACATGTATCGATGGTTGCCTTGGGCGGCATGATGAGCGCCTTGAGTCCCCAGTATTTAGACATCGCCTGGTCGTTGGGCATGCGTTACTTCGATACGGCGGATTGCTATTTGAACCGCAAGTCGGAAACGTTTGTCGCTCAATGGCTGGCAAAGCATCCTGAGCGTCGCAAAGAGATTTTTCTGGTTTCCAAAGACCACCCCCGCAAAGGGCCGGAGCAGTTGTTGGAAATGATTGATAAACGACTGGCTGCATGCGGGACGCCCTACTTGGATCTCTTTTTCATTCATGGCATTGGGACAAACGATTACGGGCAGGAATCGCTGGAGTGGCCAAAGAGTGACCGCCTCCGCAAGGTGGCCGAGAAGTTGAAGGAATCCGGAAAGGTCAAGCGCGTGGGCTTTGCCTGTCATGACGCCCGCCTCTCCGAGTATCTCAACGCCGCCGCCGAGGGCGGGTTTGTCGATGTCATCATGCTGGCCTACACTCCGTTCTACAAGCGTGGCGAAGCCTTTGATAAGGCGCTTGATGCGTGTCATAAAGCGGGGATTGGTTTGGTGGCGATGAAAACCATGCGCAACTCAGGCGACCTGCCAAAGCGCATGCCTGAATTCGACAAACTCGGATTGACCTTGCACCAAGCGCTGCTGCACGCAGTCTGGAGTGATTCTCGCATTTCCTCCATTTGTTCGATGATTGAAAATGTGGGCCAGATGGAAACCAACACCGCCGCCGCCCGCAGCTACAAAGGCCCGCTCAAGATGGGGCATTTGGATTTACTCAAGGAGGCCGTGATGGCCCATCGCCGGACTCTGTGTCCGGGTTGTCCCGCGTGCGCTGAAATGGCGGCTCGGACGGATGTTGCATTCCATGATATTGCCCGTTTCGTGACCTACTACGAGCAGGATGGCAACCAGGAAGCGCGAGCAATGTACCAGGCCCTGTCGCCTTCGCTTCGCGACCATTCATCCATCGATCTGGCGGGCTTGCGAGATCGTTGCGCGTTTAAGATCGACTATCCGGCAATCATGAGGCGCGCGGAGCATTACTTCGCCTGATCGGACATTCGCATAGCTCCGCCGATTGCCAAAGTGCCTAAACCTCAGAGACAGAATCGAAAGTCGTTCGTTCGAGTGGACGTGCCTCCAACGGAACGCGTTATCAGTATTCTGATTGTCTGCTGCCTGGCGATCATCGCGGTCGCGATTGCGGTCAAAGGCAGGCACTTTGATCCCAATCGGTATGCCTTGCGAATCGAAGCTCTAAATGGAACTGCTTCCGCTATGGAAGGAAAAGCCGGGACACTGCGTGGGGAAACCGATGGCCGGGCGGAAGACGCTGAGGCGCGGCATGCCGCAGTTCCAGTGTCGGCTGAGGGACATGGCGGAGAGGCACAAACCGCTGTGGTTCCAAAAGGAGAGGCGATGGAAATTAAACTGCCTGGGTTGGCGCCTATGGGCCAGACCGAATTCTATTCCGCCGACACTCTGTTTGAGAAAATCGACGGTCGCGCTCCGGCCTATGTCGGTTTCAATTTTCAGCAACTGCGCTCCCGCTCCTTTTCGGTGATTGGTTTGGAAGGGAGCTTTGTGGACGTATTTGAGTTTCGGATGGATACCCCGATTAACGCGTTCGGCATTTTCGCCTTGGAACGAGATCCGAAGGGCAGGCTGTTGACATACGTTTCTGATGGTTACGCGGGCGAATTGGGCTATTATTTCCGGCAAGGCGCGTATTATATACAAATTCTTGCTTCAGACCAGAAACCAAGAACGACAGAACTGGCGGCGGCGGTGGCGGAGAACCGGGCCAAGTCGATTCCGGTGGACGACGCAGGTTTGGACGGACGGCGGCGTCTGCCCAATTTGGGACTGATTCCAGAATCGGTGACGTTTATTCAAGACAACGCCCAAGGCCAGGCATTCATGAAGAACGTGTTTCAGGCCAGCTACAATTTCGACGGAGCCAATGTGCCGTTCTTCGTGATGGTGGCCACCCCGGAAGCGGCGGCTGAGGGATGGAAATCCTACCGGGCGTTTTCCAGTCGTTTTGGCAAAACGTCGGATGTGCCGGGAATTAGTGGCGCTCAGATATTTGAAGCGGAAAGCTTTGGCGCCTGGAAAGTCATTTACCAGCGGCAAGGCGAACTGGGCGGAGCATACGATGCGGAGGATCGAGCCAAAGCCCGTCAATTCGTGGAGAAATACCTCCGGGGCGAAATCCAATAATCCCGGAGAAATCCCATGAAAGATCACTCAGAAAACGCTTCGTTCGGTGAGACCAGTTCAGAGCCTGCCATCAGTCGGCGTGAATTTCTTTTGCGCGTCGGCGCAACCACTGCGCTGATTGCAGGAGGAGTAGTGGGCGGAGCTGCTCTTTGGCAAAAAGACCATTTTATCCCCGGATTCGAGGAACAACAAGGTCTCACCCTGCCCAGCTACAGAATCGAAGCCAGCAAAGTTCTGCCGTCTCTGGCTATTGCCCACGGAACCGAGCACTCGCCCGTCATCCGCGCGGCCATCGACGCTTTGGGAGGAATGGAACGATTCGTGAAGAAGGGCGATATCGTGCTGATCAAGCCGAACGTGGGGTTTGATCGGTCGCCCGCCTTGGCGGCTACGACACATCCGGATGCCCTGCGGGCTGTGGCTCGCCTGGTACTGGAGGCTGGGGCGTCCAAGGTATTGGTGGCGGACAATCCGATCAATAGCCCAGCCGGGTGTTTCCTCAAGAGCGGGCTGCAGGCGGTGGCGAGCGAACTCAATCTCTCGCTTCTCTACCCTGAAGCGAATTTCTTTTCACCGCTCCAGATCGAAGGCGAAATTCTGCGCAACTGGACTTTTTTCCACGAGCCTTTCAAGAAAGCGACCAAGGTGATCGGGCTGGCGCCCTGCAAAGATCACAATCTTTGCCACGCCTCAATGACCATGAAGAACTGGTACGGATTGCTCGGCGGTCAGCGCAACCAGTTTCACCAGCATATTCACAGCATCGTTTCCGACTTCGCGCTGATGATGAAACCGACGCTGGTCATCCTGGACGGCATGAATGTGCTGATGCGCAACGGCCCAACCGGCGGACGGCTTTCCGATGTCAAGTCGATGGGCACGGTGGTGGCGGGAATCGACATGGTCGCCGTGGACAGCTATGGTTACACGCGCTTGATGGAACGTGACCTGGACGAATTGACCTACATTCACAAGGCCCACGAACGGGGGCTGGGCAATAAGAATTGGCAGGACGTTTTCCACAAGGAGATTCAGGTCTGATCCAATCGAGTCAAAGTCATGAAAATCCGCACCGCCCGCCGCATTTCGCAGGTCTTCTTCTTCAGCCTGTTCCTGTTCTTTGTCATCATCACTGACCTGCGCTATCTGAAAGGCTACCCGGCCTCGCTCTTCCTGGAGCTCGATCCGTTGGTCTCGTTTGCCACCGCCATTACCACTCATACAGTTTACAAGGGACTGTTGTGGAGCCTGCTTCTGTGGGTTCCAACGCTGCTGCTGGGGCGCATTTTCTGCAATTGGATTTGTCCTTACGGGATTCTCCACCATTTCATCGGCTGGCTGTTTGGCAAAGGACGGTCCGTGGAAAAAACACGCGTTGAGTCCAACCGGTATCGTAGCATCTATCAAGTAAAATACATCATCCTCATCGCAGTGGTGGTGGCGGCAATCTGTGGCAGTTTGCAAGTCGGCCTGCTGGATCCGATCTGCCTGTTCTACCGTTCCATGGCCACAGCGATCATGCCGACGTTGAACATGATATTTCCGGCCTCCGTCTATGTCCGACAATTCTTCCATTCTGGAGGATGGGTGATTGGGTTTCTGCTGTTCTTTTTGGTGGCAATGAATGTGGTGATCCCGCGATTCTTCTGCCGGGTGTTGTGCCCGTTGGGAGCGTTTCTGGGGACTCTGTCAATGGTTTCGCTCTGGCGGATTGATCGCGATCCCAATAAGTGCGTGGACTGCGATCTCTGCCTGAAGAACTGCGAGGGCGCTGCCGATCCGCACACCCAACTGCGCAAGAGCGAGTGTTTTGTTTGTTTCAATTGCATCGAAGACTGTCCGGAAAAAGCGATCTCGTTCAAGTTCATGCCCAATTTACAGCGCGAGCTTACCGCTCCGCAGGTTCCCGCCCGGCGCGCGGTGCTGGCCAGCTTGGCGGGCGCGTGCTTTTTTGCCTTTGGCCGCACATCAGGAGCGTCCGACCGGGACTATAACAAGAAAGTCATTCGTCCCCCAGGTTCGGTGGAGGAAAAACAGTTTCTGGATCGCTGCATCAAGTGCGATCAGTGCATCCGAGTCTGTCCGACCAACGTCTTGCAGCCCACGCTGATGGAAGCCGGCGTGGAGGGAATCTGGACCCCCATCCTCAATATGAAGGTGGGCTATTGCGAACTGAACTGCACCTTGTGCGGTCAGGTTTGCCCGACCGGCGCCATTCAACGGATTACGATCGAAGAGAAAACGGGCGTTGGAAAGTTTGCCAAACAGGGCCCAATTCGGCTGGGCACAGCCTTTTACGATCGTGGGCGCTGCCTGCCGTGGAGCATGGAAACGCCTTGCGTCGTATGCGAGGAGGTTTGCCCTACCTCACCCAAAGCCATTTACTCACGCGAAGTGACCATCACACGCCGGGACGGTCAGCAAGTCACTCTGCGTCGGCCTTACGTTGACCCGGTTCTGTGCATCGGCTGCGGCATTTGTGAGCATGAATGCCCAGTCAGCGACGAAGCGGCCATCCGCGTCAGCCCCATTGGCGAAACCCGCTCGCGCGAACGGCGACTGCTTCTGGATGGAGGCGTGAGCAGAAAGTAAAGTTAGCAATGAAATCACAACCAGCCACTCGTCTTCGCGCCTGCCGGGCTTGCGGCAAACAATTTGAATACCCGCTCAAAGGCTCCAATGCCTCGCGTCATCATTGCGCAGAGTGTGTGGAGTTGCCGGAAGACTTCAGGAAAATCGCTGAGCGTCTCTCCTCGCGCATTCAGAAGCTGGAGCTGCAGCTAAAACAGGCAGCGCGGCCGACTGACGAGCATTCGGCTGCAGTGCCGAAATGACCAAAAACCTAGTACCGTGAGTCGTAAATTCGTGAGTCGGTTGAACTCTCATTTTAGTGGGGAAAAGGTGCTTCGATCCGACTCACGAATTTACGACTCACGGTACTAGGTTCATCCCTCCAGTCCCAGTTTGTCTTTCAGAAATGAGCGTATCTGCTCAAATTCATTCTGGGTCTTGGCGTGAACACCGGAGGCGTTGGTGAGGTCGCCTTCCTTGCCCATGCGCTCGAGTTCGCGCAGGAAAGGGACGATGCGGGTCATCCCGCAACTGGCGCTGGAACCGGCGCATTTATGGGCGTGGTGGTTGATGTCGGCGTATGTTTTCGATTGGATGGCCACACCGATGTTCTGAATTTGCGCACTGGCTTGCTCCAGATAGAGCAGGAGGACTTCCTGAACCTGGTCAGAATCGTTGTCGAAAATGCTGTTGAGCAGTTCCAAATCAACCGGAGGTTCTTCGGAGCTGAACGATTCCACGGCTGGTGTTTGCATGGGTTTCTGTAGGGGAGTGGGAGGTTGTTGATCGCGTTTCTTCACGATTTCATTCCACCGCTCCAAAGCGGCTTGGACGTCGTGAATCTGAGCTGGTTTGCTGATGTAATCGTCCATTCCGGAAGCGAGGCACTTTTCGCGGTCGCCCTGCATGGCGGTGGCGGTCATGGCGATAATGTAAAGGGGCACTTTCCATGGGCACGGATATTCGCTGACCAATTCGCAGTTGCGAATCGAGCGGGATGCCTCGTAGCCGTCCATCTCGGGCATCTGGCAATCCATAAAAACAACGTCGTAGGGCGTTTTGTTGAGCGCCCGGATGGCTTGCGCGCCGTTTTCGACGATATCGGCGGTGCATCCCAGCTTGGACAACTGGCCCATGGCAACTTTCTGGTTGATCTGGTTATCCTCGGCCAGGAGAATTCGTGGAATCCTGGCGGGTCGCCAAGCTATCCCACCGGTCAATGTTTTCTTGGAGGATTCGGAGTAAAGATGTTCCGCGCCGGTCTTGCCCAAGACATTGACCAGAGAATCGAACAGTCGGGCTTGTTTGACCGGTTTGACCAGGTAAAGGTCGATTCCAAGCTTACGGAGCTCGTCGGCAGTCATCATCTGCCCCAATGATGTGAGAATAATGAGTCGAGTGCGGCAGATGGCAGGATCGGACTTGATGGTTTGCGCCAGAGTCAGTCCGTCCATTTCGGGCATCTGCATGTCCAACAGCGCCACATCATAAGGCACCCCTTCCACGGCGGCAGAACGGAGCATCTGAAGGCACTCCATCCCGCTGCTGGCGCTGCCTTTCTGAATTTTCCATGCGGCCAATTGATGGCGCAGGATTTGGAGATTCGTGGCGTTATCGTCCACCGCCAGTACCCGCAAGTTGCAGAGGTTATGGTTTTGCAAACCGGCGGGGTGGATTTCCCCGGTCTGTTTTTCAAAACTGGCTGTAAACCAAAATGTCGAGCCTTTGCCGGGCTGGCTGAGAACCCCAATCTGCCCACCCATCATCGAGACCAACTGCCTCGATATCGCCAAGCCCAAGCCGGTGCCGCCAAACTTGCGCGTGATCGACGTATCGGCCTGGCTGAAGGCTTGAAAGAGCTTGGACTGCTCTTCTTCCGGGATGCCGATGCCGGTGTCCTTGATTTCGAAGCGGATTGTCGAATGGGTGGGCGTTTCGGATTCGGCGCGCACGCGCACGACAACCTCGCCGCGAGTGGTAAACTTGATGGCGTTGCCGATCAGGTTTGTCAAAATCTGACGCAGGCGTCCGGAATCGCCGCGCAGGTGCCGCGGCATGTCCGCCGGGGTGTCGTTGAGCAACTCCAAGCCCTTGGACTGAGCCCGCTGCGCGAGCATATCCAAGGTTTCCTCGATGGTTTCGCGCAGGTCGAAATCAAGTATCTCGAAGGTCAGCTTGCCGGCTTCGATCTTCGAAAAATCGAGAATGTCGTTCAAAATCGTGAGGAGATTGTCCGCGCTGATTTGGATGGTTTGGGCAAACTCATGCTGGAGGGGCTGGAGCTCTGAATCGAGCAACAGACCGGCCATGCCGACGATTCCGTTCATGGGCGTTCGAATCTCGTGGCTCATATTGGCCAGAAACTCGCTTTTTGCCCGCGCGGCGTTTTCGGTCTCTTCTTTGGCCTTGCGCAAGGCTTTTTCGGTTTGCTCTCGCGCTGCAAGGCTTTTCTTGAGATCTTCCATCGTGCCCTGAAGCTCGCAAGTTCTCTGAGCCACCATCCGCTCCATCTCGCCCAACTTGTTGCGCGACTGCTGGATCAGCCGCCATTTTTCGGTCAATGCGGTCGCCAATTGAAGCACTTCAATGGTATCAAACGGTTTCTTGAGGATCAGCAATCGATCCGACAGCCCGATTTTTTCCAGCAAATCTGCCCAGGAATAGTCCGAATAAGCGGTGCAGATGACGATCTGCAGGTCTGCGTAGATTTCCCAGATGTTCATGATCGTTTCCAATCCGTCCCATCCCGGAGGCATGCGCATATCCACGAATGCCATGGCATAAGGCTGACCGACCTCGACGGACTTCCTTACCATTTCGAAGCCGTCCTTGCCTTGATACGCTGAATCCAAGTGAAAGCCGACCATCTTGGGCGCGCCGCTGGATTTGCCAAAAAGCTCCACTTCAGCCGCTTCCAGCGTGTCATTATCGTCGGACACTTCCAGCACTTTGCGAAAATCATCGTGGATGGCGTGATTGTCATCGATGATGAGAATCCGCTGGTTTTTCTCGATTTCAGCGCCGTTCATAAGCTCTTGCAAACGGAATGGAGCCGGTTGAGCGGGAGAAGCTCAGCTTGGCGCCGCATCAGCTTGCGCGTGTCAGTCATATTTGATTCATTGAATTCATCGTTATCGGCGCCTAAACACCCGCTGGCGACAAAACGGCCACCCGATCCCATCCACAAATGCTCACAGTGCCAGCAAACTATGATCTGCTAAAACACTTTGCTCATGAAAGCCTATGCCGGGCGCAACGCAAATCAAGGCAAAAGCTGTCAGCAATTTCGGAATGATTATTCCATCCAACTCCCCTACCACAATCCCAGCAATCTTAAGATGGTTATGCCGACAAGGAAAATTGCGCTGCTCACGACCAGCGTCAATATCCACTGCGGCACTTCCCTGACTATCGATGTCGTCGCGGGAGGTTGAGGTCGCGTCCATGTCTGGGGCTGACCTGACCTCACTTTGGCCTTCTCCGGTTCCTTGCCAGCGATCAAATCCCGCCATGTTTGCGCCCGCTCTCCAAATTCGACCCGCGCCAAAAACGCTTCATCCATTTCCGGGATAAACTGCCCCTCGTCGATTTCATTTTCGCTCACGATTACGTTAGCAGCATGAACCAATGCCACTGTTGCGGGCGCCGAGGTGCCCATGCGGCGAGGGCTGTGATGGAGATAGGCCGCCTCGGCCAACGGCAGAGGCATCCCCCAAAGGCCGATCAAATACGCGCCGATCTCGGCATGTGACGCGTGGAACACTTGCTTCTCAGCGTCCCAAATCGGGACGCCCTCCTTGCGCACCCGTTCCTGAACCTGTTGATATTCGTCGCTGAAATTGGAAACCAGAACCAGCTTGCCGATGTCATGCAGCAGTCCGGCGGTATAGACTTCGTCGGCAACTTCGGCGCCCAGTTTTTCAAAGCGGGCGATCATTCGGGCGGCATGCGCCACCGCAGTGCTGTGCCTCCAAAGTTTATCAATGGAAAAATAGTAAGGCTTGACCTTGTCGAATTGCGAAAACACCTGGATGCATAACACCAGCGATTTGACCATCTCGAACCCGAGCATGTTCACAGCTTCAGTCGGATCGGTGATCTGCCTGGGAATCGCGTAATAAGCGGAGTTGAGAACTTGGAGCACCTTGGTTGACATCGCCAGATCCTTGGCGATGATATCGCCAACCCTTTGAGCCGACGTGTCCGACGATCTCAACTCCTTGAGCACCTCGAAATAGAGCGATGGGATGCTGGGAAAGGTGCGAATGCGAACCACCAGACTTTTGATGGCGTCATCGCTTAGCCATGTCTCCAACGTGACGGCTCGATCCACCGCTTTTCGGACGGCTTCCGGCTCGCATGGCTTGGGCAGGAAATGGTTCGATCCGAGCACGCATTTCATGACCAAATCCTTATCAAAGGAATCCGCCATGATGAACCGCAATACCTGTGGGTATATCTTGCCAATCTCGTTCAGAAGCTGGGAACCGGTTGAATCGGGCAAAGCCATGTCCGACACAAACACGTCGCATGGATTGGCTTCGAGATGCTTGAGCGCCTCGGCACCAGCGGGGAAAAATGTCAGCTCCCAATCCGGACATAACCGAATCAGGTTGTGGCTGAAACTGGCGATATGCGATGGATCGCCATCAACAATGACAACGCGCTTGGACATGGCCTTTCCAGTTATTGGCGCCACCGCAAATCAGACAGCCACCGGCGAACCGGCGCGGGACTGTCTTAAAAATGGCTTCGCGCACAACGCCAGTTTGACATAGCTTGCGCAGTGAAGAACAGCTTTTTTTGCCACACAAAAAATCGCAAACTTATTTTGCTGTTTTTCTGCGCTGGCTTGTGCCAGCATGAGCTCAACAATCGACATAAAGTATGACAGAACAAGGTCCGGTCGAAGAGCGTATTTTTAGGGGTATCCCAGTTTCATCGGGGGTATGCCATGGGCGGATTCTTGTCCTCAAGAAAGCCGAGCTTTCGATCCCCAAATACGACGTGAGCGAAGAAGACCTGCCGCAGCAAGTTCAGCGATTCGAGCAGGCGCTGATTACGACCCGCCGTGAGATCCTTGATGTGCAGCACAAGATCAGCAAGGCCATTGGCGACGAGGAGGCCCGGATTTTCGACGCCCATTTGCTGGTTCTGGAAGATCCGACATTGATCGACTCGGTTACCAACCAGATTGTCCAAAAACGGGTCAACGTGGAATGGGCATTCCACGAGTTTACCGAGAAATATACCGCGACACTCAACGCAATCGACGATGCCTACCTGCGCGAGCGCGCGGCTGACATGCGCGACGTGAACTCGCGCATTCTTAATAACTTGATGGGGGTTCAACGACAGGATTTGCAGAATCTGCGCGAGCCGTGCATCATTGTTGCTTACGACCTGCCGCCTTCGGAGACGGCGTTCTTGGATCGTAAAATCGTCTTGGGCATCGGCACCGATATTGGCAGCAAGACTTCGCACACGGCGATCATGGCGAGATCGCTGCAAATCCCGGCAGTGACCGGATTGCAGAATGCCAGCCAGAAACTTCAAAGCGGAACCTACGTTCTGTTGGACGGCTACAATGGCGCGCTGATCATTCATCCGTCAGATCAGACTCTTTTCGAATACGGCCAACTGGTTCGACGCCAGGTCAACATCCAGGAAAAGCTCCGCGAAATCACCGTCCTGCCTGCCGTGACGCTGGATGGAACCAAATTGACGCTTTCCGCCAATATCGAGCAGATTTCGGATATTGAATCGGTGAAGTACTTCGGAGCCGAGGGCGTGGGACTGTTCCGCACCGAATACCTGTTCATCAATCGTTCGGCACTGCCGACCGAAGATGAACAATACGATGCGTATCGGAAGGTGGCTTCCGAATTAAAACCCCAACCGGTGATCATCCGCACGTTGGACTTGGGGGGCGACAAGTTCATCTCCAAACTCCAAGTTGCGCAGGAGATGAACCCGTTTCTGGGCTGGCGGGCCATCCGGTATTGCCTGGAGGAGAAGGAGGTTTTTCGCGCTCAACTTCGCGCCATCCTTCGCGCCAGTGCCGAAGGAAACGTTAAGATGATGTACCCGATGGTCTCCTGCCAGGACGAAGTCCTGAAGGCCAACGCGTTCGTCGAGGAATACAAGGCTGAGTTGCGGGCCGAAGGGAAGGCGTTTGACGAGAATCTCGAAATTGGCGTGATGATCGAAATCCCGTCCGCCGCGATTGCGGCCAATTTCCTGGCCAAGCATGTGAAGTTTTTCTCGATTGGCACCAACGACCTGATTCAGTACACGCTGGCTGTCGATCGGATGAACCAGAAGATTGCGTATTTATACGAACCGACCCATCCCGCCATTGTTCGGCTCATTCAAATGACAGCCGAAGCGGCGCATGCGAACAATATTTGGTGTGGTGTTTGCGGCGAGATGGCTGGCGACCCCGAGTTGACCCCGCTCTTGCTGGCCTTGGGCGCGGATGAATTAAGCATGGCTCCACCGTTGCTGCCTCAAATCAAGCTGATGATTCGGCGGCTGAAAAACGCTGAAATCAAGGAATTGGGCGAATTTGCCTTGAAATGCGACTCAAGTCGGGAAATCTTGGAACGGTCTCGGGCGCTTGCCAGAATGGCGGCTCCGGGACTGTTTGAGACGCAGATGTAACCTATGAAATTACTGATTCTGGCTGCGGGTTATGCCACCCGCTTGTACCCGCTCACCGAAACTCAGCCCAAACCCTTGCTGCCGGTTGCCGGCAAGCCGATGATCGAGCATGTTCTGGATAATCTTGCGCCCATTGGCGACATTGACCAGGTAATCGTGGTGACCAACGCCAAGTTCGCCTCTCACTTTCAGAGATGGGCAGACGGCTATCGCGCCACCAAAGCACGGCTCAACTTCACCATCATCAACGACGGTTCGACCGACGATTCAAACAAGCTTGGCGCCATTGGCGACATGCACCTGGTTTTGAACCGCGAGAAGATCAATGATGATTTGATCGTGGTGGCGGGGGATAACTTGTTCAGCCAGAGCGTTGAAGAGTTCGGCGCATTCTGCCGCAAAGTCAATGCCCCAGTGCTGGGGGTTTACGATGTCGGAGATCTGGAGCAAATCAAAAAATACAATTCCATTTCGATTGGCCCGGATGGCCGGATTACGTTTTTTGAAGAAAAACCGAAAAAACCCACCAGCACTCTCACTGGAATAGCGCTCTACTACTATCCAAAATCAGTGCTGCCGTTGATCAATCAGTATGTGTCCGAAGGCAATAATCCAGATCAACCGGGCCGCTTGGTCCAGTGGCTCTACAGTCGCGCTCCGGTTTATACCTGGCAGGTTCCCGGGTTGTGGTTTGACATCGGCTCGAAGGAAAACCTGGAAGAGGCAAACCGGATTTTCGCGCGGTTTGTCAAGTAGCCTGAAGGCTCTTGCTGGCAAGTCTCTATGTGGGGCAGACCTCTGGTCTGCCAGTTGCGGTGCCTCTGGCTCCGCAGGGAGTCGAGAACTTCGTGCGCAGGCAGATCAGCATTTTTCCCCTTCCTTGCTCAGAGTGAGAATTGCTGAGGCTCTTACTGGCAATTTTGTCTAAACCGCCGATGCCCTCGCCAACCGGTCGGCAATCGCCCGCCAGGGTTCGCCCTCGGGCGGGGCTTCGACGACAATCACCGATGCCCCGGACGCATCGCATTGATGCAGTTCGGCGTAAATAGCGCGGGCGAAAGCAAGCGGTTCCCGCGGCACGACGGCTACACGCCCAAATTCGCGCGGCATGGGAATGCTCGTATGAGCGATGATGTGGCAAGCGCCCATTGATGAAGCCAATCCCGTTTGCAGAATTTGAGCCTTCAAATCGTCCTCGTCACGCCATTGGAGAATCAGGAGCCGCGCTTTCGGCGCGTAATGCCGCTTGAGCATCCCGGGGCTGCGCAGAACATTGGCAACCGGAGGCGAGCCCCCCCTTGTGGGGCAGACCTCTGGTCTGCCGGTTCCAGGAGCCTCTGGCTCCGTGGACAATTCTCCATCTTTGGGGAGCAGGCAAGATGCCTGCTCTACTCCCAGGACGGCGAAAATTGCGTCGGCATGAATCATGCCGGGGCGCAGCAGGCGGGGAGGCGTGGACATCAAATCCAAGACTGTCGATTCGATTCCCACATGCGAGGGGCCTCCATCCACCACCAGTGGAATTCGGCGTCCGAGGCTATGGCGCACATGCTGCGCCGTGGTGGGCGAAATCTCGTTGGACGGATTGGCGCTGGGAGCTGCCAAAGGAAAGCCGCAGGCATGGATCACCGCTTGGATGAAGGGGTGACTGGGCCAGCGAACGCCAACCGTTGGTCCGCCTGCAGTCACAATATCTGGAATCATCGCAGCGCGTTCAAGCACCAGCGTCAAGGGCCCCGGCCAGAACGCGCGCGCAAGCTGATCCGCCAGACGCGGCCATCGCGCCACACACTGCCGCGCCATTTCCAAGCTGGCAACGTGGACAATAATCGGATTGGTCGATGGTCTCCCTTTCGCTTCAAAAATTCGCGCCACAGCCTCTGCATCGAGGGCATTGGCCGCGAGTCCATAAACCGTCTCCGTCGGCAACGCCACCAATTGTCCGGCGCGCAAAAGTTCCGCCGCCCGTTTTACCGCGACATCGAACAATTCCGGCGTATTAGTTGCCAACAATTCAGTCATTCTTTTAGAAAGAACGATTCAAAAATATGAAGGTTTCGGGCAATTGTATATAGTGAACTACTGCTTGCAAGCGCAAACGCTCCCCCAGTCGGTGGCGTGAATTCTCGTTTGCCTTTCATCAGATTGTGGATGCGATTAACCCGGCGATTAACCTTAAAACCATGATCGCAAATTGGAACGTGATTGCGCAAGAACTTGCGGA
>CAIUEN010000194.1 GCA_903898185.1 uncultured Verrucomicrobiales bacterium
GCATCAGTTCAACAATCGGTTCATCAGTCAGTTCAACAATCAAGTCATCCGTCAAATCAACGTCAAATCAACGTCAGAAAATCACCCACGCCCAAAAAACAGAAAAAATGGAGAACGCTTAACCCCTATCGCAAGCGATAGGCCGGCGGAGCCGATGTTGCGCCGTTGGCGCGACGGGGAAAGCAGCAGGACAATGCAGCACCCAAGTGCCACAGCCAGAAAGATACCCAATGCGACAGACGGTGTGGAACAATCTGACCTCAGCTTGCCAGCAATTCTCATCGTGACTCTTTGCTTCACATTTTTCCATGCAAAAGCACTCCAATCTTGTGCAAATCTCAAAACAGTAAGCCTAAATCGACAAAAAATGGCAAAAGAAACGCCAGAATCGAGTCAAAATGAGAATTAGTGCATGAAAGCCGTTGTTGTTACGAGTTCCAGTCACGTTGTTATTGCGGTTCGACGACAACAAACTGTCGAGATTGCCATTGTTCCACAGGGCGATGCACGTAACTTCACCAACCGCAACGAGCAGTGTTTTGCGGGGGGACACATTACAAGTTATAGTGGCGAGTGGAGTTACATGCATAGCACAATTGTTCCATGAACCACCACGCAACATGCGCTTCCGCCACCAGATAGCCACCCGTCAGCGGCTACTACCCTGAAGTTCTCAAAAATGGGGCTTTGCACATCACTCCATTGACCGCTGCATCTTGTGGTTTAGCAATCCTTAGCCATCCAATTGGTCGGCCACATTCGGCCCAAGCGGGACTAAAGTGCATAGCCCTATTTCAAAATTTTGGCCGCTTCGCGGCAGCTTGGAAAAAGTGTAAAAGAGCAAAAGGATAAAGGGAAAATTGCGTCACCTCGCAGCCGAGCCCCCAACCACCAACACAACACGGAAACCGTTGAGGATGATGCGAATACCAGGCGTGAGGCTGCGACGGCACGACGACAGCAGGATGACGGGATCGACAACGCCCCAAGACCCACCGCGCAACACGCGCCAATCATGTTGGTTATCAAACTTATCCTCGCACCATTGCCACACATTACCCCCCATGTCATAAAGGCCATAGCGGTTGGCGTTGAAACTGCCTACAGGCGAGGTTCTCGCATACCCATCCCAGTAGCCGTTAATCGTTTGCCACATTCTCGGCCAGTTCGCGTCTTTTGCTTCGCTCCCCGCATAGTTCCCAGCGCCAACCGGCGGCGGCCAATCATCTCCCCAAGGAAACTTCGTGTTTCCAACTGCTTGATTCCATTCCGTCTCGCGAGGCAGCCGATAGCTTTGGCTTTCACTAATCTTCCCTTGAGTCTGTTCTTTCTTCGTCAACCAATCACAAAATGCCATCGCATCCTGCCAACTTACCCCAACCACCGGATGCGTCGGTCCCTGGCTAAACCCCGGACTTCTCCATGTATCCCCATGCTGCCCATAATTCCCACTCCGTAACGAATACATCCTGCCGGTCGCGTCGTAACTGGTCGCGTTAACAAATGCTTCAAAGTCCTGCACCCGCACATCCCAAATACAAAACAGCACTTCGGCCCCCGGAACGGGAACAAACTTCATACCCAAGCTGTTTTCCCAAGAAGCCCCAGGCTTTGGTAACGAAACCGCCTTGGTTAAAACAATCGAGTTGATCGAAGTAATCGACTGCTCAGCAGCAGAGTTGGTTCCAAGCCAGCCCTTGCGCTCTAGCTTCGCCATAAGCGCGACTAACTTAGGGTCTTGGCTGTCATCCAAACCCAAGGCGATCAGCTTGTTCCCGGCTTCCCTAGCCTCGATCTCTTTGTTCGCCTCTAAGGCAGTGGCGGCGCGCAGTAACCAGAGATTCGTTTGGAGTGGGTAGGTTTGTAGCAGTTCCGCGCTCTTTCCCAGAAACTCGTTGATCAGCCGCAGACGCTCCTGTGGCACTTTCGCTGAGTTCGCCTCATCCAGTATCAAACGGAGAGCGGCAAACTTTCGCCGAGCCTCAGGCGTAAGATTCTCTGGAACTGCTGCAACTCGTCCTGCAGTTTCAATATTGGCCAGAAGTATTTTTTGAAATTGCGCCAATGCATCTCGCTTTTCGGCGGGCACCCGTGAAAGGGCCTCGTCCAGATTTTCTTTAGCTTTGGCGTATGAGCCCTGCCGATGGAGAGCCAATGCCGCCAGCGCGTAAGCATCGAATCGCTTGCCATCCATCTTCTCAGCGGCAAGCGCATCCTCATAGGCATCGCTTAGCTTACCGGCCTTGAGAGATTGATTGCCTTGCATAATCAACGCGTCGTAGCTGGCCGACTCGCGAAGGTCGGAGTCTGATAGCGCTTGCAGATGGCCTGCGATCAAAACAATGGTCAGCAAGCTAATGATAAGGCAAAACCGTTTGTATCTCATAGCCTTCGCATTACTTGTTACAGTATCTATATTTTTATTTCTCTATTTGCGTGATACCTTGATGATGCCACCTGCCAAAATAAGGCACGCAAGCATCCCAGTCCACCACAGAGATTGGCGTTCTTTAAGTAAATAGCATAGACGAAGGAGAGTCTTTCAAACTTTCTTGGCTCAATTTTCTGCTTCATACTTGAAATTAGCTTTTCAATTTGGTTGTCCGTAACTCAAGTTTTAACTATCATTAGTTAGTTTTCGCAATGTCGTCAAAACTATTTTCGACACAACGATTGGCAGTGCCGGTGAATTCTATTGGCGATTTTACACGAGAAACGCACGATTTTGGTATTTATTTGAATTTTATGCAGCGAATAAGATTTCGTCCAGAAGCGATTCGTTCCATAGCGCCTCTTATAGCGATATTGGTAATTGCGCTTATTGTATTGTTAATTGTGCCCATAAAGTTGTTTGTGCAGACACCCACTGCCAAACAGGACGGGGACAACTACACCGCTTTGATTGCAAAAGGAAACCGACTCTTGCAGCAACAAAAATATTCAGAGGCTTATTCAAACGCTATGGTCGCTGCGAAACTGGATTCTAAACGATTCGAAGCGTTTGCTCTTGCCGGTTTCATTTTGGAGCAACAAGGCTCATTGGCGAAAGCCCTCAATATTCTTGAAGAGGCGATCTCAAGAGCTCCCAAAGAGAAACGTGAGAAGTTGTTGCAGTTTGCATTCAATATCCAGAAAGAGTTGGATTCCATGGAAAGAATGCCTGTTTCAACGAATGCGGGCGGACAATTGTCGCCTTCCTTGTCAGCCAAATCGCCGACTGGATTTAACCATTGGAATTTAACCAACACATTGAGTAACAGTTCAAAATCTGTCAAGAAAAAGGCATTGCCAATTACCCGTCAAGAATTTGATAATCGGGTTCAATCCGCCAAAGAATTCGCCCAGCAGGAGGATTACCTCAAAGCCTCAAGCGTGCTTTCTAATATCGACATTTCGGACGATTGCACAAATGAATTGGCTTCATTGATGTCCAAGATATTCGAGGAAGGTGAACGATCTCTCTCAATGAAGACAGCCGCCGCCGTCATTCGCAAAGATTATCAGGATGCGAACAACAACCTTCGTAAACTTGCAGCACTTCAAAATCGCGAACCCGGTAACGACGAAATCCAGGGATTGATACGCACTCAAACCACGGCTCAATTCTTGAGCGCACTTTCAGCGCTCGGTTTGCGCTCTGATGATCATCAAAATCGGAAACGCTTCGCCGACGTCATGCTTGTAAACGCAACACTCCCTTTACTCAGCGATCCCGATCACGCGAAGAAATTTCTCGGAACCTCATATCTTGAATGGGCCTCTGAGGAACTGGAAATGAAGCACTTCGGTACTGCCTGTTATTTGGCCTTGCTAGCGCAACAGCACGGCCAAACGTCCGCAGGAAATGTTTTCAAGAATGCATATAAATCGCTTCTGGGAAAATACTCAATCATCATCGACTCTGTGGCCCCATTTGGACCTATGCCCACGCAGGTTGATATGGATTTTGTCGAAGCGGCAAGGGGGTTGGCTTCGGCGGCGATTCGCGTCGGAACGCCGAATTTTATCACCTTTGCGGATCCGGGAAGGAAGAGCGGGAACGCATCGAATACCGCTTTTCGAGTGGAGTTGCGGCTGAATTTACTGACCTTCAACTCAAAATCTGAAAGTAACGAGCGAGACGATTCCAGATCACATACCGTCCAGTCGTTGGCGGACAACCCAGAATATGATAGGGCGGTCGAAGATGTAGAACAAGCGCAAAACCGGGTTGAGCGGGCTCAGAATAGTTTGGAAGCGGCAGAAAGGCAGGCGGAATCCTGTCAGAGACAACTCGCTTTCCAACCCAGCCCGTATGCCGCTTTGGCAGCGTCGCTTGATACCGTGGCGAATCAGGCGATATTGACCATGCCACGTAAGGATCTAAATGAGGCTAAATCAGACCTGCATCAGGCTAAGGCGAAACTGGAAAAAACCCCAAGGCAAATAAAAGAAAGCCATGATGAACTCGTAACTTGGAGCGAAGTCGATAACGTCACAACATTCAACTCCAAATTCCTCGTGGCAGCCAGTCTGGCCGGGAACGATTTTTACGAGCGCTCATTCGAATCACTCGCGGTTCACAAATCCGTTCAAAGGGACGGAAAACCTGAAATTGGACTCGCGCCGGTGAGGCGGCGAGCCCCCAACTTGGAGAAAATTCAGAAGATATTATTAGCCGGATTCAAGAGCAGGTTTTCCGCGTTATCGAGCCTTGAATTCAACCGGCAACTCAAAAGAGCGATTACCAATTCATTGGATGCATCCAAGAGCGCAGTGTCAGATGGCCCCCAAGACGCCATGCTCGAAGGTGAATTGCTTTGGTGGGACACGCCGTTGCGCGATTATACCGCCTTGGCGAGCCCATTCTACCGTGTGAGGTTTGGCGGAGTAATTTCCGAATCTGCGGTTCCCATAATCGAAGAGACAATGCTTTCTGGAATTGAACATGTTTCAACTGCCGCAGATCTCGATCTTACCACTCTGGGGGATTCGCTTTTTGGCTCGCCTCAATCTGTGGGTTCGGTTTATAGCCAAGTGAAAACGAAGACCAACACTGATGTCAAGGCTGAGAACGATGCGCTTTCTAAACTGGGCGATGCGCTCTTCGATCAAAGCCCAAAATGAGGTGTCGTAAAGGGGTGCCACGTTTATCTTGGGCATTACAGATGTCACCATATAGTTAACAGTGCCATCTAATTGACGACAGTACAAAGTCATTTATAGCAACAGATTGGGGATGCAATAAGCCTTGGCCACAAGCTGTGGTGGGTACTGGCATCAATTAGATAGCCCTGATAGTTAATTCAAGCCATGCGGGTGTGATTGCTTTTGCATGCCCAAACCTAGGGCTTTATTGATTGGCAGGGAATAAGATGGATTCGATGAACGATTTTTTCATTTCGAGGCGCTCAGCTTCGGCTTGCAAATTGTCTTTGCGCTTCTGAAGTGACGCTCTTGTGGCGTCCAGATTCGCTTGAATATCATCCTTAATTCTTTCACCTTCTATGATATTAGCAACGCCATCGACGATTTGAGGAATCGCTTTCGCTGTTACTGCGACCTTTTTCGCAGTTTCCATATTGCCAATGGAAGCTACGTCCTTTATAGCACCTACATTGCCATCATAGCCGCCCTTCTTTAGGTTGCCCGCCAAATTAAGGACGTCAGCCGCTTTTCCAAGCATTCTTGCGTCTCCTGCTGTATCCTGATTTGCGGCGGTAGAACCGGGAATGGTTGGCGGCGTTGAGAAAGGTGCCTCTGATTGTGATGGTAATTGCCTAAAATTTGAGAATACCTTCGTCTCATTGATCAATGTGTCCCCGTCATTTTCCGATTTGTAAAGATCAGCCATCGCCTTGACCGTTTTGAATGTATACTTTACCTGTGGCCCAGAGAATTCAGCTCCGATTTCACCGGCAGCCTGAAGAGCTTGTCCTCCGGCTCCGATCTGACTCAAGGTCGCGTTATGAATGCCTTCTTTAGCAGGAGCGTCGAGTTCAGTAATACCATCTTCCAGTTTTGAGATCGCATTTCGCTTTTGCATCGATTCGCGGCCTGCATACAATGCCTCCATTGAGAGTGCGTGCCATTTTTCAAGATCCATCGGCTCGGCGGGCTGCGATTCATTCTGGTCGGTTTTCTGGAATAGGCGGTCGGAAAGAGAATCATCATTGTTGCGTTCAGTTGCATCTCCGACAGTGCCTTGGTTACCTCCGAACAACTGATCCCCGAGTGTCGATAAGTCAGGAGTTTGCGTATCCGGATCAGCGGCGGGTTTTGGATTGGTTTGTGGAAAGTCCAAAAAATGAGACAGCGTTGAGTCGGGTGCCAACTGTTGTGAAACGTCAGGTGTTATGAGGGATGCGTCGATCAACTCCGATAAACTTGAATCTTTTGGGCCTCCTTGCTCTGTAACAAAATGAACATCAGGTTGAACGCTCGGCTCAATGGCTTCATTGGGAATTCCACTGTATTCTTCAGTGCCATCCTGATTTTTGTCAATGGTAATTGATGAAATCCGTGGCACAGCTTTGCCTTGAAGAGACTCATTATCTTGACCTCTCTGATCGTTGCTGTCATGACTTTGCCGATTTTGATCCGAGTTGGGCGAATCGGTCTGGTTGCCACTATTATTGTTCCGCATAATTTGACCAACTTGGTTGGCAAGATCATTGAAGGAGTTTTGCATTTGCCGCTGTTGCTCTTGCTGTGAGCGAAGCAACTGCTGCGTACGTTCCGCTGCCCCTTGCTGCCGCTGCTGCTCGCACTGAGCCTCGTATTGGGAAGCTGCATTCCGATATGCCTGAGCCGCTTGGGCATGAAGGGCACCTTGAACACCGATCGCCTGTGCTTGCTCTTGAGCTGCCGATTGCAGGCACTGTTGCGCCTTGCTACAAGGATCCCCCTGAGCAAGCAGTTGCGTCGAAAAGCCCACGATCAACAATGACGCAAGCATGAAACTGACAGTGAAATGTCTTTTTGCGCCAGCACAGCAATGCCAACCCACAGCAGAGGATACGCAACAATCCCACTCATCCACCAAAATTGGTGCTTTAGAAGTTACAGGCATGAACGATGGACAGTCCTTCGTCCTTTCAATTCTTAGTTTAATCTTCTGCTTCATACTTGAAATTGGCTTCAATTTGTGTGTCGGCAGACCTAGGGGATTTGGAACTTTAAGAAGTTCCAGTGAATCGGCGCAAAATGATCGACATACGGGTGCTTCTAAATCTTCCAACTCTATAAAGTTCTATTTCCTGTATGAATATCCAGCATTTGGTATGAATGTCCATCCATTTTCAGCAATTCTCATATGAAATTATGATGCACTTTTGACGTTTTTCTTACGTTTTTTGTCGATTTTGGGCGTGTTTTCTTGAGACTTATGCAAACCTATGGTGGTTTGCGCAAGCAAATGTTACGCAAAGAGTCAAATGAGAGTTGCTGCGAAGTCAAAACCAGCACTGGTGTCGGAAACTCGTAATATGTTAATAGTTAAATAGATAAGATGCAATTTGGCTTCGAATATTCTTGATAAGACTGCAAAAGAAACAGCGTTATTAGGACATTTCTCGCTTATTTCGAAATTCCACCCGAATCATTCACATCTCATTTTATTCACAACATGCTTATTATAAATTTATTACAAGTATCCAGACAGACACTAACTAAACGCACTCAGAACCCCTATCTGCTCGTCCGCTGGCCAATCATTCTGCTCTCGTTGGCACTTGCATTGGCGCATCCGGCGCTTGCTCAAACACCACCAAACACATTGGATGATCTCGCCAAATCCGGCAATGCGCATTTCAAGTCCGGCGAGGATGAATTAGCGCTTGCCGATGCGAAGAAGGCGATTGAACTTGATCCCAAGCGTTACGAGGGCTATGCCTTGGCCGCGCTAGTGCAGTTGCGCAAAGGCAGCCTCGACGATGCGACGGCCAGCGCCGCGAAAGCGCTGGAATTGGGACCAGAAAAGCGCAAGCCAGTGCTCGCGCAGCTGCGCGATTCGATTGCCAAAGCTAGGGAAAAGTCCATTCCCAGTACCGAGCCAGAAACCTTGCCCCCAGACGATCTACGAAGATACAGCGCCTTGAAACTGATCCTTGAGGACGCCGATCACACATCCAAACCTGATGATCGCGCCAATTACCTCCAGGAGTTTATGGCGAAAAGCAACATGTTTGCCAAGGCGCACACCAACTACATGCAAGTATGGGTACTTAGGTCGGTAGTCGCCTTGGAACTCAATCTGGCCCACGCGGGGTGTGAAGCGGGCCAGGAATTGTTGCGATTAGGGGCGAGCCAGGCCAACGATGAAAAGCTCTCGAAATTGATGGCGCGACTTGAAAGGAAAGGATGGCTGGAGTCAACCTTTGTGCCTGTGCAGTCTACTCCGAGAGATTTCGTAGGAACTTGGAATTATTTACACGCTGGACCGGTAACCACGCGGACTTCCTCGAAAGTCGGCACAATATCACTAATAGCAGAAATGGTTCTCATAGAGGACAACTGGACTTTTGCGGAAGAGGCTGGCGAGGTTGTTTTGGTCGGGCACCATTTGACGCAAACGATGAACTTTTTGTCAGGTCCCGCGTTGGGGGAGAGAACGATGCGTTGGCAGTTTCCACCTGGTACGTATTCTACTTATGAAACGAAGCGAGCGGCAGCGGTCAAGAAGAAGCAATTAGACGTAAAAACACCAGAAACTCGAGTGACGTATGAGTGTCATTACTTGTCCGAAACGGGAACGGTCGAGGTTAAACAGACCTTCGGCGGCTTGACTTCAGTAAGCTACATCTTTTTGCTCGATAAGAACAAAGATAAGCTGATTCGAAATCCGATTCTTGGCGGGAGGCCCCTGCTAGTGTTGAATACTGACGAAGATCTGATTAGCGCCATCAAACAGCACGGACAACCATGGTCAACGAATGAAGCAATGGGATCATCGACGGGAACGCGGTTAACATACGGCATAAAGTCGAGTCCGTAATGCGAATGGAGATTATTTGCGGGCAATTTGTAAGGCAAAAAATAACTGTCGTTAACCAATCGTCGGGGCGTTTTTTCCAGAAGGAATCCCAATGGCTAGGCGCTCGCATTGCATCAAATTAAATGTCACCCGGGAGCGGTGGGAATTGGGGGGAAAATCATGAAAATGACAGGTAGAAACTCAAAATAAGAATTGCTTGTACCCGTGCTGACGTCACCATGGCCTTCATTGAAGGTCGCATCCTCGGCCCCCACCAAACAGCATCATTGGCAACCGACAGAACTGACAAAACCTCTTTTTTCAGTTCTGTCGGTGCTACACACAGGCCACTTTCTCCATCAGTCTCGACATTGACGGTCGATTTCCCCTGAATCCGACTTCGCCTCAAACATTGAAGACTTCCTGCGCCCTACAATTGCAATCCTCAGGTTCATCAATCTCTGTTCTCCATTGTCTTAGCCGCCTTTGATGTAAAAACGTCACAAAGACCTTTGGGTGACTTATACTTCAAGGGATCTTCTCTGCTTTAAACCCGGAATCCTCACCTTGGTAAAAGAACATTTTGCCATCCATCTTCTTGCCATTAACCTTCCCCCATCCTCTTCCTGATACCTCAGTACCTTCATCAAAGCCGGAAAATGAGAATTCCACGCGGTCAGTATCAGGGTCATGTCGCCAATTTAAAACGGCTTGAATGCAGCCAAAGTGCAATTCTCCTTCACCCCGCTTCTGAAACGCAATAAATCCAGGCTCCTCCGTGTCGGTATGATCGGTGTCCCATATTTCTGTTTCGACAATCCGCCACTTCCCAACAGGATCGTTCTTGATGGCAGTGGTGGGTCTTGTTGACGACATGGATTCGACAGATGCTTTGGATGTTTTCTTGCGTGCCATAAGGCTCCGGTGTTCAACAATTTATTCGATGCTGCGATTGGCGAACCACACGACGTATTCCATGACCGGCCAAAAATTCTTGTCGCTCTTGGGCTTGACCTCCAAATCACACAGGGGAACGTAACCGATTTGCCCTTTCTCTTTAGCCTTCACGAAAATGCCTCTCATTTCGTCTTCCTCATCCTCATCAAGGCCCAATAGTTCCATGGTGTGCCCCAATCTAAACGGGGCTTCGTCGGCACCTTCAAGGAAATAGGCGTCGTCATCATCTTCCTCACGAATTACCTTGAATGGAAAGGCTAGGTTTTCCTTCAGCCAACTCATCCAGTTCCTTTCCTCCCACTCTTCCATTTTCTCATCAAAAGCTTCACTCGCTTTGTCTCCTTCACCATCCCACAAATGCTCATTCTTCTTGCTCATGTTTTTGCAAAAATTAGCCTGCACGATGCGAGACTTCAAGACCTCATGTGCCATCCTAGTACCCGTCAAACAAGGTCGCCAATCGGAGATGTTTATTTAAATCGTTAAATCTGCTTCCTGCTCTCCGCCAAGGGAGTTGGAAGAAATAATCATACCAGAGCGCACGGCTCAATAAGAACATCCCATTTAGGCAAAGTGGGTGATCGCTGCAATCGCTCTTCTAATTTCGCCTTGGCCGCTTTGCACA
>CAIUEN010000195.1 GCA_903898185.1 uncultured Verrucomicrobiales bacterium
CGGGAGCGTTTCATGGGCATCGGCCAGTTGTTGACGATGCCACTGTTCTTCGCAAGCAACGCCATTTACCCGATCTCCATCATGCCGGGATGGTTGAAAGTGATCGCTCACATCAATCCATTGACCTATCAGGTTGACGCCCTGCGCGCATTGATGATCCAAGGTGGCGCAAGTGTCTTTGGCTTGGGACTGGATTTTGCCGTTCTTGGTGCCACAGTGACTCTTCTGGTGACTTTGTGCGCGCGAATCTACCCCAATCTTGTTCGATAACCTTCATCTCCCGGCACTACCAATGGCGTTATTCTGAGCTGATCAGCCAGCGAGGCGAACTGGTACCTAGTTTCATTCACCAATCTGAACTCGACGAACTGGATCGCGGTGACCGATGCCGTTGAGTTCCTGGGCAGTCGAGCGTCAATTTCTTACGATCAATTTGTTTGAATTCGTTTTCGGATGGCAGCAAGATTTGCCGACATGGAAACGAGCAGCTCAGGAATTCGAGACAATCATCGACGCGGCTCCGTTGCGGATTTTCTGAGATCGAAAATTCAGAACGGCTCCCAACTATCTGTCGTTTCGGCCTACTTTACCATCTACGCTTATGAGGCGCTGAAATCGCAACTGGACCAGATCAAGCATCTGGATTTTCTGTTTGGAGAACCGCGATTCATTGCCTCGCTTGACCCGGAAAAAACGGAGAGCAAGGCGTTCATTCTCGACAGCAATGGTCTGCGGCTTTCCAATCGGCTCCAGCAAAAGCGAATCGCCCGCGAATGCGCGGACTGGATGCGTCAAAAGGTGGACATCCGTTCTGTGCGGCACGCCCAGTTCTTGCACGGGAAGATGTACCACATCGCCAATAGCGGAGTAGAAGACGCCATTCTTGGAAGCTCGAATTTCACCGTGCGGGGTTTGGGGCTTGCGGCGTTGAACAACAACATCGAGTTAAATCTTGAAGTCGATGGCAACCGTGACCGCCGTGACCTGAAAAGTTGGTTCAACGAGCTTTGGGATGACCCAGCGCTGGTTGCGGACGTGAAGCAGGAGGTTCTTCAATACCTGGATCAACTTTATCAGAATCATACCCCGGAGTGCATTTATTACAAAACCCTCTATCACGTTTTTGAAAATTTCCTGGCAGATCAGGAAAAAGGCGGGCTGCTCGATCAGAACATCAAGATCGTGGATACCGAGGTCTGGAAAGCGCTTTACGAATTCCAAAGAGATGGGGTCAAGGGTGCCATCAACAAGATTCTAAAGCACAATGGCTGCATCCTCGCCGACAGCGTCGGCTTGGGGAAAACATTCGAGGCGCTGGCGGTTATCAAGTATTTTGAATTAAAGAACGAGCGTGCGTTGGTGCTGTGCCCAAAAAAGCTTTGCGAGAATTGGACGGTTTATCGACACAACGACGCGCTCAATCCATTTATCAAAGATCGCTTCCGCTACGATGTCCTGTCCCATACCGACCTGAGCCGCGAGTGCGGCAAATCCGGGGATCTCGATTTGGCGACGTTCAACTGGGGCAATTTCGATCTCGTTGTGATTGACGAATCACACAATTTTCGGAACAACTCGCCAGGGAAACGGGACGAAGCTGGCAATCTCATCCGCAAGAGCCGCTATCAACGATTGATGGACGACATCATTAAGGCGGGTGTCAAAACGAAAGTTCTCCTGCTTTCGGCCACGCCTGTTAATAATGATCTGCGCGATCTGCGCAACCAGATATATTTTCTCACAGAAGGCCAGGATGATGCTTTTGCCGGGACAATTGGAATTGCCAGTCTCAAAGACACCCTTGCGACGGCGCAAAAAACATTCACCCTTTGGGCAAGGCAGAAAGGCGAGCGCAAGACCAGAGATTTGCTTGAAAAGCTCAGTTCCGCGTTTTTCAAGCTGCTTGACGAACTTACCATTGCCCGGTCGCGCAAGCATATCCAACGGTATTACAAGGCCAGTGTCGCTGAGTTGGGCGGTTTTCCGAAACGTGAAAAGCCGGACTCATTTTTCCCCAATATCGACTTGCACGGGAGGTTTCTTTCCTATGACCGTTTGAATAACGAAATAGGCGGCTACAAACTTTCGCTTTTCGCACCCTCTCGTTACCTTAAGAAAGAGTTCAATGACGCCTACAAAACGCACGCTGGCGATCCGTTTAGTCAATCTGACCGCGAACGGTTTCTGGTTGGTATGATGAAGGTTAATTTCCTCAAGCGGCTTGAAAGCTCGGTTCACTCCTTTGAAATCACGATGGAGCGAACCATCGGAAAAATGGAAGCGCTTGAGCGCAAGATTTGCAGATTTCAGGCAGCTTCGGATCAAAACCCACAGTTGGACGAATTGGAACTTGATCTCGACACACCCGGCGATGAAGAGGATCTTCAAGCGGCACAACTGGTTGGGGGCAAATTCAAATACCAACTAAAGCACTTGGATTTGACCAAGTGGCTCAAGGATCTGCAACTCGACAAGGAACAGTTGAGCATTCTTCATGCGTCGGCCAAGGATGTCACGGCGGAGCGCGATGCCAAACTGAAAGACCTGAAAGGGCTGATTGAGCGCAAGGTAAAATCGCCAACGAGCAACAGATTTGGGCAACAAAACAAAAAGGCGCTGGTCTTTACGGCCTTTGCAGACACCGCCGAATATCTTTTCAAGGCACTCGCCACTTGGGCGCAAAAGGATTTGGGCATTCATATCGCGATGGTTTCGGGCAGCGGTGATAACCGGACTACTTTTGGAAAATCCGAGTTTAACCAGATTTTGACTAATTTTTCGCCGCGCTCAAAAAATCGCGATAAAATTCCATCCATGCCTCACGATGCGGAAATTGACCTGCTGATTGCCACCGATTGCATTTCGGAGGGGCAGAACCTTCAAGACTGCGATCTTCTGATCAACTACGACATCCACTGGAACCCGGTTCGCATCATCCAGCGTTTTGGGCGCATTGACCGTATTGGCAGCGTCAATCGTTCTGTCAGACTTGTTAATTTCTGGCCCACTCAGGACTTGGACAAGTACGTCAACCTGAAAACCCGTGTCGAAGCTCGCATGGCGCTGGTTGATATTGCGGCCACCTTTGAAGACAACATCCTCAAGAGCGAGGAAATTGAAGAATTGATTCACGAAGACTTGCGCTATCGCGACAAACAACTCTTGCGGCTGCGTGAGGAGATTCTCGATCTTGAAGATTTCAGCGAAAGCGTGGCTCTCAACGAATTCACTCTGGACGATTTTCGTATTGAATTGAGCAAATACATCGACGCCAACCGTCCGCTCCTTGAAAATGCCCCGCTTGGCCTCTACGCCGTGGTGCCGCCCCACCCGGAATACCAAGTCATCACACAGGGTGTGGTCTATTGCCTCAAGCAGAAAGGGACGAAAAGCGGTGATACCGTCAACCCGCTTCAGCCCTACTATCTTGTTTATGTCCGTGACGACGGAACGGTTCGGTTCACTTTTGCCCAACCGAAACAGATACTCGAAATATTCCGACTGCTTTGCACCGGCAAAACAAGCCCTTACGAAGAACTTTGTCATCTTTTCGACACCGAGACCCAAGACGGCGCGGACATGGCCCTCTATAACACACTGCTTGATGCCGCAGTAGCCTCAATCGCCAACACTTTTCAAAAGCGCATAGCACGCGGTCTGGTATCCGGGCGCGGTTTTGTCATTCCAAACCAGAGCGAGCAGGCCAGTGATACAACGGAGTTTGAACTGATCACCTGGCTTGTTATCAAAACGCAATGAACACCATCGAATCCAAACAGGCCATCGAAATCGCGTTGAAAACATTCGGCTCCCAACGCTTGGACACATCTGCGATTGGACTTTTTGGAAGTCTTGGCTACCGCAGCGACAAGCGCCTCTCGCTCAAGCCCAATATTCCCGAAACTTTCCTCGACACATTTGCCAAAGAAAGGCCGTTCAATCGCGAGCAGGCCATGCTCAATCACTGGCAATCCGTGGATTTGCTCTTTCAACTGACCGACGACGAAGTCAGAACCGCCGTCAGTGGGCATCAATTCCAGTTCGACAGCAAAGGCAAGTTCGATGGCGCGTCCATGGAGTCGTATCTTTTCTTTGCCATCACACTCAAGGAATCGCGCTATACTCGCGCTGAACTTTCCAGTATCACCCGCGCCGTCAACCGCTTGTTCCCGATGCCAGTCATGCTTTTGTTCCGGCACGGGCAAACGCTCACGGTCGCTGTCATCAATCGCCGGTTGCACAAGCGCGACGAATCCAAAGACGTGTTGGAAAAGGTGACGTTGATCAAAGACATCCGCTTTGCAACCCCCCACCGAGCCCACATCGAAATACTTTCTGACCTTTCCTTCAACGCGTTGCTGGAAAAGCATTCATCTACCAATTTCGTCACACTTCACGCCGCGTGGCAGAAGGCGCTCGACAGCTCGGAACTCAACAAACGGTTCTTTCAAGAAATCGCCAACTGGTATTTCTGGGCGCTCAATCACATTAAGTTTCCCAAAGACGCGCCCAAACAGGACGACAAGGATCACATCAGCGTTATCCGGCTCATCACGCGGCTGATGTTCTGCTGGTTTATCAAGGAAAAGGGGCTTGTCCCGGATACGCTCTTTGACGAACGCAAGCTGGAGCAAATACTCAGAGGCTTTGCCCCTGAAAATATTTCAGACAAAACTTCTGTCTTCTACAAAGCTATCCTGCAAAACCTGTTTTTCGCGACTCTGAATACTGAGATGGACAAGCGCGGATGGACCAAGGAAGAGCAGAATTTCATGGCTCACAGTCTCTACCGCTACCGCGATCTTTTCGTGGATTCCGCCGCTGCCCTGGACTTGTTCAAGAACATTCCTTTTCTCAATGGCGGACTTTTTGAGTGCTTGGACAAAGACCTTGGGGAAAAGGCCAGTCCACGCTATCAGCGTATTGACGGATTTTCCCGACGAACCGACAGTCAGGTGGTCGCGCCCGATTTCCTCTTTTTCGGTCCCGAACGGGAAGTGGATTTGAGCGCGGATTACGGCGATGCCAAATTCAAGCGCGTCAAAGTTAGAGGGCTTATTCACACGCTGGATCACTACAAATTCACCATAACGGAGAACACGCCGATTGAAGAGGAAATCGCGCTTGATCCAGAACTGTCTGGCAAAGTGTTTGAAAACCTCCTTGCGGCCTATAACCCGGAAACCGGCGCAACCGCCCGCAAACAGACCGGCTCGTTTTACACTCCGCGAGAAATTGTCGATTACATGGTGAATGAGGCGCTGATCGCCTGCTTGAAAACCAAACTTGAAACCACGTTGCCATCGGCCAAAGACGTGGAAACACGGTTGCGGCATCTTTTCACTTATAACGACAAACCGCATCAATTCATGCCGCAGGAGGTTGACGCGCTTATCACTGCCATTGATAGTCTCAAATCCCTTGATCCGGCGGTCGGCTCCGGGGCGTTCCCGATGGGCATCCTGCACAAGCTCGTTTTCATTCTTGGCAAGCTTGACCCGCGCAACGAGAAATGGAAGGAGCGCCAAATCAGCCGCGTCCGTGAGGCGATGGCCGCCGCTGAACAGATTGAAGACGCAAGCATTCGTGACCGCGCTTTGCGGGACTTGGAACAGCAAATCGTCGGTATTAAAGAAGCCTTTGAGCACAACGAACTGGATTACGGACGCAAGCTCTACCTGATCGAGAACTGCATCTACGGCGTGGACATACAGCCTATCGCTGTCCAGATTGCCAAGATGCGGTTCTTTATCTCGCTTATCGTGGATCAGAAGATTGATGACGCGCAAACCAATCGCGGGGTGCGTCCGCTGCCAAACTTGGAAACCAAATTCGTGGCGGCCAATACTCTGATTGGTATCAGTCGGCCCGGTCAGCAGATGCTCCGCAATCGCGAGATTGACACCAAGGAAACCGAACTCCGACGGGTGCGCGAGCGGCATTTCACGGCTCGCACACCGGCAACAAAAGACAAATGCCGCGAGCAGGATGCCAAACTTCGAGCCACAATCGCCGAATTATTGAAAGGCGATGGATGGGAAAAGGACACTGCGACAAAACTGTCCTTGTGGAATCCTTACGACCAAAATGCATCAGCGGCGTTCTTCGATCCCGATTGGATGTTTGGCATCAAAGTAGAGCAGACAATCCTGTCTGCTTCAGCACGAGACGGGCAGAGAAGATTGTCTACCTCACATTCAGGTTTTGATATCGTCATCGCAAACCCGCCTTACATTCGCCAGGAAGTAATCAGAGAATTGAAGCCATTGTTGAAATCCCAAGGCTATGAATGTTTCGATGGGACAGCGGACCTATTCGTATATTTCTACGAGAAATCGGTGAAATTACTGCGAACCGGTGGTGTGCTTTCCTTCATCTCACCAAACAAATATTACCGAGCCGGATATGGTGAAAAACTACGAGCCTTCCTTGCTTGCGAACTGACACTGCATCAACTTCTCGATTTCGGCGACGCACCAGTCTTCGAGGCCATCGCCTATGCATCCATTCTCATTGGCAGTAAGAGAGTGCCGGAAACAAGAGCGACAGCGCGGGCATACACTTGGCAGCCGGACATTCCCCTTGCGGACTTTGCCGAGGTTCTCTGCACGCGCGGTGTGCAGATTTCTCAGACTGAGTTGAAGTCGGATGGCTGGCGGCTAGAATCGTCGATTGTGCTCCAATTCTTGGAAAAGTTACGCAAAGCCGGAAAGCCGCTGGGAGAATATGTCAGGAAACAGATTTTTTTTGGAATCAAAACAGGTCTTAATGAAGCGTTCATCGTGGATCGTGCGACGCGCGACCGCTTGATTACCGAGCACAAGTCGTCGTTGGAAATTCTGAAACCATTCCTTCGTGGACGAGACGTGAAACGATGGAGAGAGGAATATGCCAATCTATATCTCATAAGGATCGAATCGTCTGAAAACAAGGAGCATCCGTGGTCCGGAAAAACCGAAAAAGAGGCTGAAAAAATCTTCGCTAATACGTATCCTGCCATTCACGCCCGATTCCACGAATTCCGGAACCAACTCATTGGTCGAGACGACCAGGGGAAATACTTCTGGGAACTCCGGTCCTGCGCATATTGGGGAAAATTTGAAGAGCAGAAGATCCTCTACCCTGATATCTACGAACATCAAAGTTTCACTTGGGATGAACGCGATTTCTTTGCCGCAAACACTTGCTATTTTATTTCTACAAAAGAGAAATGGCTAATTGCATTACTTAACTCACAAACGGTCGAGTGGTTCTATTCGACGGTCACTAATAAAATGCGCGGCGGTTACATGCGCTCATTTACTGATCACATTCAGCAGATACCCATTCCCGCTGCTACGCTTTTGCAACAAAAGACTCTGGTGACATTGGTGGAACGGATTTTGAAAACCAAACAAGGTGAGGGAGGCAATCCTGTCTGCCCAGCCAGAAATGGAAAAGAAGCAGACAAGATTGTCTGCTCCACTATTGAACGTGAGATCGACCAACAGGTTTACGCCCTCTACCGACTAACGCCGGAAGAAATCAAAATCGTGGAGGAATCGACAAAGTGAAATCCGTGTTTTCAAAGCACGTAAAGGAAGAAATGGAGCGGCGCGGCATTCCACTCGCAGTTGTCGAGTCAGTGCTGGCTGCGCCCGGTCAAAAAGTGCCTGAACATGGCGATGTGGTGTGTTATCAATCGAAGGTGGAAATCAATCGCAAGCCGTATCTGGTAAGAGTGATGGTGAACGCAACGGCAACACCGCCGAAAGTGGTGACGGCTTATCGCACGAGCAAAATCAACAAATACTGGAAAGCAACAATATGAAAGTAACCTATGATCCCGAAGTGGACGTGCTGCGAATTCTGTTCCGCGACGTCCCGATTGAGGAAAGCGACGAAGACAAACCCGGCGTGATTCTTGATTACGACAAGGACGGCAACTTGGTAGGAATGGAAGTGCTCAACGCCTCGCAGCGCGTCGAAAACCCGCGTGGAGTGGATTACGCTGTAACGGCCTAATCATTTTCATTTATGACCACCATGAACAAAAACGCGTATGTATCTTAATGTGCTTCTGATGATGATTATCGGCTTGGTTGTTTGCGCTATTGGCAAGCTGAAGCTCCACCGGCCATCACGCTGGTTGGCAGGCGAGCGCGTTGGTATGGAATTACGATGTTTGCCACGGCCATTCCATTCTTAAGAGTTATTTCTGCGCGCTTCCTGGTAAAGGAAACACTGGTCGAATACTTTGGATGCTTGCCTTTGGACTCGTCGGCTGTTGCATCTTCGTCGCCGTTTTTTTCATTCACCTGCCATTACACCGTGATGAGCTATTGCTATTGAATAGAGCGCCGGTCATTTTGATTTTGGCCCTGTGGTTGTGGGTTAGCTCGCCACTCCTCGCTTTGTTGCTTTGTATTCGCGGGAAGTTGCCCGGCACGCAGAGGCGGAAGAGTTTGATGGAAACATTGCCAGGTGGCCGAAAATCCATTTTCTACTGGCTTGCGATATTGATTGCCGTCCCAGTAGGTGGTTTTATTGGTATTTTCTTTGGGTTTTCTTTTGCGCTTGTCATTATTTCATCAGTTCAAGGCAAGGGTGATGATAACTCAACATTTTTCCCTTTGGTTTTGGGTTTTGTGGTTATTGGTTTCTTGGCAGGCGCAGCTCTGTTTCCTGCTTGTGTGAGGTATTTTACTCCAAAGAAATGACGATATTGTGGCCTAACTTCTGCGGATAGACGGTAAGCGTTAAGCGAGAAGCGTATGAGTCAACTATGGTGTACGCCAACACCCGACTTGCCAACGGCAAGCAGCTCCTTTCGGAATTGATCATCCACCAAGCGCCAACCGCGCCGTATTTGCCGGTGATCAGCCTGCGTTTCCCCCTCCGTGTCATTTTGCGGGTGAAAATCACCCACTTTTTGCGGGTTCAAAATCACCCACCCCTGAGGCGGTTAAGTTCATAACATTTTTACGTTTGGGATCAAGTCCGTTTTGGTGTCATTTCTGATATTGCTGACCAGCCCGCAA
>CAIUEN010000196.1 GCA_903898185.1 uncultured Verrucomicrobiales bacterium
AAAACGGCTCGATTTCATGAGCTTGCGCATGACACCTGCAAAAGCCATGTGTTGCTGAAAAGAAGAAAAAAGGAACAAATGATGCGGTAACTTATTAGAGCGAAATCCCGATCAATTCAACACCCTACGGTTGCGCTGTCAGCTTTGTTGTGCAATGACAATCCAACAGAACCCACGGCTGGAGACAAGGTTTTAGAATAGCGTCATTATGACGCTATTGTCTCGCCTGGTAATATTTCGTTTTCTCGAAAGAGTCATAGTGGCGCATATAATAAATGCCTGTATGCACTAACATACGCATATAAATACTTTATTATAAACGCATTCCGCATCCTGCAACCCGCCCTAAATGCTTTGGCATGCCACTGGCTATATATCGAATTGTCAGGTGAAAATGACATTTTAGAAAATAGAATCCGAATTCAATGAAAGAAAGGAACTGTATTATGACACTGATTCGATATCAAAACCCCGAAGTGGCTTGGAGCCTCCCCTTCAGTCGTGTTTCGACGTTGCGCGATGAAATGGATCAACTGTTTGATCGGATTTTCCAACCCAGTTTGGATCTCACCCGCGAAACTCAGTTGATGGATGGATGGACTCCTGTGCTTGATCTATATGAAGACAAGGACAGCCTGATCGTCAAGGCCGAGATTCCCGGAATGAAGAAGGAGGACATCAACATTACGCTCCACGGCGATACGCTGAGTATCAGTGGCGAGCGCAAGTTCGAGACAAGAACGGATACGACTGGAACGTATCGGGCCGAGAGATTTGAAGGGCGGTTCCATCGGACATTCAGTCTGCCCGTTTCGGTCAACGCGGAAAAGATTACCGCAAGCTACAGCGACGGCGTTCTAACGATTGCTCTGCCCAAAGCGGAGGAAGCAAAACCCAAACAAATACCCGTCAGCGTGAAGTAATTAACGAACAGTAAGGGCGCGTCAAAGCGCCAAATAAAATACCAAGAAAGAATTAATGATTATGAACGCAGTACAAGAACAACCGGTGCGCCCGGAGGTGGTGAAGTCCGAGCGTCAGTACATGATCCCGGAAGTCAATATCGAGGAAACGAACGACGGCTATCGTTTGGAAGCCGACATGCCAGGCGTCAATAAGAACGGTTTGGAGATCACGCTTGAAGGCAACGAATTGACCTTGGAAGGACATCGCCAGGATGCGCAGATCAAAGGAGAGCTAGTCCACAGGGAAAGCACGGCCGCAGATTTTCGCCGAGTCTTCGAGTTAGCTCCGGAGATCGACAGCAAGAACATTGCGGCTCGGATTGATAACGGCGTATTGACCGTCCTGCTTCCGAAAGCCGAGAAGGTGAAACCCCGGAAGATCGCCATCTCGTAAATCACGAGAGATTTTTGACAGGATTTACAGGATTACAGGATTACAGGATTACAGGATTGGGATGGGATGGGACAAGCATTTGGGGCGCTTTTGCGATTGTTGGTTGGTAGTGGAACAGGAAAACTCCTAAATCACCAAGAACTCGCAAATGCGTCCGATGGTTTGACAAGTTCATAAAAATCCTGTTAATCCTGTTAATCCTGTCTAAGAATTCAGCATGGCTAAAATCGAGCGCGCATTACTTTCCGTTTTTGATAAAACCGGGCTGATTCCCTTTGCCCAGGCCCTTGAGGCCGCCGGGGTCGAAATTATTTCGACCGGCGGCACTGCCAAGGCTCTGCGGGAACAGGGCATTGCTGTAATTGATCTAAGCGACCATACCGGCTTTCCAGAAATGCTTGATGGCCGCGTCAAAACGCTGCATCCAATAATCCATGGCGGTCTTCTTTACATTCGTGGGAACGCAACCCACGAAGCGGCGGTCGCCGAGCACGGTATCAAGCAGATCGACTTGGTGGCCGTCAATCTCTATCCATTTGAAAAAACGGTCTCCAAACCAGACGTGACGTTTGCCGAAGCGATTGAAAATATCGACATCGGCGGGCCTTCGATGCTCCGCGGCGCAGCCAAAAATCATGAAAGCGTCACCGTCGTGAGCGATCCCGCCGACTATGCCTTGGTGGCGGAACAGATCGCCAAGTCTGGCAACACCACACTGGAATTGCGGAAGCGACTGGCCGCAAAGGTATTTGCCCGGACTTCGGCCTACGATGGGCAGATTGCGACCTATTTGGCGAAAACATTCGGAACAGAACCAGTGCCCGCGCAACCCGCTGCCGAGGCATGGCCGACGGCGGTGCAAATCAATCTTCCTCGAGCGCAGACACTGCGATACGGCGAAAACCCGCATCAACAAGCGGCGCTCTATGGACGGTTCGCGGAGTATTTTACTCAATTGCACGGCAAAGAGTTATCTTACAATAACATCCTTGATCTGACCGCCGCCGCCAATCTTATCGGCGAGTTCCGGGGGCAGTTGCCCACCTTGGCGATTCTCAAGCATACAAATCCATGCGGGGTTGCGCAGGGCAACGTCTTGCGCGAGGCTTGGGACAAAGCCTATGCCACCGACAAACAGGCGCCTTTTGGCGGGATTATCGCGGTTAACCAACCGCTTGATCTGTCGTGTGCTGAAGCCATTGTCGAAATTTTCAGTGAGGTGATTATTGCTCCGGATTTTGAGCCGGCAGCGCTGGAGTTGCTAAGAAAGAAGAAAAACCTGCGCTTGCTCAAGATGCACGGATCACCCGCGAAGGCGGAAGCGCGCGACTTGCGCGGAGTTGGATTTGATTCGGTTCTCATTCAAGAGCGCGACTTGAAGGCGGTTGCCGATGCGGACTTGCAGATTAAATCCCGCCGTCAACCGACGGAAAGCGAGGTTCGAGCCATGCTCTTTGGCTGGCGCGTAGTCAAGCACGTCAAGTCCAACGCCATCGTTTATGTTTCCCAGGATAGGACGCTGGGAATTGGCGCAGGCCAGATGAGTCGCATTGATGCCAGCCAAATTGCCGTCTGGAAGGCTGGCGAAGCAGGGATCTCGCTCAAAGGCAGCGTGGTGTGCAGCGATGCATTTTTCCCATTTGCCGACGGATTGATCGCCGCCGCAGAAGCCGGCGCCACCGCCGCGATTCAACCCGGAGGTTCGGTGCGCGATGCCGAGGTGATTGCAGCCGCAGATGATCGAGGTATGGCAATGGCGTTTACGGGCATCCGGCATTTCAGGCATTGATGTCGTTGAATCGCGAATCGTTGAATCGTTGAATCGTTAGGCGAACCGTGTTCTCGATCGACGATTTAACGATTCAACGATTCAACAACAACCAATAAATCAGCGATATCTGCCCACAATAGAGAGAGGCCAACCCGAGCCAGGTCAGCCATTCTACGAGTTTCTGGTTTCGCTGCCGAACTGGAGTGAATCCGAACCGGATTTTCAGAAGACCAAGGGTGATAAGATCGCCATTGCGCAATACAGTCTCGGTCAGTGGTTGATCATTTACCAAAATAGGAGCTTGTGGTGACGTCTTGAGGATCAGTCCTTCACAACTAAACAGAATCTGAAAATGATCGGCCCAGACTCCCGGTTCCTCCAGAACAAGGTGGTTCGACGCCGACCTCCCTATGTTTACAGGAAAACGGCGGGCGCTGAATTCAGCACCCGCCTTTTTTCCGTTAAGTATTTGCAGTAGAAGCATTCCGACGGCTCAGCAGTTGGCTGAAGGATCAAAACCTGTCGAGTTTTCCGTTTATTTACCTGCGAAAAAGCCAGCCATGAATGAATTAGAGTAAGCATTGAGGCAGGTGCCGACGTAAGAAGGCTCTGACGTCTTATGACCGCTCATCTGAGTGATTTGAGCATCCTCACGTCGGCTCCCACCTGAAGAATTAGAAACGGCGGTCAACAATGATCGAATCATGGGGAAATATCTCGATGTTCTTGGAAGGACGCTTCGTTGCCTCCTCGTAATCGACAAATTCGATCGTGCCATTGGATCGGGTGATCTGGATGTTGCGGCGATTGGCAAAATCGGTGAAATCACCCGCCGATTGGATCGCTTTGATCACAGTGGTTGTGCCGTTGTAGATCTGAGAGCCTGGGCGGTTTACCTGGCCACCAACCGTGTAAACTTGCTCAAGAGGAGTTACCGTGACCGTCATGGATCTGTAGAAATCCGGAACTAGTTTAGACTGGATGAGCTTCTCAGTTTCGCGCGCCGTTTTTCCAACGACTTCAACAGCTCCAATGTGCTCGATATTGATCGTGCCATCTTCTTTGACCTGTTCTTCGCGTGGTGGAATCGTGATGCCACCTCCCACAAAATCCACTTTTACCCGATCACCGGGGCGCAGTGCCAGTGAATTAGTGGAGTTCGCGGCGCTCGGTTTTGGATATTGCTCTGAGCGGCCCTTAAACATCTCGCATCCCGTAAGGAACAGAGTTAGAAGCCCCAACACACCAATTGCTCGACAGGTTTTTCTGATCGATAATCTCATAGTTACAGTCACAACATTCTTGTCTGAGAGACGCGGTCAGCGTCTAGTATTTTTGTTTAACCTTAACTTCGCCTTCGTTCTTGGAGGCGTCATCGCCCGGCTTATCACCTTTGACCGCAGCGGCACCTTTTTGTTTGGCTTTGTATTCGTAATAACCGCTGTAGTAGTAGTAATTCTCGTCTTGGCTCATGTTGATGTTGTTGAGGACAATCCCCATGAGATGACCACCGACATTCAGGATCATCTGCTTGGCGCGGATGGTCATGAGTTGAGGATAACGACGATACTGAATGACCTGAAGAGTCATGTCCATAAGATTGGCCAAGACGGATGCGTCACTGACACCCAGCAGCGGGGGAGCATCGAAAAAGACGTAATCGTAGCGCCTCTTGACCTCTTTGATCATCTCTTTCATCGCGTTGGAGCTCAGGATGCCCATTGCGGTCCTAGGCAGTCTGCCGCTGGGCATGAAATCCAGATTGGCTTGGGACGTGGTCTGAATAATTTCCTCCAGTTTGTGTTTGTTTAGGAGATAATCGGTCAGTCCGATCGTGTTGGAAAGGTGCAGAATTTTGTGAATGCTTGGACGGTTGAGGTCGGAGTCCACAATCAGCACACGAGCTCCGGCTTGCGCGAAAACCGTCGCCAAGTTGAAGAGTGTCGTGGACTTGCCTTCGCCGGCACCGCTGCTCAGGACGGTAATCGTATTCCAAGTCTCATCCTTGCGGGCGAAAAGAAGGTTGGTGCGCAGCACGCGGTAAGCCTCGCCATGCGGGCTGTCCAATCCTTCTTCGATCAGTTCGCCGATCTGTTGCGGGATGACGGCCAAAACAGGAGCTCCCAAAGCGCGTTCTACATCATCAATAGTCTTGACGCTCGTATCTAGGTACTCGATGAAGAAGGCGAGACCAACACCCACGATCAAACCGACGATGATGCCCAAGGCAAGATTGAGAGGTTTGTTCGGACTCACCGGGTAGATACCCGGCTTGGCAATATCAATAATGCGGACGGCGTCATTGGGCTGCACCACCTCCACGGCTTCAATAATCACGCGTTTCTCTATTTGCTCCGTCATCTGGTGAAGGCTCTCCACCTCTCGCTTCAGGCGGATATACGGACGATACTCTTCCGAGCTCTCGCCGCTTTCTTTCGTGGCGGCCCGAACCTGCTCCTCCAAATTCTGCACGTTCGCAAATTCCGCATCAACCCGCTCTTGCAGTCCCCTGACAAGACCCGCCACTTTTTCGTCCACCTGACGCTGCACCAATTCAAGCGCGTCCTTTGAATTCTTAAAATCGGGATGGGCGGCTCCCAGCGTATTGCTGTTGATCAAAAATTTCTCCTCGGCCGCGCCCAATCGTTCGGTCAGCATCACCAGTGAGTTATCGAGAGGCAGAATTGTCGGCAGCGCGTTTTTCTGCTCATTAAGAGTGAGGCGAACGATACGCGCCAAGAGACTGCTGTCATGCATGTAGGCTTCCTTGGCGTCAATCCGCTGCCCTTCCAAGCGGCGCAATCTTTCAGGATAGATGGTGGTCGTGTAGAACATTCCATCTTCGGTGAGCGGAATTTTCTTTTCCTTGACCATGCTATCGAGCGCAGATTCTTTTCGGTGAAGTTCGGCGATTTTATCAGCGAGTTGCAACTTGAGCGCCTCAATTCCCGCCTGGCGGTTGGTTGTGAACGTGCCTCTGCGGAATTGGGTGTAGATTTCCTGGATCTTGTTGGCAATTTGAGCGGCTTGGTCCCTGTTAAAATCATAGACCCAAATTTCCACCAATGTAGTGCCGCGTGTTTGTTCGACTTTAATGCGTTTGGATAGAATCTCGTAAGCTTCGTCCAACGGCATTTCGACGGGTTCGTCGCGTTGCGCGGCGAGTTTCTTGCACAAGTCCATGTTGGTGATCACGCTATTGAGAATCGTGGAGGACTTGATGATCTGGAACTCAGTTTGCAGGAAATAGGGATCGAAATACTGGCGGTCTATGCGCGACTCGGTCAACCCGACCTCCGGCGCATCTTTCATAATTTGAATTCGCACAAAACTGGCGTATTTTTCAGGCAAAAGCCAGAAGGTCATCACTGTGGTGGTGATAACGACCAACAAAAACACCGTCAGAATCAAACTCTTGCGCATTTGAATGACGCGCCAGTAGTCCAGAAAGTGGAGCTTTACCTCGGGCTTTTCACTAATTTTTGCTGGGTCCATAGGTATAAAAAAAGAAAGCTAGATCGTACGCGGGCGATACGTTCTAGCCTCCTGAACCAAAGGTCAATATGTTTTTTCTTAGTACGAAGCGCGGAATCCCAGATAAACTCGATTTCGCGTAAACGGACGGACGGACGAAGACGCTTCGTCGTAGTTGTAGCCGGTTTCAATGGACAAATTCGGGTTTACCCGGTAGGCCAAAGTGCCACTGGCTGAGTAGAAATCTTCCGACTGACCATCAAGCACTCCTTTATTGAACACCGAGTGTTGGAATGAGCCGTAAACACCCGCAGTGAGGTCGGGCGAAATAAAGGTCAACGGTTGCGTCAGTTGGAGGTAAACCACTGTTGCTTCAACGTCCAGAACTGGATCCGCCACATTTCCGATAAGGTCGGTGGCATTGTGGAGATGTTTCACGCCAGCTTGAAAGTAGCTTGCATCAGCATACCGGTAGGTCAACGAACCATCCGCATAAGGAGAAACCTGCGTCTTATGCAGGTTGTAGTAGTCGAAAAACTGAGCGCCAACACGAAGCGAAGCGCTCAGGTCTTTGGACACTTTGACATCAACGCCGGCCAATCCAAAGTGAGAACGATTATCACGAATCGAGCCTTCAACGTTGCTCGTTCCGATCAACTTGTCACTATAAGAATTATCTCCATAGTGATACCCCAGCACCCCGGTCACTGTGGGTGTGAATTTGAAGCGCAGGTCCGCTCCAGCCAACTGCTCCAAGCGATCCAGCAAAGGCTGGTAAGCCTTATCCTGGTAATGATAGACGTTGGCGTTGTAGGTCAACTCGACCTGCAACAGCTTGTTTAAATCAGCCAAATAATCGGCCAAAGCGGAGTTGCGGATGTTACTGCCTTTTGTTCGCAATGGCGTGCTCTGGGCAACAGGATCAAGAATAGCCGATTCTTGGGCGACCACGAATTCGTCCTTAACCTTGAGCGATTGCGATTCGGTGAACTTGTGATCAATCAAGCCAGACACCTGAACCGTCTGGTCATTGATATTGGGCGTAACATAATGCTTAAGATCATAGACAGCGCTCGCCTTGAATAAGGTCATCGACGTGACCTTATTGAGACTGATCGAAGGACTGGCTTCGATGCCCCAACTGCTCAGCGCATTAGTGCCACTGCTCTGAGTGGTGTAGTTGTCGTCGTAGAAACCGCGCAGGGAACCAGAAACGGTCACCAACTTGGTACGCTCACCAGCAGTGAGGCCGGGGGCATACTCAGCGTGCAGGCTTGAAGCGCCTACTGCTACCAGACCGATTGAAGCAAACATTGTTTTCATATTATAGCTACTCTGCCCGGACGCACTTGGCATCCGCATTGCACCTCATATAATTTTATAGTTTTTATTGCGTTGCGCTCAAATTGTCAAAATATTATTTCAACAATTTTGAATTTTTTACTAGGCAAAAATTTGCAAGCGTCATTCTTACTACATCGACTTCCCCAATTGGCAGGCGCTGATGGACTTTATGATGCAGAGATTGAAGATCGTTACCTACACCTCGTCGGGCAACCAACAAACCCTTCAAACAATGGGCAAGCATCTTCAACAACGACAGCACGATCACCTCGGACGGGCTGGGCCGGCTTCTCCACCACGCCGAGACCGTAATCATCGAAGACACCAGCTTTCGCATGAAAGACCAGGTTTAAAGCTAAACCGCCTTACCCATTAGCATCAACCATCGCGCCAAACCGGCAGTCAAAGCTGCCGGTTCTTTGCTTTAGAACCAAAAATCCGCCCGGAATTTCAAACCGGCGTTTTTCATCCAATTTCACGCCGCCACTGACACCATTAACAACAACTTGGCCTTTCCTGTGGCAAATGAGAACGTTTTTTGATAATACATCTTTGCATTATGGATCCGTTATTGAAACTCTTGCACGAAGGAGCCGCGTTGAAGCACTCGCAGCTCGCCGCGATGCTCAATCTCTCCGAGACCGAGGTGGCTGCTCAAATCAAAGCCTACGAGGGCGACCAAGTCATCCTCGGCTATCGCACCATTCTCAACGAAGAAAAGCTCGGCGAAGATATTGTTCGCGCTGTCATTGAAGTCAAAATCACGCCCGAACGGGGTGGCGGTTTTGATCGTCTGGCCGAACGAATCGCCAAGTATCCCGAGGTGCGCTCGTGCTATCTGATGTCTGGCGGTTACGACTTGCTGGTGATTATTGAAGGCCACACGCTGCGCGAGGTGGCGACCTTTGTTTCCGAAAAACTGGCCACCGTGCAGGGGGTCATTTCGACAGCCACCCACTTCATGCTCAAGCCCTACAAAGAGCAGGGACTGCTGCTGACCCCGCAGCCCAATGGCGAGCGCCTGTCCGTAAGCCCGTAGGAAGTGTGCTAGTTTTCAGTTTTCAGTGGGGATTTGGTGAACATCTCACCATTCTTCCCATCCGACTCATTGCTCCCATTCTGTAAACCAGCACAGTCATGAATGAAACTCCGTCAGTCCGATTTGACAAATGGCTCTGGGCGGTGAGGCTCTACAAAACTCGCGCCCAAGCGGCTGATGCCTGCCGTCACGGCCAGGTAACCATCGAAGGCCAACCGGTCAAGGCATCGCGCGACGTTAAGATCGGTGAGATGATCCAAGCCCGGACCCCCGAAATCACCCGCACCGTCAAAGTCCTCCAACTTCTCGACCGCAGGATTGGCGCGGGTCTGGTCAAGGATTACGCCGAAGACCACACTCCGGTCGCCGAATACGAAAAGCGGCGCGAGGCCAATTCCAAGCCTCTCTTTTCGCGTCCCAAGGGCACCGGACGCCCCACCAAAAAAGACCGTCGCGCATTCGACAAGTTCTCTGATCCGTAAGCTCTCCTATCGTAACGACATTTCCGGCAAGGCCCCTCAGTAATCTGCGCGGGACTGATGCACACCGGTGGACGCAAGAACATGCTTCACTGGCATCAAGGTGGCACCCGATGCGGACAATCGCAAATTGAAGCTGTTCATCACCAGGAAGTAACCACCGCTCTCAATTGCTATTCTGTCAGTCCGGTGTTACCTCGGCGCACATGAAAACGCTGACAATGAAATTGCCCGAAGGTCTGCTGAGTTGGCTGGAGACTGAGGCCAAACGCGCCCGGCAGCCGAAATCCGCCCTGGTGCGGGAGATTTTGCGGCAACACCAGCAGCGCCAGCACCCGTCGGC
>CAIUEN010000197.1 GCA_903898185.1 uncultured Verrucomicrobiales bacterium
ACAATGCTCATGTGTGTGTTTGGTAGTGCGCCGTTGCCTGATAGGAATTGCTGACATGGCCACACCCAAGCGTCGAGCGCGGTACTGCCCGAGAAAATTGCGACAACCGGTGAGCAGTTGGCCAAGACTGCGAAAAAACACCTACAGAAAATATGCTGTCAGTTACTCAATTGGAGGAATCCATGTGTGAATTCCTAAACGGCATTGAAGCTAAACTGACGAGAAGAACCCCAGATTCAACTGACAAAACTGACAAAACCACCGTTTTGTCAGTTTTGTCAGGCTGTCAGCGGCGGCGTGAAAACAGATGAAAACCGCCAGTCTGAAATTCCCGCAAATTCATGGAACGGATTCTGCTTTACGACCGGTTTTCGAGCCGATCAACGCTCGGTTGTGGTCTTTTTCACTGGATCAGGATTGGGCTTCGGTGACAATAGATATGCCTCAGACTCTAAGTCTAATGTGAAGCAATATGTGGCGAACACGCACGGATCCAGCACTTCGACCAAGCCGCTGGGCGATCTCCCGATCAGAACTTGTGCCCAAGCAAGCGTCTTCTTGCGCCGTCCAAGGTCGCCTTGCCGGATTTTCGTAAGCAATCCCTCGATCAAGACGAGTCTGCCGAACAGTGAGAACGGTGCGACCCGTCTGCTTTGCCACTTGGGCATCGGGCAGTTTGCCCAATAACGCGATTTCCGATTCTGTCCACCGTCTTTTCGGATTAAAGGCGGTGATGCCCAGTTTCTTCCGCCGACTTGATACAACTGCGAATTTGCATCCGAGTTTTTCCGCCAGGTCTATATCTGACATCGAACCGAGCATTGCGTCTTCCTTCGGAGTCCACTGACGCACGCGTGGGCCGTCTGAAATGCCCAATAGCCGGCGACGTTGTGCGACAACAGCATGGTGACGACCGAATTTCCTGGCAAATTCCTTATTGGGCATTGTGCCCAAGAGAGCATCTTCTTCGGGTGTAAACGGACGAATCTTCGGGTTACGAAGAGAGATGCCCAGTTTGGTACGGCGACCCATTACTGACCTCACTGTGCGCCCGAGTAAAAGAGCGATTTCATCGTCGGGAAGGGTGCCTAACACGGCGTCATCCTTCATGGTCCAAGCATGCCTCTGATCGCCATACATCGGGATATTGAGCGCTCGTCTGCGCTCTGCGACTGGTGAGTGATTCCGGTTGAGCATCGTGGCAATCTCTCGATCAGGCGCGGTGCCCAGCAACTGGTCTTCTTCCGGTGTAAATGGATCACCTTCGTGAAACAGGGTAAGTCTTGGGATATTCAGAAGCCTCCGATGTGATTGAACTGAAGTAAGTGAACGCCCCAGACGTTTGGCGATTTTCTGGTCAGTATCGGTTCCCAGAAGCTTTTCCTGCCTGCGCGTCCACTTCGCAAACTTGGGACGTGGCCTGAATGGAGGAATTTTGAGGGCGATTCGCATGCGATTGACTTCTCCGTTACTTCGTGAGAGCCGTCGGCTCAACTCCATGTCGGTGAATTTGCCAAGAAGTTTGATTTCACGAGCCGTCCAGCGCCTTGTAGGCGTGCGCATGCGAATTCGCCGGAATTCGCGCATCGCCACCACTTCCTTGATGGTGCGACCGGTGCGACGAGCAAAGACCGAGTCTGGGATGGTGCCAAGCTGGTTGAGCTCTTTTACGGTCCAACCGGAATACTCGGGTGCCTTCGATTTATTCCCAATACTGAGGGACATGGGATTTGCATATATGGAGCGAGCGAGTGAAGCAAGTCTGGACTGCTTCGCGTAGGTTTGTGAAAGCCATTCGCTGGTGTGAATCGTCAACCTCGGCTGAAACGGGGATGCTCTGCCATCCCTTGTCACCCAATAGGTGACTCGGCTGACTGAAAGCATCAGCCTTGAATATCCAAAAGCGAACACAATTGCCCCAGTTTCTCCAATGCTTCATCAAGATTCTCGCTCTTGATCAGCTTCGCAATATGGTCAACGAGCTCAATGAGCTGGTTGTTTCTTAGTTCGCAGTCGTTGTTTTGGTTTTCGATGTGGCAGGCATGCCATCCAACATTTCTTGCTTTCACTCTTTGGCTAAATCGCCAGAGTGTTGGAGTTGTTCTATCCGGGAATAGCAGTGACGGACGAATATTGAACCAGCTCGGATTGACGCTTATGAGCGCATGGTTCAATGTCGGAATGAACAGAATGAAAGAATGATTACTCTCTCGCTCCAAGACAAACACCATTTGGATGCCGCAATAGGCTGGTGTGAACTCAAATCGTTCCTGGAAGCCAACGAGGAACTGGATAAAATCGCCCACCAAGCCAGATCTCACCCAAGAGTGCTGGAAATTCGCTGGCAGATTTACGCGAACTTGGAGAAATGGGAGGGCGCTTTGGAAATCGCCAATGCCTTAACCAAACACGCTTCCATTTGCCCGGAAGGATGGATTTATCGCGCAAGCACCTTGGTAGAATTGAACAGACATGACGAGGCATACGAGACACTGATTGAGGCCGCTAATAATTTCCCAACCGACGAAATCATTCATTACGACTTGGCCTGTGTCTGTTGCCAGCTCAAACGGAACGAAGAGGCGCGACGATGGTTGCAACAAGCCATTGACCTCGGTGGCAACGAAATCAAACTCAAAGCTTTGGAGGACGGCGATTTGGAAACAATTTGGAAAGACCTGTGACGGTATGAACCCCACCCCCCTCAAACAACTGATCACGACGGCGTTGATGCTGATCGTGAGCCTAAACGTCCTGGCCGCTGAATGGAAAAACAAGGATTGGCCGTTTATCAATCCCAGCGAAGCCAGCACCAAGCAGGACAATTATCTGGTGGAGCGCAAG
>CAIUEN010000198.1 GCA_903898185.1 uncultured Verrucomicrobiales bacterium
CTTTTGTTTTTTCTTGGAGGAGCGGCGGTTGCGCTTAGTTTGCTTATTAGATTTACGAGCTGACATAAATGTGTTTTGTATAGCACAAAACACAAATCAAGCAACACTGCGAAAACCGCGAAACCAGATCGAATAAATCATTGAAAAGTTAGTGGCATTGGACATTCTTGTCTGCCGTTCCGCCGACTTTCCAGTCGGCAAAGCGTCGGTAGCAAGACAACCGCTGGAATTACCGACGCGCCCCGCAGGTTGGAAAACCTGCGCAACGGCAGACAAGAATGTCTGCGCTACGTCCGAAGATCTGGCGCAAAAAGTTATATTCTTACTCGTTCAAAGTATACTGTAATAGTTCAGGTCTTTTTTAGTGTCCGGTCTGGTTTATAAAGCGGACAATTGTATCCTTGAGAGCCTCCGATTCAAAAGGTTTGCTCAAGAATGCTTGGGGCTGTTCGGAATGGTCGCCTGCCATCACTTGAGCCTCGGTGTAGCCGCTGCACAGGATCACCGGAAGTCCGGGCGCAAGTTTGCGCAAGGCCGACAATGTCTCCCAACCATTCATGCGAGGCATCGATAGATCACACAGCACGCAACCAATTTCGTCCCGATGCTGCTGAAATACTTCCACAGCTTCAACTCCATCCTTCGCTTCATACACCGCAAAACCAAATCGCTTGAGCGCAAGCGTAACCGCCTTGCGCAAGATCAGAGTGTCATCGACCACCAGAACCGTGCCACCCTCGGCCATTCGCGGAGCTTGGACAACATGGATAGGTTTCTTGGGGAGCGCTTCCGCCGAAACAGGAAAAAAGATCCGAAAAACACATCCGTTGCCTGCTTGACTTTGCACCGTGACGATTCCGTCGTGCGCCCGCACAATCCCCAAAACCACAGCCAGCCCCATGCCCCGGCCTGTGAACTTGCTGGAGAAAAAAGGATCAAAAACTTTTTCAATGTCCTTGTCTGCAATCCCGCAGCCCGCATCAGCTACTTCCAGACAGACATAGTCAGTGCGTTGCGTCTGGCAGTCAATTGGGAAACGGTGGACACGAGGGATATCGGCTGCGCGAACGGTCTTGACGGTCAGGCAAATGATGCCTTGCCTCTCACCCATAGCCTCCGAAGCATTGGTGATCAGGTTGGTCAGAATCTGTTGGATCTGGTTTGCGTTGGCCTTAATAATCCGGCTTGAAGATGGCAGATTGGGTTCAAGAACAACTCTTGGTGGCATGACGGCGCAGAGCGCGGGCAGATAGCTTTGGCAGATTTCAGAAAGGTCCAATAGTTCACGCTTGGCAACAGTTTGCCCAAGGTAGGTCAGCATCAGCGTGCTGACTTCCGCCGCATTACGAACCGACTGCATGGCTTCGGTCAGGTTTTCGACTGATCCCAAATGTGGGGACAGATCGTCAATGGCCAACCGCAAGTTCATCATCACCGCTTGAAGTTGGTTGTTAAAGTGGTGGGCGATGGCAGCGGCCATTCGGCCCAAGCTTTCGGACTTCTGTAGTTGCCAGTTTTGTGCCTCAAGCTTTTTCTTCTCTTGCTCTGACTGCTTCTGCGCGGTGATATCCCAGTTGGTGCCGAGCATCTGCGTGGCTTGACCGGAAGCGTCACCCTGCGCAATCGCCATAGCGCGGACGTAATGAGTGCTTCCATCCGGCCAGATCACGCGGAACTCGGTGTCGAAATCCTTTTCGCCCCGCAACGCGAGTTGAATTTCTTGGTGACAGCGCGGTCGGTCATCCGGATGGACACCCGCCAGCCAAGCCTCGTAGGCACTGCCAAACTGATCCCGCGTGATGCCGTAGATGCAAAACATCTGGTCGTCCCATACCAGTCGGTTGCTGGCTACGTCGTAGTTCCAGAGTCCCACCCCGCCCGCCTGCATGGCCAGTTTCAGGTTCTCGGTGCTTTGGAGCAATGATTCCTTGGTGCGCTCGCGCTCGGTGACATCAAAGACAATTGAATGAAGAACTTTGCGCCCACGGAACTCAATGGAGCTCATTGACACTTCCACCTTCCGCAACTCACCGTTGGCCAGGCGGTTTTGGAATAGGAACCGATCCCCCTGTTCCGACCGCAGGTCTCTCGATGTTTGCAGCACATCGGCGAGAGACATGAGGTTGATGTCGGTCATCCGCATGGCCAGCAGTTTCTCGCGGGGATAACCGTAGAAACTGACAGCGGCGGCATTGGCGTCAATGATTGCTCCGTCAGTGGGATCAATCAGCAGCATCACCTCTGAATTGCTGGTGAAGTGATTGCGGTAGGATTGCTCGCTCCGCGCCATCTCCTTGGCCAACTTTGCGGCCATCTGTATTGCCTTGAACCGGGTGTTGACCAGGGAAAAAATCACCCCGGAAAACAATAGACTGCTGCTGATCCCTCCAAACAACACAAGCCAAACCTTGCCGTAATCGGTCGAGGATGACAGGCTGCTTGTCTGCGTAAAACGCAAGGTCCAGAGGCGGCTGGATGGAACGAGCCTTCTCTGGAAGAGCGTTCGCGATACATGCATCATGTCAACGTAACCGGGCTGACTGTCGTAAAGAAGGGAATCGGAGGATATTGACTCGCCATCGAAAACTTCCAAATGAACGGGTTTGTTTTTCTCGCCGGCGAGATCCCAGCTCCCCAGGACGCCTTGCATCAGGTCGTTCATCCGATAGGGGCTATAAACCCACCCCACGAGAGCGTCGCGTCGCTGAGCAATGGTTTCATGGGGCTTTCCCACCCGATACACCGGCACATACATCAGGGTGCCTGCTTGCACCGCTTTGTCGGTTTCCTGCACCAGAATAACCTTTCCCGAAAGGGCGGCGCAATCCTGGTCGCGCGCCCGCTCCATCGCTGCCCGGCGTGTCACTTCGCTGAACATATCGTAGCCAAAGGCGCGAAGATTCCGGTTTGTAAAAGGTTCAAGGTAAATGATGGATGTGTAGATCTCCCGTTCGCCCTCGGGGCGCACTTGGTATTGCGGAAAGCCTTGAGCGCGAATCTCCTGAACATGTTGCTCCAAGTTCTGCCGGGGAATGAGCAGCGCGAATCCAATGCCCTGAATGCCGGGAAGCTCATGGTCAACGTTCTGCCGCTCGACAAAGCGGCGCCATTCCTCACGGCTGACACCACCCCCTGAGCACTCGAAAAATGCCGATCCACTCCGCAGAATCAGTTCGTGATCCTTGAGACGTTCCTCAATCCTAATCTGGATTTCAGTGCAGCCGAAATCGAACTCCCGTTGTGCCGCAACATCGACTACGGATTTCGTGTAATGCGCAGCCAAGGCGGTGACGATTAACCCCGCCACCAAGACTGCCAAAGTCAACCAAATACTGCGGTGTGGAACTGCAACCGCAACAGTGGACGATTTTATTATTTTGTCTTCAGGCTGGTTCATACTGTTCCAAACGGCAAGACCGGCTTAGGTGTGGCAAGCTCTCTCTCACTTGCGACTATGGGAAGGTCGGAGGAGAAATTAGCGTCTCGCTGACGCTCGCCGGAAAGGGGGGCACAGGCAAGGATGCCTATGCTACCTGAATAGTTAGGTTTGCCGTAACTGTCTAGGTCAGAGGAAAAATTAGCGTCTCGCTGACGCTCGCCGGAAAGGGGGGCACAGGCAAGGATGCCTATGCTACGTTTGGCCAGGAGTACTGTAAACCAGAATTCCGAACCCTTGCCTTCTTGGCTATCAACTCCGATCTCACCGCCCATCAACTCCGTCAGTTGCTTGGAAATCGCCAAACCCAAACCCGTGCCTCCGTAGTTGCGCGTGCTTGAGCCATCGACTTGCGAGAATCTCTCAAACAGCCGTCCGAGCTTGTCCGATGGAATGCCAATACCAGTGTCGCGCACAGCAAACCGCAGCCGGACTTCACCCGGTGTTTCCGAGACCACACTCACACGGATAGCAACCTCGCCCTGCGCCGTAAACTTGATGGCGTTGGTGGTCAAGTTGATGAGAACCTGGCGCAAACGTCCCGGATCGCCTTGGAGATCGGCAGAAACCTCAGGAGCCACTACGCATCCCAGCGCCAGTCCTTTCTCACGAGCTTGTTGAGCCATCATCCCCATAAAATCATCCAAGAGGGTGCGCAAACTAAAATCCTGGGTCTTGATTTCAAGTTTTCCAGCCTCCATCTTGGAAAAATCCAAGATGTCATTAAGCAGCGCCAACAGGGCTTTGCCGCTGGCATGGGCGGTGTTGGCGTAAAGGCGCTGGTCTTCGGACAGGTTTGTATCCAGCAACAGACCGACCATGCCCAGAACGCCGTTCATGGGCGTGCGCACTTCATGGCTCATATTGGCTAGGAACTCACTCTTGGCGCGGGTGGCGATTTCGGCGGTTTCCTTGGCTTTTTGCAACGCCTTCTCCGCCAGCTTTTGCTCGGTGACGTCGCGGATAACCCCCACCGCATGCCATGCGCCCTTTATGTCAATCGCTGAAAGCGAAAGCTGTATCGAGATTTCCTTCCCATCCTTTCGCCGCCCTTCCAAATCAAGCGTCTTACCCACAGCGTCTCCATGTCCCGTGCGTAGAAACTCAGGGAAGGCGGCGTTGTGCGCTACGTGATATCGCGAGGGGGCGATAAGCGAATGCATCATCTGTCCGATGACTTCGTTTCTCGTGTAGCCGAAAATGCGCTCGGCAGCCGGATTCCAATAGGACACCCGTCCTTCCGGGTCCATCATCAGTATGGCATCGTATGCTGAATCGGTGATGGCGCGCAGCCGGACTTCACTTTCGCGCAACTCCTTATCCGCCCGCTTGCGTTCGGTGATGTCGTGAAATCTCCAGATTCTTCCATAATTCTTTCCATACTCGCCCAAAACAGGCGATGAATACCGATCCACAACCATTCCGCTCTTGAATTCGATCTCATCCCGGCTGATCTCATTGCCGTTCTTATAGAGATGGTGAACTTTCTCAAGAAATAGCTCGGGGTACTTGGCTAAGTTTGCAATATGGTTAAGCAATGGGGTTTGATCGTCATCATCGAGAATATGCTCGGGAACATCGAACATCTCAATGACCCGTTGGTTTATAAGAACCCGTTTGTTGTTCTGGGCGACGACCAAGACTCCGTCGGGAGAGGCGTTTGTCTGCGCCTCAAGCAACGCCGCCCTTTCTCGCAGCAATTCCTCTGCCTGCTTCTGTGCGGTGATATCCCAGTTGGTGCCGACCATGTGCGTAGCTTGTCCGCAAGCGTCACGCTCCACAATGGCAGTAGCACGGAGGTAATGGGTGCTTCCGTCAGGCCAGAGCACACGAAACTCGGCGTTAAAAACCTTTTCCCCCCGCAACGCCAGTTGGATTGCTTCCTGGCCGAATTGACGGTCGTTCGGGTGAACACCCGCAAGCCAAGACTCGTAGTTGCTGGCGAACCGATCTCGAGTGATGCCGTAGTGGCGAAACATCTGGTCGTCCCAGACCAACCGATTGTTGACTACGTCATAGTCCCAGATGCCCACACCGCCGGCGCGGGTGGCCAGCGACAGACGTTCATGGGTCTGACGCAGCAATTCCTCCATCCGTTTGCGCTCGGATACATCCACAAAGCAGTGCAGCATTTTTGCTTTGCCGTGCCATTGGATGCGTGTCGCCGTTCGCAAAATTGTCAGGCGCGCGCCGTCGGCCTTCTTCATATCACTCTCCGAGCTGGCTATATCGCACCCGAAACAAACTCCATTTACCAAATTGGAACAGACTGGGAAGATCGTTTGGCACGGCTGGCCTATCAGGCCATCCACGGCGCCGCCAAAGAGGGCGGCAACATGATTATTCACCCGCTCAATGACCCGTGTCTCCAAGTTCACAACGACAACTGCGGACGGGAGATTGTCCAACAGGGCGCGTTGCAGAGCTTCGCTCTCTTGCAAAGACTCCTTGCTCTCCCGCAACTCGCGGGTTCGCTCTAAAACCAACCGCTCCAGTTCCTCACGGCGGCGCAGGTTCAAGCTGATCAACATGGAAAGCGCGGCGGTGAGCGCCAAACCCGTCAGGGTAGCCATCCAGCCAGCCCGCAACGTATTCAAGCGCATAAACTCCGGTCCTGCATGGGCTGTCACAGAAAAGACCTTGCCGAAGGCCAAAAGAGGACGCGTCAGCGAAATACCTGTGAGCGGGGGGCTGTCAGCCTGCCAGGAATTGGCCAGTGATTCGGACGTTCCATCCTTGCGCTGCAGCACCAATTCAATAAGCACTGAATTGTCTGACACCGCGCTCCGCAACACGCTTCCCATCCGCAGCACGATCACGGCAAATCCCCGAAGCCGCTTAGCGTCATCGCGGTCGAAGACAGGCTGGAAAACCATCATCCCCTTCTGGCTTCCCCTCTCTTGCACCAACGTGATGGGATCGGTGGCGGTAGGCAGACCTGTACGCATTGCCGTTTCCAACGCCATCCGACGCAGGGGTTCCGAACCGAGATCGTAGCCAAGAGACCGTTCGTTGCCGGCCAACGGAGTTAGACGAAACACGGGATAATACATCGCACGTTCCGTAGCTGGAATCCGTTTTCCAAGCACATCCTTTTGCCAGATCTCAAAGCCCTTCAAACCGTCGGCGCGGGCGGCTGCTTCAAATCTGGGTTTGTCCGCCGCCAGCACGACTGGAATCCATTCCCATGCCTGGACGGTCGGATTGTTCGTGAGATAGGCAGTGAACAGTTCGAATTCCTTCACGGTCACAGTAGCGCTATGCTCATAGAAGTGCGCCAAACTTTCCACGGCGGTACTGCGAATGTTGCGCAGCGTTTCGGCAACATCATCGGACTGGATTGTCGCCAGTTGCGTAAACATCGCGTTGCGGTCATGGATGTCGCGTTGGTGAAACAGCCAGCCAGCAAACAAGCTCAAGGCCACTCCGGTTGCAGCCGCCAGTGCCGATTCAAGATGTCGTTGCCACCACGATGGCGTGGCCGGGATTCGGGAGCGTCGGGCCAGCAGCGTCGAGCCAAGCAGCGCAATCGCCGCTAATGCCAGCGTCAACATCGCTGGCGGCAGCGCGGCCTGCGCAAGCTTCCAGTTCCAAGCGGCGGCATCAACGTCTATCTTTACCACAGCCAGCACTTTGCCATCGCCATCGTTGCCGTTAACCCAATTTGCCTTGGCGTCCTTCGGGCGGGTCATGCCTTCCGTGATTGTCTGCGGATCAATGATGGGAACCAACGCCGAGATCCATTTACCCCAGCGGTCGATGTAGAAATCTTCGGTGGCGGCATTGCGGGTGTCAAAGACGCGGCGAAAACCTTCCGGGGCCTCGGCATACACTTGCCCTGGAGGAGAGCAGTCTTTAGAGTCGGACGGTTCGCTGTCCTCAAAAATGAACAGTGTGCCGTCGTCCTTTTTCCCCAAGAGATAAACAAACCTGCATTGAGGAGTGGCCAAACGCACGGCGGCAAGCTGTTCCTTGAGCCTGAGATACACGGGGGAGTTGGTGTCCGCCTCCGTGCCTGTCAGGGCTTTGATGTGGTCGATATTCATCCCCTTTGCCACAAATCGCGCCTGTTGAAGCTGGCCGACGCACAGCTCGCGTCTGGCGCTCCCGACCATTTGCCAAATCAGCAGCGCTCCAGCAGTGAGAATGACCAGCAACAACCCAGCCGCTAAACGCGAGTTAAGGACATCCAAAAACATGGCTTTTGCTTTGTTTATCATTGGAAACATAACTTATTCATGGTGTTTGATGAGCATGTCATAATGAGAATTGCTGATTAGGATGAAAATGCCCCAGAGCAAAACATCTTCACACCGTTCCTCGGGGATGATCTCCACCGTAACAGGGCCACTGGCCGGAATGATTTTTTGCTCCATAACTGTTCTATTTTAAACTATCACTGCTACCACAGTAGATGAGAGACCGAACAAATGCTATGGGGTGTTTACCCCATACCGCGATTACCAGAGGCAGTTACAATAAGACCAGCGTGAAACAAGAGGATTTACAAACTCCATCTTCGATTGCACTATAACATTTGTTGAGAAATCGTGGATGCCGTAAATGACAATTAGGAAACAAGAAATGTTTAGAACATTCCAGGAAGTCATTGGCAAGTATTACCTGAGCGTTGGCTTGGGCGAGCAGTCCAGCAAAGCGGAGTGGGAATCCGCTCTCAAAGGATTGCTGGAAGCCAAACAAAAAACGCTCGGGACTGTCACTAATCCCGCGCTCAAACGCAAAGGCGAACGCGAATGCGTCGAAATCGAGGAGGCGTCTCAGATGGCGTCGCATCTGAACGCATTTGACAGGCTGCGCCAGCACATTCAGGACGACAACCAGGAATCCTTCGAGTGGGAGTCAAAAAAACACCAGAATCGGGCCGCTTTTCCTTCGGAGGGGCACCCGCTCTACGGTGAATTTTTGCAGGTCAAAGGCGAGGCCAGGAAGAAATGGCCGGGGGTGGTTTTCGCCGGTGCCCAAGCCACATCCGAAGGGATTCATCCCCTTGAAGCGCCCGCCAACGGAGCTGAACTCAAGGACGCAGCGGCAATTATGCCTTCGTCCATGTCTCCAGATGAAAACCAATCCCCAACGACTGAGGCAGAGTCGAAAACACAACTGCCCGATAATAGCAAGGCGATGGCCTTGGTTGGCGATCTGAAAGAGCGAGGAAAACTGCCCGCGTTGGATGGCAATGTTGGGAATATCTGTAGTTTGACCGCCGATCACACCACCTGCATTGCCGATCTTACCGCAGTCATCCTGAGAGACTGCGCTCTAACCACGGCAGTGATCTCGACCTCCAACTCGGCCATGTACGCCCCGGCAAACCCGATCAAGACCGTTTCCGGCGCAATCACCATGCTGGGCTTTGATAAAGTGAGAATGCTCGCCCTGGGTTTCGTGCTGATCAAGCAAATGAGCCAAAGCGCGCAAGGCCGCAACCTCTACCGGCTCTTTACCTGCTCCTATTTCGCGGGGCTTTTCTCCATGTCGCTTGGACGCAAAGCCGATTTCAAAAGCCCCGAGGAGTTGTTCGTGAGCGGCGTTTTGGGCGCCTTTCCGCGCCTGCTTCTGGCCAACGGGTTTCCCGAGCGCTACGCGGCAGTGGAAAAGCGAATCGTTTCCGAAAAAGTCTCCACCAATCAGGCATGCATGGAGGAGTTTGGAATCACTTACGATTCATTTACAACGGAGGTGGCCCGGTATTGGAACATGCCCGAAAACGTATCAAACGTCATGGACAACGGAGACAGCCGCACCCTCTATTCCAACATCGTCGCGGGTGGCACACAGATCGCCGACATGATGTTCGGCAACATCCCTGGAGGCCCCTCCGCATTGTCCGCTGCTGAGTCCAATCTCCGAACCGTTCTAGGCATCAAGGATTTCGAATTAGATGACTTTGTTACCGAGACATGCGAGGAGGATTCGAACGTCAAACAATTTTTCAAGATCAACGCCAAAGACGTTGATAGGATGGTCAAGAGTGTCGGATGGGGTAAAGTGGATTCCTCGCAGGTGGCGGGGACGCTGCCCTATGGCGAGGCAACGCAGAAGATGCGGGAGCGCGAGCAGGATCCGGCTCTGATCGTCGGGCAATATTTGTCAGACCTCGCGCTGTGTATGCGCAAGTCTCCGGACATTAATCGCATGTTAATGACCGCAATGGAGGCCATTTACCGATGCGTCCGACCGGATTTTGTGTTGGTTGGCTTCATCAACAAACAGAGCCAGCTTGTGGAGGGCCGGTTTCTGCTCGGCTCTTCCACTACAGCGCGGCCGACAGACTTCCGAGTAACCGTCGCCGATCGGAAATCGCCTGTCAACCGTTGCATGCTGACCAGGAAGCCTCTCACCGTAATGGTTGAGCCCGAATTGCCGCTGCCATTCCTGCAAGCTCTCAAGCTTAAAAGCATCCGTTTGATTCCCATCGTGGCCGTGGATAACCCGGTGGGCATATTTATCCTGGGGAGGGAAAAGATTCAGTCCTATGCCATGCGGGAAGAGATGTGGCTGGAAGCGATTGTCAGCAACGTGTCCATGGGATTTGAACGGGCAAAATCCAGTTTATCTTCATTGAAGTTGGATCGGAGTGCAGCATTGACAAATATCACTTGAGCGTTCGATTGGACGAGCATTCCAGCAAGGCGGGGGTGGGATTTTTACCAGGAGCGACGCTCGCCGGAAAGAGGGGCACAGGCAAGGATGCCTATGCTACCTGAATGGTTACCATCGTTGATGCTTCCGGTCAACGCGTTGGCGCAGTGCTGGATTTGGCGAGCTACGAACAACTGCTCGAAGCCACCGAGGACAATCTGTGCCTTCGCGCGTACCGAGTTATCAAACCGCATGTGTCCGATGAAATTGCACATGGCAAATGCAATGCTTGCGGATGAACGGCCCGCGTTGGTTGGGCGGGAAGGTGTGCGTTTGGAACTGCCGGACCCCATCTTTCATCTGCTGGTTCGGGTAGTGCGGACCATGCGCGAGGGCAAGTGTTGAATTGATGAAAAATAGTTCATGCTGATAATTGTCTTTTTCAATAA
>CAIUEN010000199.1 GCA_903898185.1 uncultured Verrucomicrobiales bacterium
GAGGGGTAATTACGATGCACAGACCGGCGTTCCCACGCGGAAATGCTTTCCCTAACAATAGTTCAAGAAATGTTCAACTTTGGTTCCAAAAAGTGGGAATCTTCTGAGGCTGGAAACGGGCCGGTTTTCTACGGGCTAGGTTTACGCTAACCACCGAGGACATCGTTGGAACCAAAGAGCGGGTTTCGATGAGCTTCGCTCCGCTGCCCCATGTGGTCAAGCCAGGCGACCGTCTGTTTCTCAATGACGGACTCATTCAGTTGATCGTGGAACGGGTGTCGGGCGAAGATGTCCTTTGCGTGGTGTCCGTCGGCGGCGAACTCAGGTCGCGCAAAGGCTTGAATCTGCCCGGGATCGACCTAGGCATCAGCGCCTTTACAGACCACGACCGGGCCTGCCTGAAGTTTGCGTTGGAACACGGCGTGGACGCCGTCAGTCAATCATTTGTGGAAACCGCTGCCGATATCGACTCGGTTCGTTCGGCTGCGCGCCAATTTGGCCATCATCCCTTTATCATTGCCAAAATCGAACGCTCCGGAGCGCTCGACCATTTCGACAAAATTCTTCAGGCTGCCGACGGCATCATGGTGGCCCGGGGCGACCTCGGCGTTGAAGTGCCCATCGAAGAAATAGCGCTGACTCAGAAGAAACTGATCGCGCGCGCGAACCTCTCCGGAAAGCCGGTCATTACCGCAACGCAGATGTTGGAATCAATGGTGTCAAGTCGCCTGCCAACCCGCGCCGAGGCGACCGATGTGGCCAACGCCATTCTTGACGGCACCGATTGCTTGATGCTCTCGTCCGAGTCAGCCGTGGGGCAATACCCGGAAGAATCTGTGGCAATGCTGGCAAAAATCGCCGCAGTCACCGAAGCTCGGCGTCCTCTTTCTTCGTTAAGCGACTTGCTCGATCAATGCTCACATGCTCCGACATCGAACTTGGCGGAAGCCATTGCGTCGGTGGTCGAGCACGCGCTGGAAACTGTGCCGTGCGCGGCAGTTTTCGTGCCCACGCGCAGTGGCACCACCGCCCGCATGATCTCACGCTTCAAGCCAGGAGTCTGGATCGTCGCAATCAGCCGCGACCCCGCAGTGTGCCGGGGACTGACGTTTTCGTATGGCGTTCAACCAATTGAGATTTCCGATTACCCGGCAGACTGGAACCGGTTTTGTCCCGACTGGCTCCGGAACAATGAAGTCGATGGGCAGATCGCCATTCTAGTCGCTGGCCCGTCCGACCGGAACCCGTCCGCAAATCATCGAATTGAATTTGTGCCTGTTTAGGAAGTTGCAGCAATTCTCATTATAAAATGAGCGTCAATCCGATTCACGAACTTACGAATTACGGTACCAGGTTACCTCTCAAGGGCATTTACAACGGTCTTTAGCACCTGTGCGCGCGCGATCCGTTTGTCATTGGCAGCGACCAATGTCCAAGGGGCATAATCGGTGGAACAACGCGCCACCATTTCGTTAACCGCCAGTTTATACTCATCCCATTTTTTGCGGTTACGCCAGTCTTCCTCTGTAATCTTGTATTGTTTATAGGCGATCTTTTCGCGCTCTTTGAAACGTCGCAATTGTTCTTCCGGGCTGATGTGCAGCCAGAACTTGCACAGGATAATGCCGTGCTCTACGAGTTGCTCCTCGAAGGCGTTGATTTCTGTGTAGGCCCGGCTCCAATCAGCCAGCGGAGCAAAGCCCTCCACACGCTCAACCAAGATGCGACCATACCACGAACGATCGAAGATGGTGGCGGAACCGGCGCGAGGAATGTTCCTCCAGAAACGCCAGAGATAGTGCTGCGCCCTTTCCTCGTCGGTTGGCGCGGCAACGCCCACAACCTTGTAAAGCCGAGGGTCCATTGACTGAACAACCCGGCAAATGGCACCCCCCTTGCCAGCGGCGTCCCACCCCTCGAAGACCAGCACCATGGATCGTCTTTCGGAGTGCGCTTTCCAGGCGAGTTTTCCAAGGCGGGTCTGAAGCTCAGCAATCTGCTTTCGGTAATCGGAATCGCTCAGTTCTTGAGTCAAGTCGATCTTGTCGAGGATGGAATCGGTTCCGGAGGTCAGCCCTGGTTCGCCAGTCTCCCGCGCTTTGACATAAACGCTCTTGGGCGTCGAATCGGAGGTGGATGTAGTGTCCAGCTTTTGCTGAAGCGATTCCTGGAGTATCTTGGCTACGGTATAAACCCGGTAGCGCTCGTCAGCAGCCTCGACCAAATGCCAAGGGGCGGCACTGTCGTGCGTTCTTGAGATTGCGCGTTCGGCGATTTTGATGAATGAATCGTAAAGCTTGTGATGGTTCCAGTCCGTCTGGGTGGCAAGGCCTTTCTTATCAAGCGCTTTCAAGCTGTTTTTCTGGTCCTTGCGAGAAAGATGCAGCCAAAACTTCAACACCAGCGCCCCGTCGTCTGTTAGCATCTTCTCGAATGCGGCAATTCGGTCGAGCGCATGGTCGAACGCGTCTGATTTGATCTTGCCTGAGATTCGCCTGAGCATCGGTTCCGCGTACCATGAGCCAAAAAAGATCCCGATCCGTCCTCGTCCGGGCATCGCTTGCCAGAACCGCCAATACTCTGGACGCTGTCTTTTTTCCTTGCTCGACTCCCAGAACGCATGAGTTTCCACTCCGTGAGGATCGAGCCATTCGTTGAGGCGTTGCGCCGTCTCTCCCTTTCCCGCCGCGTCTTCGCCAGCGATAATGACGATGACTGGAAAGTTGCGCCCCTGAAGCTGTAGATGCGCCTGGAGCAGTTCAGCTCGAAGCTTGGGGAGCAACTCCTTGAATTTATTTTTCGCGAGCTTGTGGCCTAATTCAATGCTTTCAAACATGACAGGTTCCTGGGGTGAAAAGATAGCGTGCCGGACGTCCGCCGGCGCTGGTCACTGGGCAAGCTTGATTCATGAGCGCATTGAGACCTCAACCCATCGAGAAGTCAAATCAGAAACAGGCAGAAATCATCGTTTGACTGGTTTTCTAGGTCGGCTAAGCTAAGCCAAGTCCAATTTACCGAAACGGGCATTATTTTGCAGTGTCAGCAAACTGAACATGAAACTTAGAATTGGCGCTTTTCTAACCGGGCTTAAAGCCGCGCCAGCAAGGCTGCTAATGGCGATCTTTGCTGTTGGAGCAGCGCTTACTTGGTGGGTGATAGCAAGGGCCGATATCGAGATGCGCGCTGACCTGCTTCAACAGGCTCGACTGGTGGCGCAGGCGATGAATGTGGAGCAGCTTCAGACTCTTTCGGGCACAGAAGCGGATATTATCTCACCGTCTTATCAGCGGCTCAAAGAACAGCTTGCCGCTGTGCGTTCGGGCAGCCCGCTGTGCCGATTTGTCTATCTCTTGGGTCGCAAGCCTGACGGCACGGTGTTCTTCTTCATGGACAGCGAACCGACCAATTCGAAAGACTACTCTCCGCCCGGTCAGGTTTATGACGAGGTGCCAGACGGTTGTCGCCGCGTTTTTGCAGCTCGTAATGCCGACGCCACAGGACCTTACACCGATCGTTGGGGCACTTGGGTTTCGGTGCTGGTCCCAATCTTGGACCCTCAGACAGTCATGTATGGCTTGGCCACCCCGGAAGACGCCCATGCGATGGTGGAAAAGGCTTTGAACTTCTACCGGAAAAATGGACGGGAACGTCTTCTGAAGGAAGTCAACAATCCACAGGGTGAATTTCGCAAGGGCGACCTCTATGCCTTTGTCTATGATCGCAACATGACTTGGCTGGCCCATCCTGTAAAACCAGAGCTGGTCGGCCAGAATCAGATCGACAAGAAAGATTGGTCCGGCGGCAAGTATTTCCGCAGAGAGATCCAGAAAGTCGCCCGATCACCAGGCCACGGATGGGTGGAATTCGAATATGAGAACCCCATCAACAAACAACATGATCATAAGACCACCTACGTTAAAGGTGTGGACGATCTGATTATCTGTTCTGGAGCCTATAAAGGCGACGGCGAGATTCTAGCCGTTCTGGCAATGGACGTTGACGCCCGGTACTGGAACTGGATGCTAGCCCTGCGCTTGCCCCATATGAAAAAGCGGGACAAAAGCCTCGCGATTCTGTATTCCTTGGGCGATGCAATCAACATCGTCCATCAAACGAATACTGGCAGAGCCCGAAAACAGGAGCTTGGTGATCGGTCTTTTAA
>CAIUEN010000200.1 GCA_903898185.1 uncultured Verrucomicrobiales bacterium
CCAAGGCATTAGCGCAAGAATCAGGAAACGGTCATCTCGCAAATCAACTATAAACCAAAACACCGTCAACTCCTGCGCCATGAAAGGGGGCACCCAAACCACGACATCGCCATCCCCCCTGCGTCACGGGCAAGTCTTCTCCAACGTCACCAAGGCGTCAGTGCAAAAATCACGAAACGGTCATCTCCTAAATCAACCACAAGCCAACGCGCCATCAAATCCCGCATCATGAAAACGCCAGACAAACCGTCAACTCCCAGTCAGCCATACGTCACAGATGAGTCAGATTCACCGTCACCAATGAGTTTCCCTGGAATCACGAAACCGTCATTCGATGAATCAACAGAACGCCAGATTCTGCATCATAAACAAGTCAGCTTCCATGTCAGCAATGCGTCCTACCAACAATCAGGTCAACTGCAAGTCATCGGTCAAGTCAGCATCAGTTCAACAATCAGTTCAACGTCAAATCAACGTCAGAAAGTCACCCACGCCCCAAAAACAGAAAAAATGGAGAACGCTTAACCCCTATCGCAAGCGATAGGCCGGCGGAGCCGGTGTTGCGCCGCTGGCGTGGGGGGAACGGGGGCAACAGTCGAGGCCATCGGCACTCCGCCTGTACCGACTGCGCCAAGGCACTCGGCCACCGGATTCACTTTCCAAAACGGGATCTAATCGCCCAGATCATCCACTTGCTATGTCCTTCGTCCTCATTTGGGATCGACACAGGGATGCCTTTCTCGAAAGTGAATGTTCCCTGGCTTGGAAACTGCTTGCGGAATACGCTCAATTCATTCGATTCGCAGATGGACAACACAAGCTCGAGGTTCCCATTTGGCTTGCAATGCTGTACAACCGCAGTGCGCAACGGTTCCCAAAACTCATCGAATTCCATTGGGAAATCTTTCGCCGGTTCAAAAAACCGACACATAAGGCATATCGACGGTCAATCAATACATCTCCCGACAAAATCTCAACCCTTCCGGTCAGTTTGAGATCTTGGATTGCGTCCAAAACAATTTTGGTTGCTTCCAGACCGTAATCACCCACGTCTGTGATCCGCTTGAAAATCAGGGCGTCGGCCAGGGTTGTTTCCTTCAATGGTTTGCTCATAATTGTTTGGGCGAGTTTCTCCAACGCGATAGACTCCGGTTCTCTTCTGAGAAAAACGTCGGCACACTTTTTGAAAGGTTATCGCCAGTTTTGTCAGGATCTTTAGCATTATCTTCCGGAAATGTGTTGAGCCCGTTACTGCGTCGTTGCCACACTGATTACCGTCGTCAGGGTTCTGGCAAGTTTTCGTCGTGCTCGACGGGTTGCGATGGGATCACGGGCTTGCCCTCCGTAGTCTTGGCCATAACGGGCACAACCTCAGTGCCCCTCCCGGAATCGAACAGGCTCTAAACAGGTTTTGCGATTTCGAGCTAAAGAATAATCGGATTTAGCCGTAGTTATTACGTGTCAAAAGAGCGGACCCGGTTGCGCAATGGTTCGGCTCTTCGAAGCGAGGTGCTTGGGACTACTGTCTGTCGGCGGTTTGGTCGAAAGCCCGAGGCATCGATTAGGCGACGGGGGGCGCGTACCAAAGATTCTGCAATTTCGACATAGAGCATAGAGAAACAATAACCAATAACGTATATTTACGACCATGGGCACGGATTCATCAAAACCTTACGACGATCAGTTGGAGTTGGCGACCAAGTTGAATGAAGTTGGCACAGCACAAGAGGCCCAAGGGAACTTGCCCGGCGCACTGAACCATTACAGGCAGAGTCTTGAAATCATGCGCCACCTGGCGGCGCAAGACGAGAACAACGCAGTCTGGCAGGGGGATTTGGCGCGCAACTTGGCCGATGTTGGCCGCGTGCAACAGGCCCAAGGGGACTTGCCCGGCGCGAAGGACAATTGCAGGCAGAGTCTTGAAATCATGCGCCGACTGGCGGTGCAAGATGAGAGCAAGACAGACTGGCAGGCGGGTTTGGCGATCAGCTTGAATTGCTTTGGCCGGGTACAAGAGGTCCAAGAGGACTGGCCCGGCGCACTGAACCATTACAGGCAGAGTCTTGAAATCATGAGCCGCCTGGTGGCGCAAGACGAGAACAACGCAGTCTGGCAACGGAATTTGGCGCGCAACTTGGCCGATGTTGGTCGCGTGCAAGAGGCCCAAGGGGACTTGCCCGGCGCGGTGGACACTTTTAGGCAGGGTCTCGAAATCATGCGCCGACTGGTGGCGCAAGATGAGAGCGAGACAGACTGGCAGTTGGGTTTGGCGATCAGCTTGGATAATATTGGTCGGGTACAACAGAGTCGCAAGGACTTGCCCGGCGCGGTGGACATTTTTAGGCAGAGTCTCGAAATCAAGCGCCGACTGGTGGCGCAAGACGAGAGCAACGCAGACTGGCAGGTGGGTTTGGGGATCAGCCTGGATAACATTGGCGGCGTGCTACTTGTCCAAGGGGACTTGCCCGGCGCACTGAACAATTACAGGCAGAGTCTTGAAATCAGGCGTCGACTGGCGGCGCACGACGCGAGCAACGCAGTTTGGCAGAGGAATTTGGCGCTCAGCTTTGCCATTGTTGGCAGTGTGCTACTTGTCCAAGGGGACTTGCCCGGCGCACTGGACAATTACAAGCAGAATCTTGAAATCAGGCGTCGATTGGCGACGCACGACGCGAGCAACAAAGTTTGGCAGAGAGAATTGGCGCACAGCTTGGATATCATTGGCCGGGCACACAAGACCCACGGGGACTTGCCCGGCGCACTGGACAATTGCAGGCAGAGCCTCGAAATCAAGCGCCGATTGGTGGCGCACAACGCGAGCAACGCACGCTGGCAGGCGGATTTGGAGGTTGAGTTGCATAATTGCGTTGCAATTCTGCTCTCACTTGGTGATCCGACCAACGCCAAGACGTTGTTGCGTGAGGCACTGGGTATTGCTCAGAACTTAGCAAGCGTTTCGCCAACAGCTGACATTTGGAGTAGCGTATCCTGGTATTGTCTCCAACTGGGAAAGTATCCAAAAGCCAAGGCTGCAGCTTTGGCTGGTTTGACGATTGCGCCTGATGATGTGATACTCTACAAGAATCTGGTTTTGGCTATGATGTTTCTCGGGGAGAAAGCGAAGGCCGTAAATATCCATCGCACGTTAATGCAAAGTGTTGAAGACGGCCCGGATTGGCTGATAAGAGTCGCAACGAGTTTTCACACCCTTCGCAGACTCGGCGTGAACCACCCTCAGATGAACGAGATCGAAGTGACACTGGGACCATTGCCACTTTCCTCGACATCGTTTTCCCAGAATTGACCTCGTAGCGATTTTTGGTTTTCACCTATTTTTCAGACCATTTGGGCATGCTGGCAATATTGGGCGAGGGACGGTTAACCGATGGATCGCGCGTGGCCGGGAACGTCCAAAACTGACAGAAGCTCTTTTGTCAGTTCTATCGCTGGCGGTGGGGCTAGATGATGCAGACCGGTCACGTCAGTGTCAAGAGGTCTCCTGCCCCCTGGTGGGGAGCACCTTGGATGGACCGGCGGCGCCAGAGGATCATCAGGTGGGCAACGCTGGGAATCGTGCTGGTCTCTACGAGGCCACTACACCGCTACACCATAGGAACGCGCAGGAAACCCTTGTGTTTGATGCCTATGTCGCGCCCCCAGAATGGAGCCTGGGTCACGGGGATAGAATCGCCTGACGCCATTGGCAACCGCCAAAGACCCAAGCACCCGGCGTCAAAGGGAATGGTGCCACGCCAATGGTTCCTGTGCCCCCGCGCTGACGACGCCGCGCTGGTTTCAGAGGGTCCATTCCCGGCTATGGTGGCAACAGCGTCATCGGTTCCCATCGCCACTCCTGATACCTTGGCTTCGGGCACCAACCGCCACCAGCAGGATACAAAAGCCTGCACTGACCCAACTGGGAAACCCACCAACCCCGGGGCAATCACCCCGGCTCCAAATGATCCAGTACCCCACAGGTTGGGGATCACGCAACCTGATCGCTTCCCTTTGGCCACAATGGGTTGATGCTCACCGATGCGGTAGAGTTCAGCCTCACGGGTCGAGCCTAGCCTGGACTAGTCTCACAACACAACCTTGCCGTTACGTGGCAAATGTCGAAAATGGAGCTGGGCAGGCGAGCACCGGGCCGGATCAGACGCCGACTGCGTCTGATTAAGCAGTTGCAGAATATTTTTTGCAAGTCGCTCGACCAGCGTTACCGTCACCGAATTACCTAGTTGTTTGTAGATTTGGGAATTGGAGATAACCTCCGGAATTTTGAACCAATCGTCAGTGTAACCCTGTAGGCGTGCGCATTCTCGAGGCGTTAGTTTTCTGATCCCCCATCGGTCTCTAATAACAGGCTGGTTATGCCCTCCTTGGCCCATGTTGGCCATGAGTGTAAAACAGGTATCGGTCTTATTCTCTCGCACGTAGCTTCTGCGGAGTTGGAAGACTGATTCTTTGTCACCGTTGTCAATCGCCTCTCGGAATAATGAGTAATACTGCGACCCAGGCACGAAATAGTAGCGGTCGTCGGCCTTTTGATGCAGATCCAAAAAGTTTCGCACAGAACGGGTGAACCCCGGAGGAAGTCGGTCGGGGAATTGGAACGTGTTCGCCGAAAAGAAATCGCAATTTAAGGCCACCATGAAAAGACGCTCCCTGTGCTGAGGAATATCGGTATAGTGCGCTGTGTTTAGAATCTTGGCGTTTGACTCCCCAAGCCAGTACCCGACTTTCTGTATCTCCTTCTGAATCAGTTCGAACGTTCTGCCTGTGTCGTGGGTCTTTAGATTCTTCACATTTTCGAGGAGCAGAACTTTGGGCTTCTGAGCGCCAAACTCTCGAATGAGTCTGATGATGTGCATGAATAACAAGCCTCGATCGTCTTCGAAGCCCAATTGCCGACCCGCGATAGAGAATGGCTGGCAAGGGAACCCTGCGGTCATGATATCCACTGGTTTGAGCCTATCGGCAACCACACTGACCTGCTCTACGGGTTTGTGCAAATGGCGAACCCGCGGAAAGTTCAAACGGAACGTCTGCGTCGCATACTGATCCTTCTCGTTGGCCCACGCAATGGACGCTCCTGCTAACTGGAAAGCCTTGCAAAAGCCACCAATGGCTGCAAATAGGCTACCCACCTTAATCTGGCCGGAGTCCGGCGATGGCGTACCCAGAGGGACGCTTTTTCTTTTCAGCGTCATTGGGCAGTCGAATCGACGCCTGGTTGGCATTCCATGCAGGCGCATTTGCCGACAGATGCCATCGCATCGTAACACTCTAGCCATGTGTTTTGGGTAAGGAAATGTTTCCCGGCGATTTGCCATCCGACGTGCAAGTAAACCGACTTGCGCTCATCATCGTCGCTGTCCAACCGGGCAACACGGGGATCTTTCTGGAGGGCTAGTTTCGCCTGTGCTTGTGTTCTAGGCCTTTTTGGGCAAAGGAGACGGAGCAGTTCGTCTAGAGCTACAATGATCGCATTCTCATCCTGCGCCAGAAACGCATTGTGAGCGTGGCAAACTTGGTCACGAGCGGAGCTCAACAGAGCCTTGGCCGAGCGCGCATTCGCGGGTTTGGTTGGCAACTTCGCAGGACAGACCTCAGCTAAGCTCGCATTAACCAAACGAGCTGTCACAACCTTATTTTGCGTATCACGAGCAACGGAATCTGCGTGTGTCCAAGTGCTAATTACTTCTGAATCGTCAAGAGCCAAACGGGTCAAGGGACGGAGCTGGAATTCCCTGAGGTTTGTGAAACCTTTTGTTGCCAAGAGGGTTGCAACTTCGGATGCCCGAATCTGCCGGTCGGCGTGGGTTGCGCTCCGGAGCCACCGCTTTCTGCAATACTCCTCCCAAGTCCCGTACGTTTTGGGATAGAGGCTATCCCTTTTGATTTCTGCGAGAGCTTTACCGACCTCGATGAAAACATGCCAGCCACGCGTCACAATGCTCTCGCAGTGAGCCAGGCGATCCGCGCGTTCTGGATCCTCTGGGGGCAACGGAGCTAGTGGTTCAATCGGAGCAGAGGGTTTTGCGAATTCGACGGATTTTGCGATTAGAGCTTGGTAGCGAGCATCAGATAATCGTGTGCTAGGGTCTTGGTGCGGTAAACAGCCGATTTCCGGATGTTTGCGCATAAACTGCTTGCTGTAATTAAACAAGCGCGTGCGAGTAACTCCCTGTAAATCCCCGGCAACCACACGGAACCCCCAGTACCGTACAGCACCCATTAGATGAGTAAGCTCATCGACTGAAAGTGACGCCAGAAAATTGAGTTTGCGGTCCATTGCGGATAGGAGAACAGATGGGAGCAAAAAATCGATAGAAAAATGCAATAGCCCCACCGAACGGTGGGATCGGGACAGCAAATCGGAGCTCGGGGCTACAGGTTGTGGTCACACTACAGGTTGTGGTGGAACCTTCGCGATCGAGGTGGGTTGGCCACAAGGGGGTGGGGGTTGCTCTTTCAAAGGACTACGCGAGAACCAACGATCCGGAAGGACGGGGCCACTACACCGAGTTGAATTGCAACCCCAAGGGCAATCTGATAGAAAGGCCAGAAATCGCACTTGAAGTTTCCGAACTTCAGGATATTCGTGGCTGAGCTGGCGACGGTGTCATCTGTTCCCCCTTGGCCAGCCAAGACCTTTCCGAATGACCCATCACCCCGCAGGTGGTGGTTGGGCCCGAAAGGCCGACCACAATAGGTTGTGGGTGAGGCAAGTCGATCGCACCGCTTTGGCCACAATGGGTTGGGGGTTGCTATGGAGGGGAAAGTGCTCAAGTGGGCTGGAGGCTGGGCCAAATCTTGGTATTCAGCATTACAATTCCCAAAGTCGAGCACATGGACTACGGATGTCCACCCCCCTCCGCTACGCTTGGTCGCAAAACTTGAAGCAAACCGCACCAGAAATTAATGTAAATTGGCGAAGCCTCATCACCCTACATGATACGAGGGATAAGCGTATGATAAGCTCCCCATGGGAGCACTCATACCGTCTATTTGCCGCCCGGGATTTGCGCAGTTTGTCCTTTCCCGAGACCTTGAAAACCTGCAAAATCTCTCTATCATGTGATTTTGTTTTGGAAATGGATGCAAGCGGAAATCAGGGGGAATACTCGTTCTCCTTCATCGCGGGAGCGCTCTACCTACCGGAAACGGTTGCGGTCGCGGCGGTGATGCGTGGTGGGCATGATTGGAAGGAGGTCGCTAGACAGGCGGCGGAGAATAATCTCATCCGTCAGCGAACAATCGCCAGCAGAACCCGCGTTCTCCGGGAAATCCGCTACCGACTCCAACAACTTTCCTCCAAAGAGCTGGGATTTTTGTGTGAAGCGGATATACGCGACCAACGATTCCTGCTGTTCCTTGCAGTTTGCCAGCGTTTCCGTTTCATCCGTGAGTTTGTCGATGAAGTATTGCGCCCTAAGGTGCTCGCGCTCGACACGCAGCTTTACCCAGCAGATTTTGCTAAATTTATCGACCGCAAAGGAGCCGAAGCCCCGGAAGTCGAAAAACTCACCGACAAAAGCCTGGCCAAAGTGAAGCAGGTGCTTGTTCGCATGCTGGCCGAGGCTGGCCTCTTGGATTCCACATCCAGCCAACGCCTTACTCCGCGCCTTCCCAGCAGGGCCTTGGCGCGCCTCATCGCGGAAACGGATGCCAATCGCCTGCGACTTCTGCTTCTTTCCGACGCCGACATTCGGCAAATTACATCCTGATATGCAAAGCCGCGCCGACGAAAATCTAGACCAGACGTTCGAAAACCTGTTTAAGGTGATCGGGAGCGAGCGTTTTCTTGCCCGTAGTGGTCTTGGCAACGAATTGCCGTTTTTCATTTCAGCCTTTCACCCTTCCTTACAGCCCAAAGCGGATGCTTTGGTGCCTGCACTTGCCACACGTCTGAACAATGGTGGCGTTCCAGTCCTCCTACTAGACCTCTACGATCTCACGGTTGAGCTCCTTCGATCCCGAAACCGATGGGATCGACTCCTGGAAAAGGAATCTTCGACGTCGCGCGCGCAGTTTTTCAAAACACTGCAAAACGTCACCGACGCCAAGGACCAGCTTGTTCCGCTCATCGCCAGCAAACTAGTTGCATCACCATCTCAAGTCCTGTTCGTGACGGGCGTCGGCCTTGTTTATCCATACGTTCGATCCCACAACGTCTTGGAAAACCTCCAAAGCGTTGCGAAGCAGATTTCCACCGTTCTTTTTTTCCCCGGCGATTATTCATTCATCGAAGGCAAGGGTTCCTACCTCAAACTCTTTGGCGCTCTTCCTGATGACCGCTATTACCGGGCTTTCAACATCGCCGATTTCCACCCATAGAACCATGTCCACACAATTGCGTACACTTTTTGAGAAGCCAATCGACCGTCACATTGAGGGCGTCATCAAGGCAGACGACGAGAGCGATCTCCAAAACGAAATCTCGGAATACGTCGTTACCAAGGAAATCGCCAAGCGGTTGGATGAATTAGTTGCCGCCTACCTTTCAGGCGGGTCGGCCAACGGCGTCTGGATCTCGGGGTTCTTCGGTTCCGGCAAATCACACCTGCTCAAAATATTGTCCCTCCTGTTGGAAAACCGCCTCTTGGGAAAGACGCATGCCGCTGATCTGTTTCTCTCTAAAATTGAGGATGACCCCCTTCTCAAGGCGGATCTGGAAAAGGCGATCAAAATTCCATCATGCTCGGTGCGCTTCAACATTGACCAGAAAGCGGACCTCATCGCCAAGGATCAGATCGACGCCCTCCTGGCCGTTTTTGTCAAGGTCTTCAATGAGTTGCGTGGCTATTATCCCAAGCAAGGCTATATCGCCGAGGTCGAGGCAGATCTTGATGCCCGCAAACTCTTGGGGACGTTCAAGGATGCGTATCGCGCCGAATCCGGGCACACCTGGGAAGAGGATCGGGATGTCGTCCACACCTTGGAGAATGAAACCTTCGCACGGGCTTACTCCAAGGTAACCGGCGTTGGTTACGATGAGGCCTTAAAAACTCTGGACCGAAAGCAGTCCTCCTACCGGGTTGCTATTGAGGATTTTGGTGAATGGGTCAAAAAATGGCTCGAAACCAAGCCCCCTGGCTTCCGGCTGAATTTCTTCGTGGATGAAGTTGGGCAGTTCGTCGGCACGAACTCCAAACTCATGCTTAACCTGCAAACGCTGGCGGAGACTCTGGCTACCAAATGCGGTGGACGGGCCTGGGTGTTCGTCACCTCGCAGGGTGACCTCGAAACAGTGCTTGGCGAATTGAAAAAAGGTGAAGGAGACGATTTTACCAAGATTCAGGCACGGTTCAAGACGCCCTTGAATCTCACCAGCCAAGATGTTTCCGACGTCATTTGCGCCCGCCTCCTTGCCAAGAACAAGGCCGGTCGCGATATTCTTGACCCGCTTTACGTTAAGGAAAAAAACAACATAAAGACCCTCTTTCAGTTTGGCGACGGCTCTCGAAGCTACCGTGGGTTCAAGAACGACGATGATTTCGCCGCGTTCTATCCCTTTCAACCCTGCCATTTTGAACTTTTGCAGGAGTCTCTCATTGCCCTCTCCAAACATAACTTTTTTACCGGCAAACACCGCTCCATCGGTGAGCGGTCCATGCTCGGCATCCTTCAAGATGTAGTGAAAGGTATAGCCAGCCAGCCGATTGGTCGCCTTGCCACCTTCGATGGTATGTTTGAAGGCATTCGCAATGCCCTGCGCGGCGATCTGCAAACCGCCGTTCAAACTGCCGAACGCAATCTGGGTGGTGCAAGCAGTCTGACCGTGCGGCTCCTGAAAATCCTGTTCCTCCTGAAATTCGTTCGCTCGTTCAAGGCTACCCCTCGTAACCTTGCAATTCTGCTCCTGGATGGTTGCAACCTGGATATTGTTGCTCACGAGCAAGCAGTGCGCACCGCGCTGAACCAACTGGAAAACGACACCTACATCCAGCGTAACGGCGATGTTTATGAGTTTCTGACCGACGACGAAAAGGATGTGGAGACAGAGATTAAGGACACCGATGTTGACGACACCGACACCAGTGAACTGCTAAGCCAAATCATCTTTGATGACGTCATCCAGGATTCAAAGCTCCGATTTGAAGACAATAAGCAGGATTACCCGTTCACCCGACGCCTGGACGGCCAAGTCTTCCGCAAGCGTGAATATGACATCTCAATCCATATCGCTTCACCGCTCCACGAGAGTTACAGCGACGCCACTTCCCTGACAGCCCAATCGATGGGCAAGGCGGAGCTCTTGGTTGTCCTTGCGAACGACGCCCAGCTTCTGACTGATCTCCGGCTCTACAAGCAGACTGAGAAATACTGCCAGCAGAATTTCTCGCAATCCTTGCCGGAAACAAAGCGCCGAATCCTGGCCGATAAACAGCAGAACAACAGCCTCCGGCTTGCTTCCCTGCATGATCGGTTGAAAGACAACCTGTGCAAAGCCCGTATCGTTCTCAACGGCAACGACCTTGATCACAAATCGACTGACGCGAAAACGCGCATTTTGAAAGCATCGCAAGACTTGGTGCGATATTCCTTCCCGTCCCTCCGAATGTTGCGGAAGAGTTTTACCGAGGGGGATCTTAACGAGATATTGACCACGCCCGCTGATGATTTCTTCAAAAGTGATGACGGCACCTTGGGGGAAGCCGAACAGGAAATTCTCTTGAAATTACAGTTTGCTCGCGCACAAGGTCAGCGTGTCGCGATCAATGACCTTTTGGGCATGTTCGAAAAACGCCCTTATGGCTGGCCCCAGATCGCTACACTTAGCCTAGCCCGTAGAAAACCGGCCCGTTTCCAGCCTCAGAAGATTCCCACTTTTTGGAACCAAAGTTGAACATTTCTTGAACTATTGTTGGGGAAAGCATTTCCGCGTGGGAACGCCGGTCTGTGCATCGTAATTACCCCTC
>CAIUEN010000201.1 GCA_903898185.1 uncultured Verrucomicrobiales bacterium
AAGGTTTTTATGTTCATAATTCTCTACTGTAAACGGGGAAGATCGTTCATTGTCCCGGCGCAAAAGTAACATTTTTACCCATTCAAAGTATACCTTCATGAATACGCGCTGGGGCTTATTCAAATAAATCGCAATAATGCTTGAAACAGAGCTTCAGATTGATAAGTTTAGTGTTCTTTTGAAATGTTATGGCAAGAATCTGTGAATTAACCGGCGTCGGCCCGATCAAGGGCAGCCACATTTGGCGTAGTGGTAAAGCAAAGAAGAAGGGCGGTATCGGCATGCATGTGACTGCGATCACCAAGCGCCGATTCTTCCCGAACCTTCAGCGAGTGAAGGCCGTCATTGACGGCGAAGTTCGCTACGTCCGCGTCAGCGCGAAGGCGATCAAGAAGGGTATTGTCATCAAGGCTCCCAAGCGCACTTGGACCAAAGCAGCAACTAAACCGGCCTGATAACAGGCTTGGAACGACTCCGTTTTTGGCGAGGCTGGTTCACCGGTCTCGCTTTTCTGTCAGCCGATGGTTCTTTGGGGGTCTGGCTCCGAGGGAACGGAAACTCAGGGCGAGATGCTTGCCACAAGAGGGGCACAGGCAAGGATGCCTATGCGACGTGAATAGTTACTTATTTTTTAACCGGTGCATTACAGCCCTCTTGAGCTCGCGGTCGGCTTCCCTGTCCTTGATGTCTTCCCGTTTGTCGAATTGGACTTTGCCTTTGCCAACGGCCAAAGCCACCTTGACCTTGCCGTCTTTCCAGTAAAACGAGAGTGGAAATAGCGCGTTGCCTTTGACCTCCAGCAACCCGCCCAGTTTGCGGATTTCCGATTTGTGGAGCAGCAGCTTGCGCGTCGCGATTGGTTTGTGGCCCATGCGATTGGCCCATGCGTATTCCTCAATGTGCGCGTTGTAGAGCCAAGCCTCGTTATTCTCGATCCTGGCGAACGCGTCATTAATCTGCGCTTTTCCAGCGCGCAAGGCTTTCACCTCCGAGCCGTGCAGCACAATGCCAGCCTCGAATCTTTCCAAGACATGGTAGTCACGCAGGGCCTTTGAATTTCGCACAATATCGGCCATAAGCAACAATCAGCCAAAGGACACCTTGGTGGGCTGGCCAGCCAAGGTCAAAAACACGCAGTTAACTCCGGCGGCGTTTTCTGGCGATAGCTGGATCGTCGTCTTCGGAGTCTGTGAGATCCCAAGCCATTTTCCCCTCCACGATCTCGGTCAAAGCGATATCCGCCGCGCCTAAACCCTGGCAATTGGCAATCAGAGGGCGACAACCCCCTCCACTGGAAGTCAGTTGGCGCACACGCCGCGACACCAAATTGACCAACACGTTCGGGTTGATCACTTTGGCCAAAGCTTGTTTCATCAATTCACTATTCACGAGCTAGTTAAACTAATTGGTCAGGCCAACAAACGCAATATAAAAGTTTGCATAATTCGTGCTTTACACGGGGCTGTTCTCACTGTCAGTCTGGAAATTGAGCGTTATGGGAGCAAAATTGAATTTGACCAAACAGGAACAAATGGTCCTTTGCATCGTCATTTTGCTCTTGTTACTTGGCTGGGGGGTAAGGACATATCGGCTGGCTCATCCACCGCTGGAGCGTCCCAATCCATCAGCCAATCGTTGTTATAATGAAATCGCTTAAATTCGAAGAAATATTGGAAACCATCAGTGGGAAAGATCAGCGATACCATCGCGACGCCTACATTTTCATGCGTGAAGCATTGGAATACACCCAAAGTTCCATGGGCACGAGCAAGCGCGAGAATGTCCGGCACATTTCCGGTGGCGAATTGCTGGAGGGCATTCGTCGCTTCGCCCTTGATCAGTTTGGGCCGATGGTCACGACGGTTTTAACCGAGTGGGGCATTCAATCCTGCGAGGATTTTGGCGAACTGGTTTTCAATATGGTCGAGCACAATCTGTTGGCCAAGACCGAGCGCGACAGCCGTGATGATTTCAAAGGAGGCTACAGTTTCTTCGACGCATTTCGGAAACCTTACCTGCCCACAGGTCATCAGCAGTACCCCGAGCCCAAATCAGTGCGCGTCTAACGCGATTCTATGGTAGAGACACTTTCACCCATTCCAGCAAATCCACCCGGAGTTCACGTCACAACTCTCGAAAACGGGCTGATTGTAATCACGCGCGAGGATCACAGCGCCCCGGTGGTTTCCACCCAAGCCTGGTGTCGCACGGGCAGCATCGATGAAGGCAAATGGCTGGGAGCCGGCTTATCGCATGTGCTTGAGCACATGCTTTTCAAGGGCACAACCACCCGCCCGGGCAGCCGAATCGACCAGGAAGTGCAGGAAGTCGGCGGCTGTATGAACGCCTACACGTCGTTTGACCGCACCGTGTATCACATTGATGTGCCCAACACTGGAGCGAAGGTCGCGGTCGATATTCTTTGCGATATCATGCAGCATGCCTCGCTGCCAGCCGATGAATTGGTCAAGGAACTGGATGTCATCCGCCGCGAAATGGACATGAACCAGGACGATCCGGGCCGACGCGCCGGGCGACGCCTGTTCGAAACCGCTTTTACGCGGAGCTCATACCGCCTGACGGTCATCGGATACCCGGATATTTTCAACGATCTGCAGGCCGACGACATTCGCGCCTACTATCGCGAGCGCTACGCCCCCAACAACATCTTTTTTGTCGTAGTCGGAGATATCAACCCCGACGAAGTCGTCGAGCAAATCCGCAAGGCGTTTTCAGGCAGCAAATCCCGGCCCATGCCGCCGTCAATTCTGCCACAGGAACCAAGGCAGACGGCGCCGCGCGAGATGATAGAAGAATCGCCGATTGAGCTTGGCCATTTTCATTTGAGCTGGCACATCCCCGATATTCGTCATCCGGATATGCCCGCATTGGATATTCTGTCCGCATTGCTGGGCAGCGGGCGCAGCTCGCGCCTGTTCCGCGAAGTGCGCGAGAAAAAAGGGCTGGTCACGTCAGTCGATGCCTGGACGTATAATCCAGGTGAATTGGGCCTTTTCGGCATGAGCGCGGCTGCGGATGGCGCAATGTTTGTCGAGGCTCGCGACGCCATGCTGGCCGAGGTTGACCGCATCCAAAACGAGCCGATTCCCCCAGAGGAAGTGGCCAAGGTGGTCAAGCAATTCATTGCCGGCACGCTGGCCTCACGCAAGACCATGCAAGGCCAGGCGCAGACGCTCGGCGGCAATTGGATGGCAGCCAACGATCTGAATTTTTCCGAACGCTACCTGGCTGCCGCCAAACGGATGACTCCTGCGGACATCCAACGCGTAGCTCGCAAGTATCTTACGCCCGAAAATCGCACCCTTTACGCCCTGTTACCCACTGGAGCCGCGCCAAAAACAACGCTCTCAGCAGAAGCGTTTGGTGACAAAGGGATTGAAAAGATCAACCTCCCCAATGGTTTGTGTCTTCTACTCAAGTCTGATCACCGACTGCCGTTTGTTGAACTGCGAGCAGTGTTCCGTGGCGGCGTTCTGGCGGAGTCCGAGGCGCAAAACGGCCTTACCCAGTTGATGTCCAAAATGCTCCTGCAAGGTACTCTGACACGGAGCGCAGAACAGATTGCCAGAGAAATCGAGTCCATCGGCGGAAATATCGATTCATTCGGCGGCTTCAACAGCTTTGGCGCCAGCGCCGAAGTGCTCAGCGCCGATTTCCAAACCGGGCTGGACATTCTGGCAGACGTTATTCTTCACCCTGCTTTCCTGACAGATGCCTTTGAAGGCGAGCAACGAATTCAGCTTGAGACCATTCGCGCTCAACGCGATCACCTGCTGCAGAGTTGCGGACGAGCAATGCGGCGCGCTCTTTTTGGGCCGATCGGATATGGGTTGGACCCGTCCGGAAACGAGAGCAGCGTCCAGGCAATTCAAACAACGGATCTGGCGGCGTTTCACTCCAAACTGGCAGTGCCGAACAATTGTGTCCTGGCCATCTTTGGAGACATCGACGCCGCTGCTGCGAGAGCCGCTGTGGAAAAAGCATTCGGCGGCTGGCAACCCGGCGCTCGACCGCCGTCCGCCCCTCCAGAACCCGAGGCGCTGGATCGAATCCTGCGAGTTAAAGAGACCCGTGACAAAAAGCAGGCGGTCATCCTGATGAGTTTCCCTGGCACGAGCATGGACGCCCCCGATCACTATGCGCTGGACCTCTTGCAGGAAGCGTGCAGCGATTTGGGTTCGCGTCTGTTTATGCGGATCCGTGATAAATTAGGTCTGGCATATTATGTCGGAGCGCAGAATTTTATGGGCTTGGCGCCAGGATACTTTGCCTTTTACGCCGGCACCGCGCCGGACAAGCTGGCGTTGGTGGAGCAGGAACTGCTCAAAGAGACCGAGTTGCTATGCGCCGAAGGTCTGACCGAAGAAGAGCTTAAACGCGCCAAGGCCAAGCTGGTCGGGCAAAAGAAAATTGCCCGGCAGGATCTCGGAAATCTAGCCATGACATCCGCTTTGGACGAACTCTATGGCTTGGGATACAATCGGATTGATATAGAGGACAAGGAATACGAAGCCGTCACCTTGGCTCAGATTCAGTCCACCGCCCGCAAATACCTCAAGCCGGATGCATTCGTGTTGGCGGTGATAGAGCCGGACTGAGTTTTTCCAACAATTCTAATTATGTGGGGTAGACCTCTGGTCTGCCAGTTGCGGTGCCTCTGGCTCCGCAGGGGGGCGAAAACTTCGTGCGCAGGCAGATCAGCGTTTTTCCCTTTCCTTTGCTCAAAATGAGAATTGCTGGAGTTTTTCCTTCGTGGAGCTGTTCACATAGCATAGGCATCCTTGCCTGTGCCCCTCTTTCTGGCGAGCGTCAGTGAGACGCGAATCTTGGTCCATCTTAGCAGGTGTGGTGGTTAGACCGTCGTTGTCCAACCCCCTGTGCAAGAATGCGGCCATGATTATTCGATTCGATACAATCCCGATCGGCGCCCGGTTCGAATTTCGCGGACACCGCTACGAAAAACTGGCTAACACCCTGGCTTGTGATGAAGACCGCTTCGGCAACCACTTCCATCCTGCGACCGAAGTCCTCTGCGCGACCCCGGCGCTCGTCCAATCTCAACCCGTTCGGCGTCCGCTCCATCCGCCCAAAAAACATCACCGCATCTGGGTCGATCCAAAGTAGGATTTTTTGCAACTGTTCAGAGGGAGGAATTAGCGGCTTGCTGACGCTCGCCGGAAAGAGGGGGCACAGGCAAGGATGCCTATGCTACGTGAATGGTTGCAATTTTCCTATTGGCCCCAGTTTCAAGGTTCTGTTAATTCTGTATCAGAATGCAGCATCAATCCGACAGCGTTAGCTTGATCTATCCACTGGTTTCGATAGTGGAACGGTTGCCTTTGGAGACGATGTTCCCGAGTGCGCAACCGCTGGAAGTGGAACTGGGCAGCGGCGACGGCTCGTTCCTGGCGAAGTATGCGGGGCTCCATCACGAACGCAATTTCATCGGTGTCGAACGATTGCTGGGACGCATACGCAAGATCGACCGCAAAGGCCAGCGCGCCAATCTGACTAATTTGCGCCTCCTCCGGCTTGAGGCATCTTACGTCCTCGAATTCCTGTTGCCCAAGCATGCGGTGGATGTCATTCATGTCTATTTCCCCGATCCTTGGCCCAAGCGGAAGCATCGGAAAAACCGGCTGGTAAACATACGGTTTACGGACCTCACGCGCGAAGCGCTGAAGCCAAACGGTGTCATATACTTAAGAACCGACGATGCGGATTACTTCGCGCAAATGCTCGAAGTTTTCACGGACAGTCCGTATTTTGAAGAAACAGAGACTTCAGAAGAACTGAGCGCGCAGATCACCGATTTTGAACGCGGTTTTCTTGCGCGCAACGTTCAAACCCGACGAGCGGCTTATCGCCTAAGGGCCCATGCAAAAACAACTGCCGATATTCTGGCATATAGCAAACAAAACAAGCAGTCTTGTTTTTCTATTTGTTTTTAGCAGGCTACGACGTAATAGCCTGTATTTAAGGCGTAAATGTGTTTTCATTTGTCAATTA
>CAIUEN010000202.1 GCA_903898185.1 uncultured Verrucomicrobiales bacterium
CTCCGCGCTCTCCGCGCCTCCGCGTGAGTGCTCCTGAATATCCAATATCGAACAAGGAATTTCCAATAATGAAGTTGGAAGCGGCCAAAGCAAGTCCAGTGCCAGCTTCCAATTACGCATGAGGTCAGGTCAAAATGAGAACTGCTGGAAATTTCTCAGCAATTCTCATTTTGTGGGGCAGACCTCTGGTCTGCCGGTTGCGGTGCCTCTGGCTCCGCAGGGGGGCGAAAACTCCGTGCGCAGGCAGATCAGCGTTTCTCCCATTGTTTGCTCAAAATGAGAATTGCTGGAAATTGCTGGAAATTTCTTGCGGGTATTGAATATTCAGTTACACTAAACTATTAGGTCTTGATTTTTTTGTGAAAAATCATCCAGATAACGCCGCCGAGTTGCGCAAGCAGGCTGAAGCTACAGCCGGTGAAAACGAGGCGAAGTTGCCGGAGCATCTCGCGCCTTTGACGCCCGAAGCAGCGCGGCAGATGCTTCACGAGTTGCGAGTTCATCAGATCCAGTTGGAACAGCAGAACGAGGAGCTACGCCGGATTCAGGCGGAATTGGATGCCGCCCGGACGCGCTATTTCGACCTTTACGATCTGGCGCCAGTGGGCTATGTCGCCACCAGCAAAGCGGGGCTTATTCTGGAAGCCAACCTCGCCGCCGCTTCTCTTCTCGGCATGGTGCGGGGGGAGCTGGTCAAGCAACCTATCTCGCAGTTCATCCTCAAAGAAGACCAGGACATTTATTACCTGCACTGCAAACAACTCTTTGAAACGGGAACGGGGCAGGCATGCGAATTGCAGATGGTGAAGAAGGACAGAACGATATTCTGGGCTCGGATGGAAGCAACCGTCGCGCGAAACACCGCAGAAACGCCCTTGTGCCACGTCGTGCTGAGCGACATCACCGAGCGCAAGCAGTCCGAGGCGGCGCTGCGACGGAGTGAACACCAGTATCACGAATTGTTTGAATCCTCCTCAGATGCTCTATTTCTGATTGACTGCGCTACGGGACTGGTGATCGAAGCCAATAGCATGGCCTTGGCGCTATATGGTTACAACCGCCAGGAGGTGCTCACCAAAACGAGCGCGGAGATGTCGGCAGAACCGGATGAAACCAACCAGCGCATACAAGAGGCGGAAACAAAACCTGGACAGGTTTTTTTCATTCCAGAGCGCTTCCATCGCAAGAAAGACGGAACGGTCTTTCCGGTTGAATTATCCGCACGGACTTTGTTCAGAGATGGACAAATGATCCTCCTCGTTTCCTGCCGTGACGTCACAGAACGCAAGCGGGCGGAGGCTGAGCGGGAAAAGCTGGAAGCCCAAAACCGGCAACTTCAGAAATCTGAAAGTCTCAGTCGCATGGCCGGGGCCATCGCCCACCATTTCAACAACCAACTCCAGTCGGTGATGCTGAATCTGCAGATGGCCAAGGATGATCTGCCCCAGAATACCGGAGCTGCCAAAAACGTGACCGAAGCCATGCAGTCGGTTCGCACAGCGGCGGAAGTCAGCAGCCTGATGCTGACCTACGTCGGACAATCCGCTGCCACACATGAACCGCTTGATCTTTCCGAAGCCTGCCGCCGGAGCATGCTCCTGCTTCGGGCTGTCATCCCGTCGAGCGTAGTCTTGAAAACCGATTTGCGATCCTCCGGCCCGACCATTAGCGCTAATGCAAGCCAGATTCAACAGGCGCTGACCAACCTGCTCACCAACGCCACGGAGGCTCTGAGTGTGAGTGACAGCCAAGGGAGCATTCGAGTGGCCGTCAAGACCGTTTCCACAGCGGACATCTCCACTGCAAACCGTTTCCCATCGGACTGGAAGCCGCGTGGCGCAGACTACGCCTAGCCCGTAGAAAACCGGCCCGTTTCCAGCCTCAGAAGATTCCCACTTTTTGGAACCAAAGTTGAACATTTCTTGAACTATTGTTGGGGAAAGCATTTCCGCGTGGGAACGCCGGTCTGTGCATCGTAATTACCCCTC
>CAIUEN010000203.1 GCA_903898185.1 uncultured Verrucomicrobiales bacterium
CCGATAAAGGTGAGAAGCCGCGCCTTCCAAGGCCAAGCGACCTGGGAGACTCAAAGCAGATCGAGCAAGACGCCGATTTAATCGGATTATTGCATCGCCAGACCGACGAAAAAGACCAGTCAACCGCGCCCTACAATCCCGTGCCATACATTCTATTGATTGCAAAGCATCGCAACGGGGCCTGTGGAGGCATCCGCCTTAACTACCACCGAACGCTAACCAAGTTTGAGGGAGTGAATTATCATGCCTCCTAACACGACAAATGAGACCATTGACTGTGAGGGCCGTGACTTGCCACAAACCCTTGACCGGCTGCAAGTCGATGGTGCTCACGTATGGAGGTTGGATGTTGTGAATGTGTCTGGTTGGAAACTTCACATCAAGAGACCGGTGAGTATGCAACTCGAAATGAGCGTCTGTCTTCCCGATGATGCTTTCGACCGGCGATAAAAAATAATTGTAAGATGGGCTTGACGCCTTTCCTCATTTCGATAGATTTTCCACGTTCGCTCCGTTTGTGAGTGAATGCCGATTAGAACCGGCCAAAATAAATTAGTATGTTCCCAGAACATAAAATTTGCCACGTTCACTGTGTTGCGCGCCCCATACTGGCGCGGTTCTACTTCATGGTGGGCGTGGCACTTCAATGTTCAAAATGAAATCTAAATCCCAAGCCCTCGTTTCCACCGCTCCTAAATCCAACCCCACCGCCACAGCCACAGTGGGTGGAGAACTTGCCGAAAGCCTAATCGCCTACTCTGCAAAATCTGGCCAACCCCTTGAGGAACTTATGGGCGTGCTCTTGTTGCGCAGCATCGAAGACAGATTTAAGTGGGACTCTCACTCCGCCGAGATGGATAAAATCGAAGATTTGCAATGGATAGCGTTTCTCGACATTCCCAACGGAACATTCGGCATTGGATTTATTGGCGGTAAACTTTGCGAGATTTACTTTCCGAGTATAAACGACACGCCGGTCATCCGGGAAGGTATTAGCATCTCCAAAGCTATCGAAATCATTCGCGACCTTTATAAAACCGCTGATATGGTTCGTGAATGCGTGCAACACGATTACAACGGCACCATCCGCTGGTTTAAAATGGTTCACGATGAGTTGGGCGAGAAGCTCGCAGACGAAGCCGCATAAAAGCCTTGCAATCGAAAACAGTAGTGATATTGTTTGACCGTCAAATGACAGCCCATCGTTTGACGCACTATAACGGGCAATTGACAGAAATACTATTAAATCATTATGAAGCTACGTTTCGAAGTAGATCAGGCGGCTTGTTTCCGCAAAGGGATTGACTGCCCAAAATCGGTCATCACAATCGAAGTTAATCCTGCCGACTTAACTCAACCACAGAGAGACCTTATCGCTGACAGACTGAGTGGCATTGACGTGCTCCAGCTTTGGAACAGTGACAAGGGAACGGAAAAAATGTTTGAGTTCAATCCAGACAACCAATCGCCATTTCCTAAAGTTGGCGTTAAAATCATAGCGGATGCTCCAACATTTGAAGGACTTATGGCTGCTATCGAAAGCAATCAAGCTGAAGTATTAGAACGGCAGACACGTCATCGAAGTTGCGCTATTGCTTCGGCTATAGCCGGGTTTGATAATGATGCACTGATGAAAGAGTGCAATGAAAAGCAGGGCGAAAAGGAAGTTTTAGAAAAGGGCGGTGAGTCTTCCGTTAAACCACCAAGGCGGAATAAGAAATAACTTTAGTCCAGTTTAGCATTATCATGCCCCAGCCTCACGGTTGGGGCTTTTTTGCTGTCCAGACTGGTCCAAAATGGTAAATAGATTTTAGGCTGAAAACAGATCATAAACCAACTCGACCGGACTGACTGGTTGGGTAAAAACGAAAAAATTATGCTAACCTACGAACAAGTAGCACAAAGACTTGGAGTAAGCACCCGAACCGTCAAGCGGTGGACAAGTAGCCGTATTTTAGAAGTTGTCCGTCTCAGTCACAAGACGGTTCGCATTCGAGAATCCGCTTTGGAAAAGTTCATTGAAAAACGGACACGAGCGGCTCGGTAACAACGTTGTCGGATGGTCATGTAGTAAATCGAATCGTGGCACTTGATAGGGATGCCGTTTCTTGTGCGCTACAACGGCCAAGGCGCGATTCTGATTGTCAAGGAGTGTCAATATCGGTTTTGCGTCAGAGGTGTCTCAAATCGGCTCTAGTGTCAGGTCATTTCGCTTGCCAGTGATAACGAACCGGTTTGGCTTTCAACTATTTTCTCCGGTCTAGCAATCGCTTCTTTTGGGTTTGGAACTCTTCTTCTGTCAGGAGCCCAGACTTTCTAAGCTCATCCATGTGCTTAAGTTCGAGAAACAAATCCCCTTCTGGTGGAATATCCAACTTGCTGCCCTGCGGCACAACATCTCGAACTTGAGATTCGCTATCCGTAATTCTTCCCTCGGCATCAAAGCTATGCGTGGTGACGGTTTCCGTGACATGTCGAATCTCATCCTTAGAAATGGCGTTTGGATCAATTATCCTAAACTTAACTTCTACTTGAGGCCATTTCCCGAAACCAGCGGGAACTTCGTTCACTGATATAAGCTTCATCACTTTTCCGTTACTTGCCGCGAATGCGTTCGCCTCCTTATAGGCGCGGCTCTTTAAAACCCCAAGCGGGGTGAATCCGGTAGTTCCTGACTTTACAACAGTGTAAGAGTCTTTTCCTATAGAAATTACCCCTGAACCTGTCGAACACCCGGCCAGCAATATCGAAAGGAATGCGAATGAAGCGGTTTTGATGAGTTGAGTTTTGTTCATTGGATTTGGATTTGAAATTGGATTAGTGGGAACGATCTGACATAACAGCACTGGCTACTACTAACGCAAGAATCACAATTAACCATGTCATAGTCACCCACAACTCCGGTTTACTTAATTTCTCTATTTCCCTCTCCCTCTTTGCCCTATATTTCGCTTCCTCTGTTGCCTTTTGCTCGGCTTCCAGTTTGGCTCTCAGGTCGGCTTCGAGCTTCTCCTTGGCCTGCCTCGCCTTATCGTCAGCCTCCTGCTTGGCTTTCTGCTCTGCTTCCAGTTTCTCTTGCTCGTAGAAAGACTCTGCCCGATAGCGAATATAAAGAGCCTTCGTAAGGTTCTCGTCAGCGAGAGCGTCAGAATAGGCTTTCGCCCACAAGCCCTGCGCCCTGAATCCGTTCTGCAATTCCTCAGCTACGCGGTCATAGTGCCGGACTGGTATTTCCTTTGGATCGGAAGTCATATCTTTTGGCCATGTTCATTTAGGTTGCAGAAATATGTCCCGCCCTTTTGAGAATGCCAGCAAAATGAGCGAATGATTTAC
>CAIUEN010000204.1 GCA_903898185.1 uncultured Verrucomicrobiales bacterium
GCTGGGGAACATCAAGCAGTTCGATGAACTGATGGTTTATAAGAATCCGTTTATTATCCTTTGAGATCACCAAAATCCCATCGGAAGACGCGTTTATCTGCGCCTCAAGCAAAGCTCCCCTTTCTTGCAGCAAGTTCTCCGCATGCTTCTGTGCGGTGATATCCCAGTTGGTGCCGAGCATGCACACGGCTTGACCGGAAGCGTCACGCTGCACGATAGCCAAAGCCCGGATGTAATGGGTGCTTCCATCCGGCCAGAGCACGCGGAACTGGGTGTCGAAATCCTTTTCCCCCCGCAATGCAAGCTGTATCTCTTGGTCGCCTCGCTGACGATCATCCGGATGGACACCCGCCACCCAAGCCTCATAAGTGCTGCCAAACTGATCTCGCCTGATGCCGTAGAGGCAAAGCATCTGGTCGTCCCATACCAGTTGGTTGCTGGCAACGTCGTAGTTCCAGAGTCCCACACCACCCGCGCGCGTGGCCAGCGCCAGGCTCTCGGTGATTTGGCGCAATAATTCCTTGGCCCGCTTGCGCTCGGTGACATCAAAGACAATTGCATGAAGAACGCTGCGCCCGCCAAACTCAATGGCGCTCAGTGACACTTCCACCTCGCGCAACTCCCCGCTCGCAAGGCGGTTTTGGAATTGGAACCGCTGCCCCTGTTCCGTCCTCATGTATCTTAAGATTTGCAGCACATCGGCCAGCGGCTTGGGGTTGATGTCGGTCATCCGCATGGCAAACAGGCGCACGCGGGGATAGCCGTAGAAACCGACAGCGGCGGCATTGGCGTCAATGATCGCCCCGTCGGTGGGATCAATCAGCAGCATCACCTCTGAATTGCTGGCGAATTGATTGCGATAGGATTGCTCGCTTCGCGCCAGCTTCGTGGTCAACTTTCTGGCCATCTGCAATGCCTTGAACCGGGTGTTGAGCACGGAGAAGAACAACCCGCACAGCAATAGGCTGGTGCTCGTTCCGCCGAACAACACAAGCCAGACCTTGCCATAATCCGTCATGGATGACAGGCTGCTTGGACTCGTGAAACGCAAGGTCCATGGGCGACTGGATGGAACGATTTTACTCTTCAAGGTCAATGGCGATGCGGTGACTATCTGCCAAGAAGGCTCTGAAGTCGTTGATGGCGGACGGACCACGGAGCCAGAGGCTCCGATAACCGGCAGACCAGAGGTCTGCCCCACAGTTTCAGTATTGGGCTGACTGTCGTAAAGAAGGGAATCAGCAGATATCGACTCACCGTCGAAAACTTCCAAATGAACGGTTTTGTGTTTCTTGCCGCTGAGATTCCAGCTTTCCAGGACGCCTTGCATCAGGTCGTTCATCCGATAGGGGCTATAAACCCAGCCTACGAGCACGTCGCGTCGCTGAGCAATGGTTTCATGAGGCATTCCCACCCGATACACCGGAATATACATCAGAGTGCCTGCTTGCACCGCTTTGCCGGTTTCCTGCACCAGAACAACCTTTTCCGAAAGGGCGGCGCAATCCTGGTCGCGCGCCCGCTCCATCGCTGCCCGGCGTGTCGGTTCGCTGAACATATCGTAGCCAAAGGCGCGAAGATTCCGGTTTGTAAAAGGTTCAAGGTAAATGATGGATGTGTAGATCTCCCGTTCGCC
>CAIUEN010000205.1 GCA_903898185.1 uncultured Verrucomicrobiales bacterium
AAGGGGGTGGGTCTGCACCAAACGCAAATCTGGGCTTAAATCACTCGACTCTCCCAGGTAACTCAACTCCCAAAACACCAAAAATAGTTAAAAACCGGTGCCAGTAGCGAAAGTCGGGCTAGCACAGTTTCGTATCATTCAGGCGAAGACAAACTATCCTGATGGGTGGATAGCCTACCTTGTTCCGACCCGGGCGCTGGTCAATCAGATTACCGCCAGACTCAGGCGCTCGTTTGCACCGCTGAACATTCGCGTTGAAGTCGCCTCACCAGCGGAGGAGTTTGATGCATTCGAGGAACAGCTTTTTGTCGGCGACAAGTTCGACGTGCTCGTGACCACACCGGAAAAACTCGACCTCATCATCCGAGGGGAAAAGATGGACCTCGAAAAGCGTCCTCTTTCTCTGGTGGTGTTCGATGAGGCGCATCATATCGGCGACAAGGGACGCGGACTTCGAGCAGAATTGGTGCTCGCCACCATCAACCAGCGCAAAGATACAGGTTTCCTCTTACTCACGCCATTCATTGAGAACGCTCGCGAAGTTGCGCGATGGCTGGAGCCAGAGCCAGCCCGCTCCGATGGGGTTCGTCCGACGTTCGCTGTAGATTGGCGTCCAAACGACCAACTCGTTGCGTCGTCGTGGAAAGAAGGAAAAGGACGAAAATGGACGGTACGGATGGAGACTCTCCACACTTCACGCTCCACAATCGAACTCAGCAAGTCGGTGAATTTGGAGCCGGAAGAAGAACGTCCGTCAACATTAAGCGCAACAAATACGCGCGGCGACGTGGCGGCTGAAACCGCACGAATTCTCAGTCATCGTGGCTCGACGCTACTCATGGTGCTATCACCAAAAGATGCTTGGTCGGTTGCTGAAAAACTACGAACCTCGGCGAAACCCGCTGGCGAATCTGAGCGACGAAAGCTCGTGCGGCGGTTCGTTGCCGAAGAATACGGCGACTCGTTCCCGCTCTGCACCCTGCTTGATTATCGAATCGGAGTGCATCACGGCGGTCTGTCTGACGAAACGCGAGTGCTTGTTGAGTGGCTGATGGAGAACGACGAATTGGACTATCTCGTTGCTACATCCACACTGGCCCAAGGCTTGAACTTTGACATCACAAACTTGGTAATGGCAAGTTTGTCGGTGAAGCAAGGCACCTATTCTCGGGACATGACCTACGATGAGTTCTGGAATGCGGCTGGGCGGGCGGGCCGTCTCAACCAAGATCCGTTGGGTGTTGTCGCTATTGCCAACTCGAACACCAAACAACGTGGTGATGCGAAAAAGTTTGTGAGCCAGACAATGGCTGAATTGGTTTCGGCTATCGAAGCCTTGCTAGCAGATGTCGAGAAGGCTGGCTCGGAACTGGACCTCTCCCGCCTTGGTCGAAACGACCCGAAATGGTCGGCTTTCGTACAGTATCTCAGTCATTGCTATCGTCAGTTGGGATCGGCGGCGCGATTTGCAGACGAAACAGAGAAAATTCTAAGCCGCACTTACGCCTACATTCGGCTTGCAAAGCACAAGCCTGTGGCAGCCCGCAGACTTTTGGACGCGGTTCGAGCATACGGCGCAAGGCTATCGAGTTATCCGTCGGGGGTGCTTACGCTGGTGGACAGCACTGGTTTTGCGCCAGAATCCATCGTCGCCCTTGCCATCAACAAGGGCGAATACTTACCACGCACATGGTCGGAGTGGAGTCCAAGCCGATTATTCCGAGCCGACGGCGGAATCTCTGCCATTATCGGACGATTGCTGACGATCAAAGAGGCCGATTTGATGGCGCACGCTGGGGTTGAACATAAGCTCTTAACCAATCTCATCGCCGGTTGGGTTGGCGGTCAGAGTTTGGCAGACCTCGCTAAACTGGTTCCAAACAAAAAGGGGAAACCGAACGAAGACCATCTTACCGATGTTGCTCGACTAATTTTCCGAAGCGTGGCGCGAACAACGTCTTGGGGACTGAGCGCCGTTCAACGACTAGCCGGGCTGGATGAATCAGCAATGTCGGAAGCAGATATTCGCCTTTTTAAGAGTCTTCCTTCGATGGTTTATTACGGATGCAAGACCGTTGATGGCGTGTTGATGCGCTCGCAAGGTGTAGCTCGCTCAGTCTGTGAATCGATCGGGACTGCCTACCGCCAGTCAGTCGTTCATTCCGACAATGAAGTCGCCAGTGCGAGGCAATGGCTTACAGAACGGTCCACTGATGATTGGGCGCAGGCAGCGCGAAATTATTCAAAGTTGAGTGGGCTGGAGCATCAGAGACTTTGGAGAATCATCAATGGGTTGGAAAGGTAACAACGATGCCGGAGCAATGATGACGCGCAGCAATTTAGCAAATCAGGCTCCCTCTCTCACGGATGTTGCGGTCCGTTATCCAGAGAAGACCTTTTACCTCGGTCAGGTCTTTAAGGATACAACCAACTCCTATAAGCTCGTCTGGTTTCTCGGCATTCTTTCTTTGCTAAAGCGGAGCAATTCCAATGTTTTGGCGCTCTCCGACGTCTTTTCCGAAATGGCCGTGGTGGCATGGCACCCCATATGCCTTTTTCGTCTATCGCTGGGATGTCAGGACAAGCTGAAAAATGTAATCGTAGCCATTCAGCAGGAATCCGACCTAGATCTAAACGCGAAGCCGGACAGCATTCGCAATTTCTTAAAAGACTCGCACGATGCCAAATCCCAGCTTGACTGCTTCGGACGCTATGTCCCCACCCGATTCCTAGCTCCATGGTTTGCTGAAAAGTTGCGCGGAACCGAAGATTCTCGCCGTGATGCAAAGATTCAGGCGTTGGCCAAAGAAAGTCAGGCTACGCCTTTCGCAAGCCCCTATTGGTTCGACGGCAGAAGCATTCGACTGAATCCATCGTGGCAGTGTTTCCTCATCGACAACATGGCAGTCATTCAGACGTTTGCGGAACACAACTTCGCGCTGTATCTACAAACGAGGAACCCCAATGTGCCTGGAGTTGTAAACAAGCTCCGCGCTCCAACTGAGCGCCAGCTAAATGACGCCCGCCAATTCTGGCGGTTGGTGTATGGCGAACTGAACAAACAAGGCCGGTCGAATCGGTTCCGCGATATTTATTCCGATCAGCCTTTGGCAGACGCGTTTTCCATCGATCACTTTCTGCCTTGGAGCTTTGTTGTCCACGATTTGCTCTGGAATCTCACTCCTGTGGAATTTGCGACAAATTCTGCAAAGAGCGACGTTTTGCCAGACATCGAAACCTATTTGCCCCGCCTGTCCGGCCTTCATTTTGATGCCATCCAAAACGCAAAGAAACGTCCCAAACTTTTGGAGGATTACACCGACTGTTTCAGGGTCGATACCCCGGAATTGCTGTCCTTGGGATTAGATGGCTTGTAACGGAACTTCCATTAGTTTTAGAGGCCAAAACATTACGTAAGTCCCTATTTTTCAATGGGTTTACGCGCCTTGTTAATTTTCTTGCGCGTGACTACACTCACTTCGCTTTGTGGCACCGCAGCCGGGAGGCTTAACTTCA
>CAIUEN010000206.1 GCA_903898185.1 uncultured Verrucomicrobiales bacterium
CTGAACTGATCGCCATGACAACCCGACCATAGCAAATCGATCCCAAGTGTTTACTCTGGACTAAACCCTTTAAAAAATCTGAGATGCGCACATTCGCGCATTTTGACTCGGCCACAGGCGTAATTGGAAGCAGGCACCGGACTTGCGTTGGCCGCTTCCTACTTCATTATTGGAAATTCCTTGTTCGACATTGGATATTCAGGAGCACTCACGCGGAGGCGCGGAGAGCGCCGAGGCTGAAATCTTCCACTGAATGACAACACAGTTATATGATTTCTGCTATTATATTACAGAGTGATACCTTTGTCTGGTGAAGTTCATTGAATTACCACTGTTCACCCAACTCATTACCGGGTTGGTGGACGACATGAGCTATGCAGAGTTTCAGAAAAAATTGGTTCTTCAGCCCGATAAGGGCGACGTCATGCAAATCGAATTTGACGCTGAGATATTGAATGGGAGTGTGAAGGCGCTGTCAGCCCATGTTCGCGGCAAGCGAAAGCTCACCTTGCACACTCATTCGAGAGGCGTGATCACCTCATTCAGGTTTGAAATGACGTAACAGTTCAGGTCAGAGGGAGAAATTAGCAGCTCGCTGACGCTCGCCGGAGAGAGGGACACAGGCAAGGATGCCTATGCTACCTGAATAGTTACGAAATGACTTTGCTTTTCAGGCGTTGGTGGTCTGCAATTCTTCAATGCTGGCAATGTGTAAAATTGCGCAATAAACACTACGACGGGCAATGCCGTCTTCGTTCAAGTCCAAGCCGATTTCAATTTTGTTTTGCGTTGAGAAAGCCGCGTCATGGTGCGGCACTGCGTAGCTTTTCCCATCCGAGGTCAACACTTTGAACGGTCGAAACGGCTTGGCGTCCATAAACTCCTTCAACTGTTTGGCACTAAACATAGTTCTCAATACGCCTTCTACCGTGAGATTTCAAATCAAAAATGGCGTTCCGCCCGTCCCGCAGCGCACTGCATGGTCATTTGCAAACAATTTGCTTTGATACATTTGCCCTATTTCCACGACTTTCTGGTGTTTTCTGAGAGTTCTCCCTGACAGCAGTTCTCATTATGTGGGGCTACTCCTATCCCCTATCAGAAAAATGCGAGAAAAGTCAAAAAGTCAAATACTCCCAATTTCGTACTTGTCATCACGCCCAATGCTGGTAGGTTGTTGCGCTCTGGATTTATGAAAGCTGATATTCATCCTAAATATTTGGCGGCCGAAATTCGTTGCGCTTGCGGCAACGTAATTACGACCCGTTCCACCAAGCCAACGACCATTTTGGGCATTTGCAATGTTTGCCACCCTTTTTACACTGGCACGCAAAAGTTTGTCGATACCGCCGGACGCGTGGATAAATTCCAGCAGCGCATGGTAAAGACTCAGGCGGCTCAGGCGGCTCAAGCCGCTGCCGGCAAGAAGAAGAGATAGTTGTCCCATTTTGACCGCCCGCAGGAGATTTGTCTTTTGCGGGCGTTTGCTTTTTACAGGGTTTTGCCTGATGACAAATCGGCTTGCCCGGTTTTCTGTTTATGGTAGTTGTCCAAGTCAGAGGGGAACATTAGCGTCTCGCTGACGCTCGCCGGAAATAGGGGCACAGGCAAGGATGCCTATGCTACCTGATAGTTACTGTTTATTTAGCATGGACCTGCGTCCTTTTATTGAAAAATTTGCCCGGCGTCTGGCAGAGGTCGAAGCAGCTTTGAGCGATCCCAAAGTCTTCGGCAATCCCATGCGCGCACAGGAACTTTCGCGCGAATATTCGCGGCTTAAGGATTTGGATGCCTTGGGACAGCGGTATCTCAAGGTTGCTGGCGAACTGAAAGAACACCGCGCACTGATCGAAGCAGAGCCGGACGGAGAACTGGCGCAACTGGCCCGCGAGGAGATCGCTCAACTTGATCCCGAGGAAACGCGGCTGGCGCAAACGGTGCAACTAGGACTGGTGCCGCCGGACCCGGCGGACTCACGCAATACAATCGTGGAAATTCGCGCTGGCGCGGGCGGATCAGAGTCGGCCTTGTTCGCGGCCGATCTGTTTCGGATGTACACTCGCTATGCTGAGGACCAGAAATGGAAGGTCGAGGCGATGGACAGCAGCCCGTCTGATTTGGGAGGGTTCAGGGAAATCATTTTCGGAGTGACCGGCGTGGACGTTTACAAACGGTTGAAGTACGAGAGCGGCGTACACCGGGTGCAAAGGGTGCCGGCGACTGAGGCCCAGGGTCGCATTCATACAAGCACGGCCACGGTGGCGGTGCTGCCCGAGGCTCAGGAGGTGGATCTTGAGATTAAACCCGAAGAAATCGAGATCAATGTCTGCCGGGCGTCTGGAAAAGGGGGACAGGGAGTCAATACCACGGATTCCGCCGTGCAGATCATTTACAAGCCGACCGGGATGATTGTGCGTTGCGCGGACGAGCGTTCGCAGCAGAAGAACAAGGCGAAGGCGATGACAGTGTTGAGATCCCGGCTTCTCGAGATCAAGATTGCCGAGGAGAACGCAAAATATGCCGCCCACCGCAAGGAGCAGGTTGGCACCGGCGAGCGCAATGAGCGCATCCGGACTTACAATTTTCCACAGAACCGCGTGACCGATCATCGCATCGAACTCACGCTTTATAATCTTTCAACATTCATCGACGGGGATTTAGACCCGATGATTGAGCCGTTGATGAGCAATGACGTTCAACAAAAGCTGGCCGCGCTGAAGTTGTGAGCTGTGACGCTTTTCCACTCGTCTGACGCTTCGGAAACACAAGCAGCATCCGGGCGGTTGCAGAACAGCAATTCTCATTATGAGCAAGGAAGTGGAAAAACGCTGATCTGCCCGCGTACGGAGTTTCCGACTCCCGGCGGAGCCAGAGGCACCGCAACCGGCAGGCCGGAGGCCTACCCCACATAATGAGAATTGCTGGTTGCAGAAAGACCACCTTTTCGAACACAGCCGATGTCTGGAGATACCCTGTTTGAAAAGCCTTGAGAAATTCTCTCCAAAGCGCATCGCAAAAATAATATGAATGAATTACTTGCTAATCAAAAAAAGGATGCTAAGTTCTTAAGCAAGTAAGATTATTGTTTGTCAATGGGTGGTAATCCTCCAAGTGAACCTAGTTCGATGGTGATTTGAAACCCGATCGTCGGGAACAGTCCAGAAAACAGCATACGTCTACTATTAATCATCATGAGTACTAAATTGTTTGTCGGGAATCTTTCCTTTGACACCACAGAAAATGATCTTCAGGATCTTTTTGCTTCGGCTGGCCCTGTCAGCGAAGTCAACCTCGTCATGGACCGCATGACCAACCGCTCCCGCGGATTTGCATTTGTCACCATGGCCACTCCTGAGGCGGCCCAAGAAGCCATCAAGGCTCTCTCCGGCAAGAGCATCGGCGGTCGCGAACTCACCGTCAACGAAGCCCGTCCTCGTGAAGAGCGTTCAGGTGGCGGCGGTGGCGGTGGTGGTTCCCGCGGCGGTTACGGTGGCGGTGGCGGCGGCGGTAGCCGTGGCGGCGGCGGTGGCCGTGATCGTGGTTATTCGCGCTAATCAGCGCTGATTTCGAAGGGCGGAACCAGTTGGTTCCGCCCGTTTTTGTTTGTAGAGCAGTTTAATTGCAGCGATTGGGAGCGGCGGATTTTTTTGAATTTTTCATGAGTGAACAAGCCATAGAGGTTGAAGGTACTGTTAAGCTGGTTTTGCCAGGCACGATGTTCAGGGTGGTTTTAGACAATAATAAGCACGAAGTCTTGGCCCACATCTGCGGCAAGATGCGCAAGCGATTTGTGAGACTGACTGCGGGTGACCGGGTGAAAATGGAAATGTCCCCCTACGATCTTTCAAAAGCGCGCATCACTTGGCGACTGCGCTAAGCGTGTCTTTTGAAATTAAGCGACAGACGCAAGTGGCGCGGCAGGATTTGATTCAAGAATAAGGATCAAGAAAAAGCCGCGTCAGAGTGGATTCTGCGTCCCACTTCTATCGTTTAGAGCAAATGCCCCAGTTTATCACGTTTAGTGTTGAGGTATTTCTCGTTGTGCGGATTAGATGGGATTTTGAGCGGTAATTGTTTGATGATTTCCAACCCGTAGCCTTCCAAGCCGATGACCTTGCGCGGGTTGTTTGTCAGCAGGCAGATGGTCTTGAGGCCAAGGTCAACGAGGATTTGAGCGCCAAGGCCGTATTCGCGAAGGTCCATTCCATAGCCGAGTTTGAGGTTGGCTTCGACGGTATCGTAACCATTTTCCTGCAACTTGTAGGCTTTGATTTTTGGGGCAAGACCGATCCCGCGGCCTTCCTGGCGCATGTAAACAATCACGCCATTGCCGGCATCGGAGATGCGCTTCATCGCTTCATGCAATTGCGCGCCGCAATCGCAACGGCGCGACCCAAAGACGTCGCCGGTGAGGCATTCGCTGTGGACTCGCACCATGACGTTTTTCTTTCCGGAAATATTTCCCTTGACCAGAGCAAGATGGTGCTGGTCGTCGGTGCGCGAATGGTAGAGGTAAAGGTCAAAATCGCCAAAAGCGGTTGGCATTTTCACGACTTCAATGCGCTCAACCAGTTTCTCGCGTGTGCGCCGGTACTGAATCAAATCCTCGACGGTGCATATTTTGAGTTTGTGGTGCTTGGCGAATTTTCGCAGTTCAGGCAGCCGCGCCATGGAACCATCGTCGTTCATGATTTCACAAATGACGCCAACGGGACGCAATCCGGCCATGCGCACGAGGTCAACAGCAGCTTCAGTATGGCCGGCGCGCTGGAGAACGCCACCGGGTTTGGCGCGAAGCGGGAAAATGTGGCCTGGCTGGACGAGATCTTCGCGCAAGGCCGTGGGGTCGGCCATGACTTGGAGTGTCCGCGCCCGGTCGGAGGCGCTGATTCCGGTGGTGACACCCTTGGCGGCATCGACTGTGACTTGGAAATCGGTGCGGAAAGTGTCCCCGCTACGTTCGACCATCTCCTCAACGCCGAGTTGTTGGAGCCGTTCCGCTGTGGCCGGGGCGCAAATCAATCCTCGTCCGTGTTTGGCCATGAAATTGACAGCCGCTGGTGTCGCGCATTCGGCGGCCATGATCAAGTCCCCTTCATTTTCCCTCCCTGGGTCGTCCACAACAATAACCATCCGACCTTTGCGGATGTCGGCCACAACGAACTCAATCGAGTCGAACAAATCACTCATATCGGATGGAAATTATCCGCTATCGACGCAAATGTATGCAACAAAAAGGCATTGGCAGAATGGAGGCAGCGGCGCACTCCAAATATCGTATTGAATTGACCTGTCGCCCGGACTTGGCTTAAGCTGGCATTCAAATTATGAACGTTTTAGTTTGCGATCCGATTTCGCCGAAGGGAATTGCGCTTTTGCAAAAGCGCCCCGAATTCAACGTAACTGTTCTCAAACAGAAGACGCCCGAAGCGGAGTTGCTGCCTCTGGTCAAGGAGACCCACGCAATCATCGTGCGCTCCGAGACCAAAATCACCCGAAAAGTGATCGAAGCCGCGCCTCATCTGCGCGTCGTTGGTCGTGCTGGCGTTGGTGTGGACAACGTCGATGTCGAAGTCGCCACCGAAAAGGGAATTGTCGTCATGAACACTCCCGGCGGCAACACGATCTCCACCGCCGAGCTGACTTTCTCGATGCTCATGGCCCTGGCCCGCAAGATTCCACAGGCCAATATGTCGATGAAAGCCGGGCAGTGGAACCGCAAGGATTTCTCAGGCACTGAACTTAATGGCAAAACGCTGGGCATTCTGGGCATGGGCCGCATCGGCGGCGAGGTTGCCAAACGCGCACTGGCCTTTGGCATGCGCGTGGTAGCCTACGATCCCTACCTGTCGCTGGCCCGCGCCAAAGCGCTCCAAGTCGATCTCAAAGACAACGTCGATGACGTCTATCGGGAAGTCGATTTTCTGACTGTCCACATGCCCTCCACGCATGAGACCAAGGGGATGGTCAACGCGCAGGCGTTCGCCAAGATGAAGAAAGGCGCGCGCATCCTCAATTGCGCGCGGGGCGGTATTGTTAACGAAGCGGATTTATACCAGGCATTGCAGAGCGGACAAGTGGGCGGAGCGGCGCTGGATGTCTATGAAGTTGAGCCCCCGCCCGCCGTATTCCCGCTGCGCGAACTGCCGCAGGTCATCATGACCCCGCATCTGGGTGCCAGCACGGCTGAGGCACAGGAGAATGTGGGCATTGAAGTCGCCGAAGCCATCACTGAGTTCCTGCTCGAAGGCGCTGTTCGCAACGCGGTGAACCTCCCGAGCTTGGACGCTCAGACTTACGCAACCGTCCGGCCATACCTGGTCCTTGGGGACAAATTGGGCCTGTTACTCGCGCAAATTGCTCCACGGCGCAATGATCGCCTGGTCATCACCTACGGCGGACGTGCCAGCCAATTGCCCACCGACCCGATCACGCGCGCGGTTCTCAAAGGTTTCCTGACTCTCGCTGGCGGCAAGGAAGTCAATCAAGTCAACGCGCGGTCGCTGGCGGCCACGCTGGGCCTGGTGGTCGAGGAGATCATGTCCAACGAAGCCACCGACTACAATGAATGGCTCCATGTGGCCGTCATATCGGGTGACGAAAAGGTCTCAGCGGGCGGCAGCATTTTCGGAGCGCGCAGCACGCCGCGCATCGTGCGGCTCTACAGCCAGCCGGTTGAAATTGTTCCCGAAGGGGTGTTGTTCCTGTTGAACAACAAAGATAAGCCTGGAATGGTTGGATACTTGGGAACGCTCATGGGCAAATACAACATCAATATTGCCAACATGAGCCTCAATCGTGATGCCGCAGGCGGTGAAGCTCTCACCATTCTCAACTTGGACAGCGTGCCGCCGGCAGCGCTGCTGGAAGAAATTCAAAAAGACCCCGATATTCGCAATGTTCGTGTCGCAAAACTCTAAAATTCAAGGATCATCTCGGACACAAGAAATTAAAATATGATAAATAAAACTCAACGTGGCACTCTGGCAGGGGTGCTGGCAACGGCTTGTTTGTGCATTTGGGCAGGCAACGCGGCAACCAATGATGCCGCTCCCGCAACAACCAATGCCGCCGCCAAGGACGACGCCCTTTTCCCAGATCCCGTTGTGGCCAAGGCCAAAGGATTCCAGATCAAGCGCAACGCCCTCAATGATGCCATCATCGCCATTAAATCCGAAGCCGCCGCGCAGAGGCAGCCCATTCCAGATCAGATCCGGGCCAACCTCGAATGGGATGTGCTCCATGATCTCATCTTCAAGGAAATCCTAAGTTCCAAAGCCTCGGATACAGACAAAGCCACAGCCAAGGAAAACTGCGACAAATTCTTTGTTGAAATTCGCGCCAAATTCCCCAACGAAGAAGCCCTCCAGGCTCAGGTCAAAGCCGTTGGCATGACGATGGAACAGTTCCAGAAACGCAAGCTGGAAGAGTTCGTTTGCACTGCGGTTCTGGATCGAGAACTTAAATCGAAGGTCACCATTTCCGACGACCAGGTTAAGAAATTCTACGACGATAACCCGGACAAATTCGAACAGCCCGAGCGGGTTCGCGCAAGCCATGTTCTGATCTCCACCTTGGACAAGGATCAGAATCCACTGTCTGAGGACAAGAAAAAGGAGAAGGAAAAACTGGCCAAAGAAGTGAAAGCCAAAGCCGATAAAGGCGACGACTTTGCCAAACTGGCCAAGGATTATTCCGACGACCCCGGTTCCAAGGAAAAAGGGGGCGAGTACACGTTTGGCCGAGGCGAAATGGTCAAGGAGTTTGAGGCTGCCGCATTTTCGCTCAAAACCAATCAGGTCAGTGACTTGGTCGAAACCCGCTATGGTTATCATATCATCAAGCTGTCGGAAAAAATCGCAGCTTCGAAGATCGAACTGGCCAAAGTCTCTGACAAGATCAAGGAATTCCAGACCCGCCAGGAGGTTATGAAGCGGATGCCCGATTACCGAACCCAACTCGAGAAAGAAGCGGGCGTGGAAATCATTGGCATCAAAGAACCCCCAAAACCGATTGATGAAACTGCGGCGGACGAAAAGAAATAATCAGCAAGACAGGAACTTGCAGTAGCGTGTTCTTCCAAGAATCATGCAAACGCAAAGCGCCGGATGATTCCGGCGCTTTTGCTTTTGCATCCTTGAGCAGGAACCCAACTGAACTGCGTGGGCTTCTCTAAGAACCAGCGCTATTCGCTTGACTGAGTTCCTGCGCCAAGTGGTGGATAAATGCCACGTTATCGCATTGGATATAGCGCATGACGCCCCCCATCCTCGAGTAGCTTTTGCAGAAACGCAGGTAATACGCCGGATTGGTCTTGGGCGGTTCGCCTTGGGTCCAGTCCCAGTTCCCACCGTCCTGCAAATCGACGACATACATGCTATGATCGTGAAGGACACGCCGCCCCGCTTGGATGCGGAGATTGTTCACGCAACTGACGCTCTTCTCGAACACCTGAGGCCCCATGATGGCCGATCCCACCGACATTGCAACGCCGCCGTCGAGCCCTTCCACAGCCGAAACGAACCTGCGAAAATCGATCCCAGCGGCGCGTCCCACCACGGCCCCGTTGTAGATTGGATGCGTGCAAATGATGTCGTAGCCGATGCCCGGATGCGCCGTCAGGTTGATATTCAACTGAAACGCTCGCGCCAGCACGCTGGCATTCTTGTGCGGATGTTTCACTATGTGCGCCCCTCCGGAAAACCGATGAATCCGCATCATGTTCAACAATTCAGAACGGGCGGGCGAAAGCGGGTGCTCCGGCGTCGCCCGCAGAGAAGCGTTGAGCGATTCCGGCGACGGAAGTGTCGTTCCGTCCTCGGCGATGAACTTTCCCAAGCTGCTGCCATATCCCCTCTCTTCCAGAGCTCCAGCCATCAATGCCAGGATGATGCTGCGCCCCGTTTCGTCCCATGTCCCAAACGTGCCGGTGGCCACGTTTTTTTCGACGCTCTCGGTCGAGCGTCCCAAGAAGGAAAACTCCCAGTCATGGATTGTCCCAGCGCCGTTGGTGGCCAAGTGAGTGATCCACCCCTGCTCCATCAACCGTATCAGGATTGCCAAACCACCGTTCTTGATCAGGTGAGCGCCGTAAATGAACATAACGCTGGATTTGCGTTTCCGAGCCTGTTTGAGATTTGACGCGCATTGCCGAACCGCTTCGAGATTCTCACACGCCTGCGGCGGAGCATCGGGATCGACCAGGATTTCGTCCAGTTGCGCCAAACTTTGACGCTGGGCCAGAGGCAGAACCTTTACGTTCATCAAATTGAGCAGCGGCATATTCATTGCGGTGACAAGTTAGCGTGAATTCAGGCCGATTGGGAGATGAAAACAGTGAATTTGTGTTTGTTTACGCGCTAAAAGGGTTGTTTCGGCACCCTTATCATCCTAGAATCTCCCAATCTCGAATGGGTTATTAAAACCATGGCGAGTTGAGCCGTTTTTCGAGAGCTGGATAATCGATCTGTCTGATATGCACAAATGAATACCGCGCCCGATTCCGTTGAGAAATATGACGCGTCTAAAATTGATAAGTTGGAAGGGTTGGAGGCAGTCCGCAAGCGTCCTGGCATGTACATTGGCGACCCTGATGAACGGGGATTGCACCACTGCGTCTTCGAAGTGCTGGATAACTCGATCGATGAGCACCTAGCCGGTTATTGCAAGCGAATTGAAGTGACGCTTCATGTGGACGGCTCAATCTCGATTCGGGACGATGGCCGCGGGATTCCTGTGGATATTCACCCGAAGTGGAAGATTCCAGCCGTTGAACTGGTTTTGACGAATCTCCACGCCGGCGGAAAGTTCGGTCAGGGCGCCTACAAGTACTCCGGCGGTTTGCACGGGGTCGGCGCCAAGTGCGTCAATGCGCTTTCGGATTGGTTCAAAGTGGAAGTTTCACGGGACGAAAAGGTCTATTACATGGCCTTTGAACGGGGAGCCACCACCAAGAAGCTTGAAGTTATCGGAAAATCCAAGAAAACAGGCACGCTCATCACCTTCAAGCCTGATCCGACGATCTTTACCATAACCACGGAGTTTAAATTCGACTTGCTGGCCAATCGTTTGCGGGAGTTGGCCTTTTTGAATCCGGGCATCGAGATTCTTCTGACCGACGAACGCGTTGAGAACAAGCAGGAGACGTTTTTCTACAAGGATGGCATTGTGCAGTTTGTCTGGCAGCTTGGGCACAACAAGGAGATTCTGCATCCCACCCCGATTGTTTTCGCCCGGCAAAAGGACGAAGTGTTGATTGACTGCGTGATGCAGTACAATGACAGTTACACCGATCAGATTCTTTGTTTTGCGAACTCGATTCCCAATCCTGACGGCGGAACGCACCTGACCGGATTCCGCGCTGCCCTGACGCGCGCCATCAACCAGTACGCCAGAGCCAATGAATTGATCAAGGAGAAGGATCCAAGCATTTCGGGCGATGACGTTCGCGAGGGATTGGTGTGCGTGTTGAGCGTCAAGCTGCCCAACCCGCGATTTGAGTCCCAGACCAAGGTCAAACTCGTCAACACCGAGATTGAAGGCGTTGTTTCATCGGTGGTTTACGAGGGGCTGATGAGCTATTTCGACAGTAATCCGACCGTTGCCAGGAAGGTCATCGACAAGAGTTTGATGGCGGCGCGGGCGCGCGAGGCTGCCCGCAAGGCGCGTGATACCGTTCGCAAGAGCGCGCTCACCGGGGGCGGCTTGCCGGGCAAGCTGGCGGACTGTTCGGATCGCGATCCGGCCAATACGGAGCTCTACATTGTCGAAGGTGACTCTGCAGGTGGTTCCGCGAAGCAGGGGCGCGACCGCAAATTCCAAGCCATTCTTCCGATTCGCGGAAAACTGATCAACGTGGAAAAAGCGCGCTTGGATCGGGTGCTGCAAAATACGGAAATCCGCACCATGATCACGGCGATTGGAACCGGGATTGGAGACGGAGAAGGCGAGGGAACGTTTAACATCGAGAAGTTGCGCTACCACAAGATCATCATCATGACCGATGCGGATGTGGATGGCTCGCACATTCGCACTCTGCTTTTGACGTTTTTCTACCGCCAAATGACGCAACTCGTCAAACAGGGATTCGTTTATATAGCACAGCCGCCCTTGTACCAGGTCACCCGCAAAAAGCGCGTGGAATACGTGGATGACGATGTGCAGATGAACAAAATTCTCATCCAGCTTGGCACCGAGGATGTGCGTTTGCGCGATCTCGCCACCGGCAGGGAGTTGTCCGAGAATCAACTGGCTGAGATTCTTGAGTTGCTGAGTTCATTGGATAAATACGTATTGTCGCTGCGTCGGCATGGAGGCGATTTTGGCGATTACATTGAACGTCGTCATCCGGTCACCCACGAATTGCCATCGCACCTGGTCAAAGTGCGCGACGGCAATAACGAAACCGTTCATTATTTTCACAACGAAGAAGAGTTGGCTTCTTTCGGAGCGGCCAATCCCGATCTTGGATTATTTGGTGAGGAGTCTGAGACCGCTCTCTTGGAGAAGACTGCGGAAAAAAACAAGACGGGCAATACACGTCGAGCCCGCCATGTGGAGTTGCATGAGAGCAAGTCGGTGATGGAATTGCTGACCAAGCTGGAAACCAAAGGGCTGAACGTCGAGCACTACTCAGCACAGGACAAGCCGTTGTTCGAGTTGATCGAAGGCGAGGGCGAGCGTGCCACAGCCAAGCCGCTCTTCTCGATTGCTGAGATTCTCGCCGGTGTAAAAGAAGCGGGCAAGCGCGGCATTCAGATCAAACGGTTCAAGGGCTTGGGTGAAATGAACGCCAAGGAACTCTTTGAGACCACGATGAACCCTGAAAAACGCAAGTTGCTGCGCATCGACATGACAAACGTTGTGGAAGCTGAGGAAATGTTCACCAAACTCATGGGCGACGATGTTGAACCGCGCCGTCAATTCATTGAGGACAATGCGCTGAATGTGCGCAACCTGGATGTGTAACGTAAGATCCATATTGCTTTTGTCGGAGCGCATGGCGGCTTTTCAGAATTTGAAATCTGAAATTTCAGATTTGAAATCCATTGCTGAAAGTTGTTCAAGGCAACTGCGCGCTTGGGCTGATTCTCTTCAAAACTCCAAGATTAAAGGCGTCAAGTTGCTTAATGATCGAACCCGCCGTGAGTTCGAGCAGAAAGCTCGTGCGCTCAACATGAAAAAACGCCTTTTCGACATGCTGCCCGAATCGCACCCGTTGCGCGTAGAGGCCAGAAAAAGACAGGAGCCAGACTGAATGAGCGCTTTTCCAAATTTCAAATTTCAAATTTCAGATTTGAGATCTAAAGAGACTGGCGAACCGAACGGGCTGCTCCTTGCTCTCCGCCGCACGATCTCGGCCAATTTCAAATCTCAAATTTCAAATTTGAAATCTAAAGAAACTGGCGAATCGGATGGGTTGCCTCTTGCCCTCCCACGCTCTTTCTTGGCCAATTTCAAATCTCAAATTTCAAATTTGAAATCTAAAGAAACTGGCGAATCGGATGGGCTGCCTCTTGCCCTCCGACGCTCTTTCTCGGCCAATTTTAAATCTCAAATCTCAGATTTGAAATCGAACTTCCCGTATGCCTGAACAAAACGATCCCAATATTCCGCCAATCATCGTCACGCCGCAGTATGCTGCGAACGAGAAAGTCGAGAAAATCAATGTCTCCGACGAGATCAAGAACTCGTTTCTCGACTACTCGATGTCGGTGATTATCTCTCGCGCGCTGCCGGATGCGCGCGACGGGCTGAAACCGTCGCAAAGGCGCATTCTCTACGCCATGCAGAGGCTCAATCTCTACCCGGGCCGCAAGCACTATAAGTGCGCCAAAATCTGCGGTGATACCAGCGGCGACTTCCATCCGCACGGTGAGATGGTTATTTATCCGACCCTCGTTCACATGGCTCAGCCGTGGGCGATGCGCGAGCGCTTGGTGGATGGCCAGGGAAATTTTGGTTCGGTGGAAGGCGATCCTCCCGCCGCCATGCGTTATACGGAGGCGCGCATGACCCATCTGGGCGCCGCGCTCATGGATGACATGGAGAAGGATACGGTCGATTTCGTTCCTAATTACGACGAACGTTTGACGGAACCGACGGTTTTTCCGGCCGCATTTCCAAATCTCCTGGTCAACGGTGGCACCGGCATTGCCGTTGGCATGGCCACCAACATGGCGCCGCATAACCTGGGTGAGGTGATTGATGGCATCTGCGCGCAGATTGACAATCCAGCAATCACCATCCCCGAATTGATGAAACACATCAAGGGGCCGGACTTTCCGACAGGTTGCACCATCTGCGGGTTGGAGCCGATCAAACAGTACCTCACCACCGGCCGCGGCAGCGTCAGAGTCCGAGGCAGAGTGAACGTGGAGGAACTCAAGGGCGGGCGCGAACAAATCATCATCACCGAAATACCTTACAACGTGAATCGCGCCACGTTGGTCGAGCGCATTGCCGAGTTGGTCAATGAAAAGGTGTTGACCGATATTTCCGCGATTCGCGATGAATCGGACGAAAACACGCGCGTGGTTATCGAGCTCAAGCGCGATGCCATTGCCAGGGTTGTCATCAACAATCTTTACGAGCACACCGCCTTGGAAAGCAGTTTTGCGGTCAATTCACTGGCGATCGACCATGGCCGGCCTAAAACGCTCAATCTCAAGGAACTGATCAATTGCTTCATCGAACACCGCCGCGAGGTTGTGTTGCGCCGCACGCGCTTCGAATTGCGCAAAGCCGAGGATCGGGCCGAAACGCTTGAGGGTTTCTTGATTGCGCTGTCGAACATGGATGAATTCATTCGCATCATCCGCAGTTCGCAGAACCGGGACGAAGCGAAGGTAAAATTGCTCGCATTCGACTTTTCGCGCAGCCAGGTCGAAGCCATCGGAATTATTATTCGCAGCGAGGCCAGGTTGGCCAACGGCCGTTATTCATTCAGCGACGCCCAGGCGACCTCCATTCTTGAGTTGCGGCTCTATCAGTTGACCGGACTCGAAACTGATAAGGTCAAGACGGAATACAAGGAACTCTTGGAGCGTATCACCGATCTGCTGGACATCCTGGCGCGGGAGTCACGCGTGTTCGAAATTATCAAGGCGGAGTTGAATGTCATCAAAGTCAAGCATGCCACTCCGCGTTTGACCGAACTGATGCCCGACCCGGGCGAGATCGCCATCGAGGACCTTATCGCCAACGAAGGAGTAATCATCACCATTACGCATGGCGGCTTGATCAAGCGGACGAATGTCAGTTCCTATCGCGCGCAACGGCGGGGCGGCAAGGGCGTCATTGGCATGGCCACTCGCGAGGGTTCGCCAATAGCGGGAGACGACGAGGATTTCATCGAGCACCTTTTTACCGCGAGCACGCATGACTACCTGATGTTCTTCACCAACACCGGGCGCATGTATGTCGAGCGGGTTCACGAGATTCCCGACATGGCGCGTGCCTCCAAGGGGCGCAGCATTGCCAATCTTTTGGAATTGAAGGCGGACGAAAAAATCGCCGCGCTCATCCGCGTTGTATCCAAGTACGGCCCGGAAAAGGAGGAGCAGACGTGGACACAATCTGGGGAAGTGTTCTTTGCCACCCAGCGGGGCACGGTTAAGAAAACGGCGCTTTCCGATTTCGCAAATGTTCGCAAGGGCGGAATCATTGCCATCACCATTGATCCAGAGGACATGTTGATTGAGGCCAGGTTGACCGCCGGAACGCAAATGGATGAGCAGGGAACCGTTGTTTCTCCAGGCGATGACGTGATTTTGATTACTCGCGAAGGGATGAGCATTCGTTTCTCCGAATCAGGTGTTCGCTCGATGGGACGCCAAGCGACGGGGGTTCGGGGCATCAGTCTGGATCCGAACGACGGCGTGGTGGCTCTGGCCGTTGTTGTGCCGGACGCCACGTTGTTGGTGGCTGGCGAGTATGGCATCGGCAAACGTACCGATTTTGGCGAATACCGCACCCAAACGCGCGGCGGCAAGGGAATCATCACCATGAAGACAACCGAAAAGACAGGAAATGTCATTGGCGCTCTCACGGTCAAAGATAACGACGAGATCATGCTCATTACAGGTGGCGGTCAGATGGTGCGCACGCGTGTCAGCGACATCCGTGAAGCAGGCCGCAACACGCAAGGCGTCAAATTGATTGACCTTGATGGCAAGGACAAGTTGCAAGCCATCGCGCCAGTGATCAGCGAAGAGGAAGAATCCGTCGGCGAATCAGCGCAGGAAACTCCGCCTTCAACAACTCCCGCACAGCAACAGGAGACTCCACCGCCGGATGTAACATAAGAGATAACTTGTACAATAACTATTTAATTACGTTATATAATGATGGCCAAGTTTTCTATCGGCATCTTGACATGTGAATTTCCATTTGATCTTGTGCTTTTCACTGTTACGTCGTTGCTGCCAGGCCAAGACTTCTTGGGCAATAAATTC
>CAIUEN010000207.1 GCA_903898185.1 uncultured Verrucomicrobiales bacterium
CTTCTTAATATCCGGCAAATCGCGACCCAAGACAGGCAAACTCATCAACATCACCCCAAAAATAATTTGAACGGCCATTTTCTGAAACACACTAGATTTCATAGCATTTATGACAGTTAGTAGAAAATCTGTAACATTCAGGTAGCATAGGCATCCTTGCCTGTGCCCCCTCTTTCCGGCGAGCGTCAGCGAGGCGCTAATTTCTCCCTCTGATCTGAACTGTTACGAAAATTTACGGATAAAACTTGACATTTCTTGCAAGGAATTGCAAGAAAATTGGCAAATATTCAGTGATTCCATGCGCTACTGGACCAGCATTCTGACCAGCGCGTCGGTTTCTTCTCTTGGCGTGTGGGTGCCTGACGGGTCTTTGTAACTATTGAGCATCACGGAAAACACCAGGCGTTCGTTGGAAAGGGTGACTGCATAACCCGAGATGGCGCTGATGAATTCCTTGGTTCCGGTTTTGGCCCGGATCCGTTTCTCGGCGATGGTGCCTTTGAATCGGTCGGCCAATGTGCCATCGACACTGGAAATGGGAAGTGAATCAACGAATGCGTCCGCATTCTTATGGCGTGTCATCGCTGTGAGCAGCCCGACTGCCGCCGTGGGGGCCACCTGGCAGGCGGATGAAAGCCCCGTGCCCTCTTTCAGATAGACAGTGCCTGGCTTGATGCCGAGATCGCGCAAGAATTTGCGCATTTCAGCCTGAGCAGCCCGTTCGGCTGACTGGCCTTTGTTTCCAGAGACAAACGCGCCTGTTTGCAGAAAGAGCAATTGAGCGCCTAGATTTTGCGATGATTTGAGCGTTTCTTTGACGATCTCGCGAAGCGGCGGTGACAGGACGTGTGCGATCTCGACGAGGTTGGAGCTTGCGCTGTCGCGCGTGTCGATGATGCGCGTCCTTCCGGCGACGACAATGCCGCGCTGGGCCAGGGCGTGTTCCAGTTCGGTCATGAACCATAGCGGAGGGTTGGGGACGGCGAACGCTTCACTGTAGCTGCTCCCGCCGACGGGCAACCCGCCAGTGATCCAAATCTCGGACTGGTTCGGTGAACGGCGCAGTTCCAAGGTGGAAGCGGCTCCTTCGGGCAAAGTGAGCGTCCGATTTTGAATGACAAGACAATTAGGGCGTGTGATCACTTGGCATGCGGTGCCTGCTTGTTTGCCGGGTTTGACGAGAATGCCTGTGGCGTTGTCTTCCAAACAGAGAGCGGAAACAACTGGCGCATAAGCCCATACCGAATCATCCCACGCCCAGCCATCGCCAAAAGGCGGACTTTGGAAATAAGTGGAATCGCCAACCAGATCGCCTTGAATTCGTTTGATCCCAGCGTCGGCCAAGGCGTTGACCAGCGGTTGCATTACCTTGGCGTGGTTTCCGCTGTGGTATCGCGCCGACAATGTTGGATCGCCACGACCGTAAATAACAAGGTCGCCGACGATCTCTCCATTGATTCCGGGTTTGGCTGGAGCTAGAATCGACGTTTTGATCCGGTAATCAGCTCCCAGCCGGTCCAGCGCGAGAGCGCCCGTAAAAAGCTTCGCATTCGACGCCGGAATCATCAACTTGTCAGAGTCGTGCTCGAACAGAATCTTTCCGGTGTCAAGCGATGCCACAACAACACCCCAATGCGCCTGCGCAAACCGGGGCTGGCTGATGTGCTCCAGCAACCGGCTTTGAAGCGCGGCAACAGAGTTCGATGCCGTCGTGGAAACCACGTTGGACGCTGACGATTGCGCCAGCGCCACTCCAGCGAGCGACATCAGCAACGCGATGACCAGTTGCCAGAGGCACCGGAGAGACTGAGTGCTGAATAGCTCAAGAAAGCGTTGATTCATTGGCGCATGCGGTTATGCCAAATGTAATCTCAAATGCGCTCGACGCAAAGAAGAATTTCAGAATAGTGCTATGCATCAAGATTCCAGCAAAGCGCGTCTTGAAGTTCAGGGTGTCCCAAGCCGCTAATGACGCGGTTTTGGGCACGAAATACTTGCAATCCATTTTGTGACGCAGAAGGCGGGGGCAAGAGCCTCCGCCTTCTTGTGTAAACCAGTCAGAATAGGTTTCTGGCTTGAACTGCCGAATTTAGGTTAGTGGGTTGGAATTGACTCTCTCTTTAGGATTGGCTAAACCCTTGCCCACATCCTTCGTCGTGAAAATCGGTTCAAAGATCCGCTTCAATGTTGCCACGTCGATGCCGCCACCTGTGTCCGATACTGCCAGTCATACGAAACGGCTGGACGGCAAGCTGGATTCGCAACAGCATGCGCTATTTCCAAATCTGCCTGCGCGGTGCTGATTGTGATTCGGCCACCTTTCGGCATGGCATCACGAGCATTGACGACCAAGTTCATCAAGACCTGCGCCATCATGCTGGCATCGGCATCCACAATAGAGGCCACTTCAAACATTGCTCGGAATTCGTAGCGCATTGCCCTGGTGAATGTGTGGTGATGTTCTCAGTGGCAGACGGTCAACGGCTTCAAAGCGCAGGGAAAACCGCTTAAACGGCTCGATTTCATTAGCTTGCGCCTTGATGTGCCAGCCTGTGGCTGAGAGCTATTCATCAGTCTTCCGAGAACCTTTGCGGCTACGGGATTGCGGAGTGGCGGGCAGCAATGGCGCGGTGAGCTTTTCGTAGAGACGAAAAAGATATTCGACGCGCTCGCGGTCGGAGTTGAATGGCTCAGGGCGATAGCATTTCTCGACGGCGCGGTCCAGTTCGGCATGGGCGCGGTAAAGCGCAACCGGCATGGTGTTGGGATCGTAAAGGTCGGCCAAGGTGCTCGTGCCGTGTGGTGGAAGATACTTGGCACGGGCATCAATTACCGCTTGAGCTTTTTCTTTTACGCTCTTGCGTTGCTTTTCCGTTGGATTAGGCCATGGGAATGTATTGTAAACCATACTGCCAGAATAGCGGTAGTCAGACTTTAGGCGACCGCCAACAGTGCGAAGCCACGCCATGTGGGTGGTTGATGTCAAAACTCCGAACAGGTAAATGTCGTTGGAGGGAATTATGAAATTGGTGTTAGCGGAGATAACACGTTTATTCACGAATCCGATCGGAACATAATTCCGCCTTACCGAAGAGACTTCAGGCACGAGAATGTAGTCACAGTTTGGCTGCGAAATGTAGAAAAAAAGTGTTGGGTGTTCCGCCGCCTCGCGCGTTGGTTTTGCTGTGCTCTTGTTGCGAAACTCGCGAACGTGCTCAACACGCTTCATAACCTCTGGAAGTCTTCGCAGCTCAGCCGGTTCGGCATCCTTTAGCCACAGACACCACCTCATGTTGCCGTTAATGAACTCCTCCGAACCTGTGAAACGGCGAAGGAACTTTCTTGCCCCGGGTTCGGCGCGCAGAAATTCGGCTTTCTCGATATCGGTCAGAATAAATGCTCCGTCGTCTGTGGGTTTATTGCCGCACCGCATTTCAGGCACCGCGCAAAGGGGCTTGCGCTGCTTCGTAACGAACCCGTCTGAACCGGGCGTCAAATAGGGAGTGATGTTCTCGACTTGGCTTACAACGGGCTGGGCGGGGTCAGCGTCGTAGTCGGTTATGAACTTCTGTGGCATGTCAAAAGCCGCCAACCCGATTATGACAACGTGGACATGCGCTTTTCCCCGCGCTTCGCTTATCCACGAAAATGTCCGGTGCGCAAAGTGTATTTTGAGATGGAAGCGTTGAAATAGGATACTCCAAAGAATGGGCACCTGTTCTCCCTGGGTAATTGAGTTTGTCGAGACGAAACCGATACGGATACCGGTGTGTTGAACGTATTCGCCTGCTTTCACAAACCAGTTGCTGACATAATCAAGATCACCTGTGTTCGGAAAATCGCCAAAGACATGGAACATGTCGGCCCTTTGGTCTGCATTCTGATAATGCTTCCCAACGAACGGCGGGTTTCCCAGCACATACGAACATTTTGCCGCTGCGAGCACACCATTCCAATCCAGGCGCAGCGCGTTGCCTTGGTGAATGTGTGGTGATGTTCGCAGTGGCAGACGGTCAAAGCTTTGTCCGAACGCCTCGGCGGCTTGGGCGTTCATCTGGTGATCCATCAGCCACATGGCCACTTCGGCAATGCGAACCGGCCATTCCGATATTTCAATGCCGTAGAATTGATCCACGTCCACCTTGCACAGTTCGCGCACATTCAAGACTTGTTGTTTCGCCCCGTGAAGGTCGCGGAGGACTTCGATCTCCAGTTTGCGCAGTTCACGATAGCAAAGGACTAGGAAATTGCCACATCCGCAGGCCGGGTCGAAGAAGTTGAGCGAGCGCAGTTTCTTCTGGAACGTCTCAAGGTTCGCGCGGCGTCGGCTTGAGCGGTCGGACTTGAGGCGTTCAAATTCGGCCAGCAAATCATCGAGGAAGAGAGAGCGCAGGACTTTCATGATGTCGCGCTCGCTGGTATATTCCGCGCCTTGCTGGCGGCGGTCGCGATCTTCCATCACGCCTTGAAAAAGCGATCCAAAGACGGCGGGCGAGATTTTAGCCCAGTGAAATTCGCAACATTCGAGCAATACCTCGCGCATTTTCTTGGTGCTGATGGCGAATCCAAGTCGCTCTTGGAACAGTCCGCCATCAACGTAGCGGAAACCAAAGAGGGGGTTGGTGTCTTCCAGACGGTCCTCAGCGTGCGGATTGTTCAACCAGTCAAAAAGCCGGTTGAGTTGCGCTCCAAGGTCTGATCCGTCCTCGCGGACTTGCTCTTTGATGAAGGTCGTAAAGGATTCGGGCTCAAAAATGCCGGTGTCCTCGGCGAACACGCAAAAGAGAATCCGCACCAGGAGGCGTTCCTGTTCGTGCCCGGTGAAGTCGGCGGCCTTGAAAGCGGCATGCAGTTCGCACATTCGCTGATAGGCTTTTTCGTTGGCTGGGTCCTCGGGATCAAGGCGCACGCGCGTCTGGCCGAGCATGAAGGCAAAGGCCCGAATGTGCTTCGGAAAATCACTCAGAGAAAACTCGATGCGGGACATCGGGCGTCCTGAAAACAGAGGCAGATCGCGTTGTTCGTCTGGCTCAAGATCGTAAAGGACGAAATTGGCAAAGTCGGAAACCAGCACAAAGCGCGGGAGTTCGTCAAAGCGTCCATTGTTCGCAAGGTCTTCGATATAGCGGAACGCTTGGGACTGCGCTTTTTCGAGGCTTTGGCCCCGGCTTTTGTGTTCAGCGATCAGCTTGCCGCTCCAGAGAAGGTCAATGGCGCTGGTATTGCCATGGATGTTGCGGACGTTGGCCTCGAAGACAGCGACTAAAGCGCGGCGGATGCCGAAGACTTCAAAAAACTCGTTGTAGAAAGTCTGTTTGTCGGCTCGTTCTGAGGAAGCGTCGGCCCAGGCGCGCGAAAAACGGATTGCGCGGTCACGAACTTCATTCCATGAGAGTTTAGGCATGAACGGGAGACTAAAGAAGGGTTTCTTCGGCGTCAACTGCGGGTGTGGAATGGTCAGCTATTCTCATTTTGAGCAAGGGACGGGGAAAAACGCTGATCTGCCTGGTTACAGCGCAAAAAAGACTTTTCAGTAACGAGGGTTTGGACGTAATCTGATGTACGCGAGTGACCCGCGTTCCCAATAGTGTTGTCTGCGAGGCGAAATAGTCATGTCGCACTGGCAGTTCTGGATTATCCTTTGGACGCGTGGTTTCAAGCGCAGCTATAATTATGAGTGCAACATCTGAATCGTCTCGTCTTGGAAAACGCCGCGGGCTAATCTTCAAATTAGGTGTGGTCTTGGGGGTATTGGTGGCGCTGTTGGTAATCGCTTATTTTGTAGTCACCAGTGGCGGCTTTATCAAAGGCGTTATCCTGCCTCGCGTGGGCAGCGCCATGAATGCCGATGTGACGGCCAGGGAGGTCTCGCTGAGCCCGTGGTCGGAATTGTTACTTCAGGGGTTTAAGGTTCAACCAAAAGGCAAGGAGACGCTGTTCGAAGCCGAGCAAATCCGAGCCCGCTACAGTCTTTGGGACATCATTTGCGGTAAAATCGTCGTGCAGGAAGCTGGCGTGACTGCGCCAGTGGTGACGATTGTCCAAAATGCCGACGGCACCAGCAATCTCGATCCGCTCATCAAGAAGGGCGCGCAGCAGCCGACAGTGCCACAAGCCAAGGAGGAAAAGAAGCCATCCGCGCCGCTTCAAGTCGATATTCGAAACGTCTATCTGAAGAACGCGCGAGTGAATTTTACTCAGACGCAAAAAGATGGGAGCCGGATGACAGCGCAGATTTCGGAGTTTGATTTCACCATCGACCAGATTCAAAACGGGCAAGCCGCCAATCTGAAGTACAGCGGGAATGTTTCCATTGATAGTGTCAAGTCCGCGCCCGCAAGCGGTGGGACTGCCCAGGTTAAATTATCCGGAGCGTTCGCGTTGAAATTGACGCCCAGCCTCGCCCCTGAATCGGTGAATGGCAATGCGCGCGCGGACGTTACAAAAGCAGGTGGCGCAATGAGCAATTTGACAGCCCTGGCCACAATCGTGGATTGCGACTTATCCCTTACGGAAATCCGCAAGGCCAATCTGCGTGTTGAACAGGCGGGCTCGCCCCTCGTTGAATTGCGCGCCTCCGGACCGTTCTCGGCTGCCAATTCCGAGGGCCGCCTCAAGGTAGAGCTTACTCCCATTGATCGCCGCGTTCTGAACATTGTCGGCGGACCGCTCAAGATTGATTTCAACAAAACGGCCATCAGCTCTGTCAATGATATTGAAATCAAACAGAAGGGCAAAGTCATCGCTGTGAACGGACAGTTTCTGGTCAACAACTTTAGCGCCACGCTCACCAACGGAACCACACCGACTCTCAATCTCAAGTCCGCCTACGCAGTCAACCTGGATCTGAACACCAGCAGCGGGTTGATTCAACAGTTGATCGTGAACGGAACTCAAAACCAAGCCCAATTCCTGACAGTATCGTTGAGCAAGCCGATGCCTGTCGCTTGGGGCGCGGGCGCGGGAATGCCGGAAGAGGCGTCCATGGATTTGGTCGTCACCAATTTCAATCTCGCCGATTGGGCGGCGTTTGCCGGAAATCTCTCACCGGTCGGCAGACTGGACACCACTCTGCGCGTAGTCTCGCGTCAGGGCGGCAAACAATTGACCCTTGATTTGAATTCTGGATTGAGCGGCCTTGGCGCTCAATTGGGCACGAATCAAATCAGCGGTGTAGGCATTCGAGTGGGCGCTAATGCAGTGATACAAGAGTTCAAACAAATAACCCTGAACAGCTATAAGCTGGAGGTTGCCAAAGACGGGAATGCGGCAATGACAGCTTCCGGCTCCGGAACGCTCAATTCACAGACAAAGGCGGGCCAGATCGCGTTGCAGGTTTTGGATATCAATCAATATTTGCTCGCCCCGTTTCTCGCTCCAGCGCTCAATGGAAAGCAGTTGGTATCTGTCTCCATCAACGCCAACGTGACTTCGACCTTTGGTGCCAGCAATTCGGTTGCGGTGGTGGGCGGACTGGGAATCACCAACCTGGTGGTTCGAGCCGCCAATCAGGTTTCGACATCCGCGCCGCTCAGCGCGCAATTCAAAGTTGACCTTGGAATGCAACAACAGCGGTTGGACTTGCGCCAGTTTCAGATTGCGCTGTCACCGACAGACCGGGCCAAAAACCAAATCGACTTCAAAGGCCAGGTCGATATGTCGAACGCCAAGGCAATCAACGCGAACCTGAGCATCCAATCGGACAGCCTTGATGTGACGCCGTTCTACGATCAATTCACCGGTGGCGCCAAGCCAACCGCCGCGCCTGCAAAGCCGACTTCTCAGCCCACATCCGCCCCGGTTCCGCGTTCCGAACCTCCAGCGATGGAACTGCCGGTGGGGCTGGCTACTGTCAATCTAAGTATTGGCAAATTCCTGCTGCGCGAGATTGAAATCACCAATTGGCAGGCGGCAATCCGCGTTGAAACCAATCGCGTCACGGTGAAACCGTTCCAATTGAGCCTCAATGGCGCGCCGGTGACGTTTGCGCTTGACGCGAATGTGGGGGTGCCCGGCTACCAGTATCAGGTTTTGCTTGGCATTGACAAACTGGAGATTGAGCATCTGGCAAACTCTTTCATGCCGGACAAACCGGGCATGTACAAGGGGTTGGTTTTGGCTAACGCCACAATCAATGGGGCTGGAATCACCGACGCAAGTCTGCGCCGCAATCTCAACGGACAGATCAATTTCGCAGTCACGAACGCCGTCATCCAGATCACCAATGGACTGCTGCCATCGTTAATCCAGCCGATTGCCGTTGCTCTGAAGGTTCCTGAAGTGACGTCCAATCCGCTCAACTCGGTTTCGAGCGTGATTTCAATCGGGCAAGGAAAAATCACAGTTCAAACCATGAAACTGCTCAGCGCCGCGTTTTTTGCTGACGTGCATGGGGACATACAGATGGCCGACCCTCTTACCAACTCCCCTGTTTCACTCCCGGTGACCTTTGCGCTCAGCCAGTCGCTGGCCAAAAAGATTCCCTACCTTTCAACCCTCTCCGACACCAACTCGGACTACGTGAATATCCCCGATTTAGTGAAACTCGGCGGAACACTAGGCAAAGTTAAGACGGAAGCAAACCTCTCCGCCAAATCGGTCTTGGGAGCGGCCGAAGCGATTGGCAGAAAGTTTGGCGGCGCCAAAGCCAACGAGGCGATGAATATTCTGGGCGGCCTTCTGGGCGGGCCAACCTCGACAAACAATGCCCCCGCGACCACCAATTCCGTCAGCACCAACGCAACGCCGTCTCAGATACCGGGAGCTGTCAACCAGTTGATGGATATGTTCAAGAAGAAGTAGTCATCAAAATTTCACGGAGCAGGCTGGAAGCGCTGCTCTACTACACGTTGACGCTCGCGAGGAACCGTTCGGCGTCAATCGCCGCCGAGCAACCGGAACCGGCGGCGGTGATGGCCTGCCGGTAAACATGATCTGCGCAATCGCCGGCCACGAAAACTCCAGGAATGTTCATCGCCGTGCCACGCGCCGGCTTGAGGTATCCGTTCTCGTCCATATCCAACATGCCCTTGAAAAGCTGGGTATTGGGAACGTGACCGACTGCCACAAACACACCCGCGCACGGCAAGTCGGTTTCCTTGCCTGTCTTGACGTTCTTGATCCGAACGGCAGTGACTTTGTCAAGTTTCGGATCGAGAATGTCGGTGACAACCGAATCCCAGACAGGCGTGATCTTGGGATGGGCCAGCACCCGCTCAGCCATGATCTTGGAGGCCCTCAAGCTATCGCGCCGATGAATCAGGAAAATCTGCGAACCGAATCGAGTCAAATATGACGCCTCTTCGCAGGCGGAGTCGCCGCCGCCCACAACCACGAGAGGTTGATTGCGGAACATGGGCCAGGCGCCGTCGCATGTGGCGCAATAGGTTACGCCTTTTTTTTCAAGCAGACGCTCGTTTTCGAATCCCAAATGCCGGTGACTGGCGCCGGTCGCAATGATCAAAGTCTCAGTTTCCATCCGCTCACCATCGACCGTCAGCACAAACGGGCGTTTGGAAAGATCGACCGCTTCAAGGGGCTGCAGCAGCTTCATCCGCGCGCCAAAACGCTCGGCTTGTTTCTGCATGCGCACCATCAATTCATATCCTTCGACTCCTTCCGGAAAGCCCGGATAATTTTCGACAGTGCTGGTGGTGGTCAAGAGACCGCCGGGCTGGATGCCGGTCAGAACCACGGGGGAAAGATTGGAGCGCGCGGCGTAAATGGCAGCAGTAAGACCGGCGCAGCCGGAACCAATGATAACGACTTTTTCCATACGAGTGAACGGTAGATATATCCCCTCGCATTGGCAAGCGAACTTGCATGCCAACGTGAACACTTACTATGGTATCACCGCCCGATAAAACCGGCTCGGCGAATTGGTTCCAATCATATCTGAAAAATAAATTGTGCCCCCGATATTGGTTAAATTGGTCGCCAAGGGCTGCCATTGCGCCAGGTTGGTCGAGTAATCGATGCGAGTAACTCCACCGGGCGTGCCTTGAATCGACATCGTCAAAATCGAGTTGGATGCGATCAATCTGGATAGTTTTGACGACTGGACAAAGCTCGCGGTGTAGATGACGTTGCTCGCCGGAATCGTCACTATGCGCGGGTTGAGTCTGACATCGTCCTGCCAACGATAGAAAAACCAGCCAGCAGCAGCCGTCGCCTCAATCTGGTTTAACGTTCCAGGAACGAACTCGCCGCCACCGCTGACGGTTCCAGCTTGAACCGGGTCTGCCTTGAGCGAAAGCGTCACTGGCACCATGCTCAGATTGAAATCCAAACCCCAGACATTACCGCTATTCGCACCGTAGTTAGCGGACAAGCTGGTAGATGCGCTCTTTGTGGCGGCATAATAGCCGGTTTTGGCCACGTTGATCGTAAAGTTAGCGAGGCTGGGCAATTCAACCAGGGCATAAATGCCATTGGTGTCGGTTGTGGCCGAGTAGGTGTGGGTGAGCGCAGACCGCACTGCTGAGACTGCGGCTCCCACTACGGGCAAGCCTCCGCCATCCACGACTCGTCCACTGATAATCTCGCCGGTTCCGTTTGTAAAAGCATTGTAAATGCAATTCTGAATTGTATCGAACGTGCCATTGCCGGTGGTAATCGTCGGCAGCGCATACCATGCATTGTTCGTGTCTGCCCAGCCCATGTTCAAATGGTGATACAACGTCGAGACGCTATATCCGTAACCGTCGCACACCACCGCATGCCCTCCCACAGTGCCAAGGATGCCCAGGATCACCGGACGGCGGGCATCCAGATTCGGATTTATCATTGCCGTCAGGGCGGTACCCAAACCTTGGCTATTGTTCCCACAAATTGCTTTGCTGAAATGAAAAACATTCACAAGAGCATTGGCAGCAATATTGAGCGTCGCCCCGGAATTTGTAGCCGTGTAATCCATCTGGCTGGCAATTCCCGCATCATAAAGCAATGCTCCGATAGCTTGACACTGGATTGTGGTCGGACTAATTGGAATGTTTGGCATATCTGCCCAAGAATATGGGCCCCCCACCCCATCACCCCCACGCAAACGCCGTGTAGATGTCGTTCCATCGACTTTGATCGAAAATGAGTTCGTTCCAACACTGGTCAAAGGGTATTTGTAATAGCGCATGAGCTGAGCGAGGGCGGTTGCCACACAACCCGCAACGTAGTTACTGGCATTACCCGCCTCATACGGCGGCGTGTAGTAGTTATAACAAGCCACACTTCCGTGAACAGTTGACTGACTCCAAAGTGACTGAATCAAAGGAGCGATCCGCACATCCGATGGCGTTACGCCAGAACTGCTCAGAAGGGCGCTTTGTTGGCTCGCCTGTTTAAGTCGATTCCACTTGCCCCGGCACGCCACCACCCCGGCGTCTTCACCCGCCAAGCCCACTCTACGCGCTTTAGCCACGCGTTTAGGCAAGTCATTGAGAATCAATGCCCCAAGAGGATTTGCAGCGGAAGCCTCGAACCGGCCTCGACTCGAAAACGCGATCAACGGTTCAACCCCATCCTCGGGCGAAACAATCGCAAATCCAGACGGCTCAAGATAAACCACAAAACAAAGATACCCCCCTGCCCCATCCTTGATCGCCTCCACGCTCTGAATTCCGCTCGGAAGGACTTCTCCCACAGGCGTTGGATCGTGCCTGAGCCACCCTCGAACCACCGTTGCCGCCTGACTGGCCGTAGTTGGCGCCCCGGAAACCACTTGGCAGAACGCAAGCCATGCCAGCACAAGAAATAACTTTGGCGTCCACGGAGCCAGAGGCTCCGGGAACCGGCAGACCGGAGGTCTGCCCCACAAGGATGATTTTGCCCACCTCCAGCCAATCGTGCGCTGGATACTTGATGGCATAACTCTCTTTGTCATTTTCGTAACCGAAAGTTAACTATTCACGTAGCGTAGGCATCCTTGCCTGCGCCCCTCTTTCCGTCGAGCGTCAGCGAGACGCTAATTTTCCCCTCAGACCTGAATAGTTACACCGAAAGTACAAGCATAATCAGCGCCATTTAAACCCTCACAAGACCGAATATCTGCAATTAAATCAGCTCAGCAATTGTTTCGCCTTTGTGAGCGCTTCGTCCAACTTCGCTGCGTCCTTGCCTCCGCCTCGCGCGTTGTCGGGACGTCCGCCGCCTTTGCCGCCGACAATCGGCGCAATGGCCTGGATGATCTTCCCTGCCTGATACTTGGAAGTGAAGTCCGCCGAAACAGTCGCCACCAACGAGGCCGCGCTGTTGGCTGAACCGCCAAGCACCACCACCCCTTTGAACTGACCTTTCATCGAATCAGCAACGGCTTGAATGAATTCTCCATCCACAGCGCCAAGGTTCTCAATAACAGCAGGCACTGCGAGAGTCTGTGCCTTCGCAGCAAGCGAACGCCCCAACTCCGCCGCCTGTTTTTGCTGCACGGCTTTGAGCTGTTTCTCCAATTCCTTTTTCTGGGCCAGCAGCGATTCCACTTTTTTTTCCAATTCGCCCACCGGTGAATCGACATGCCTGGCTACCGTTGCGATCAAGGCTTCGTCCTCCTTGGTCTTATCGTAAGCGCGAAGACCGGCCACGGCTTCAATGCGCCGGATGCCGGCGGCAATCGCGCTTTCGGCCAAGATACGGAACATACCAATTTCGCCGGTCGCACGGGTATGTGTGCCGCCGCAAAGCTCCATTGAATAACCGTCGATGGCTTGAGCATGTCCGCCCACTTGTACCACGCGAACGACGTCGCCGTATTTCTCACCAAACATCTGGGTAATCGCCTTGTTCTGTTTGACTTGCGCGTAGGGCAATTCGGTCCAAGTGACAGGCGAATTTTCCAAAATGCGCTCGTTCACCCGTTTTTCGATGTCTTTGACCTGCTCAGGAGTGAGCGGGGCGCTGGCGAAGTCAAAGGTCAATTTTTCCGGCCCGACATAGGAGCCTTTTTGGGTCGCGTCTTTGCTGACGATTTCATGCAATGCCCAATGGAGCAGATGCGTCACCGTGTGATGGCGTTGAATCGCATTGCGCCGCTCGACATCGACGCGCAATTCGACTCTTGCACTAGGCTCTGGCGTCTCTTTCTCAGAAAGGAAATGAAGAAATGTATCCCCCAACTTCTGGGTGTTGATGATATGCCAGACCTTTCCGTCGGCATGAATTTCACCCGTATCGCCCACTTGTCCGCCCATTTCGGCATAAAGCGGCGAGATATCGAGAACAACGGCGAGCTTGCCTTTGACATCGACGACTTCGATGACAGTCGCGAAGGTGGCCGATTGATTGTAGCCTACGAATTGCGTGGGTTTCGATGTGTCGATGTTAGAGACGGAAATGATTTCCTTCTTCTGCGCGGCGCGGGCACGGGCGCGCTGTTCTTCCATCAGCTTGTTGAAGCCTTCGACATCGACAGTCAGTCCGCGTTCACGGGCCATGAGCTCGGTAAGGTCCAATGGAAAACCATAAGTATCGTAAAGCTTGAAAGCAAATTCACCTGGCACTCTGTCTCTATTGGCTCCCGTTTGATTCGCAATCCCGACAATTCCAAGAGCGCCTGTGTTCGGGCGGGAAGCAGCAATCAACATTGTCCTTTCTTTGACGTAAGCCTCGAACAACTCAAGTCCGTTATCCAGCGTCCTATTGAACGCCTCTTCTTCCATCTGAATAACCTCCCTGACATGCTGCTGTCTCACCCGAAGTTCTGGAAAAATATCCCCCATCTTCTCAGCCAGAACATCGACCAATTTGTAGAAAAATGGCTCACGAAACCCGAGTGAGCGTCCATAACGCACTGCCCGGCGCAGAATGCGTCGCAGGACGTAATTACGGTCATTATTTCCAGGTAAAATGCCATCGGCAATCGAGAAGCTGAGCGTGCGGATATGATCTGCAATCACACGGAACGCGACGTCGATCTTCTCCTGCTCGGTGTCACCAATCGTGCCCGGTTTGGGCAGGGTTGATCCATAGAGTTTGCCGCTCAGGTTTTCGATTTTGTCGAAGATGGGACGAAAAATATCGGTCTCGTAGTTCGAGATGATCTTGCTGAAATCGGTAAACCCGTTGGTGTTTTGAATGATGCCGGTAACGCGCTCGAAGCCCATGCCGGTATCGACGTTCTTGGCCGGAAGCGGCACAAAGGTGCCGTCCGGATTCGCATTGAACTGCATGAACACCAGGTTCCAAATCTCGATGCACTGGGCGCTCCCCTTGTTGACGAGCAAGCCTTTGGTGTCGCCAGCAGGCGTTAAATCGACGTGCAATTCCGAGCATGGGCCGCACGGGCCGGTTTCGCCCATCATCCAGAAATTATCTTTCTTATTGCCATAGACGATGTGGATCTTCGGATCAAGTCCCGCCTCGCTGAACAGCTTCGCCCAGAGATCGTAAGCCTCCTGGTCAAACTCGCTTGGGTCGCCGGGTCCGGGCTTATAAACCGTCGCGTAAAGACGGTTCTTGGGAAATTTCCAAACTCCAGAAACCAATTCCCACGCCCATTCAATCGCCTCTTTCTTGAAATAATCGCCAAAACTCCAATTGCCCAGCATCTCGAAAAACGTATGGTGATACGTATCCAAGCCAACATCTTCAAGGTCGTTGTGTTTGCCGCCAGCGCGAATGCACTTTTGAGTATCCGCCGCGCGCGTGGACATGCCGGGAACCGCCTCGGGCCATTTATCCACATCCGTCGGTCGCTGCCCCAGGAAAATCGGGACAAACTGGTTCATGCCCGCGTTGGTGAACAGCAGGTTCGGCGAATCGGGCATCAAACTTGATGAGGGCACCAGCGTGTGCCCCTTGGATTTGAAAAAGTCCAGATACGATTGTCGCACTTGAGAACTCGTCATAAAAAATAAAACAGCAGCAAACAAGTCAATGCGGGAAATCATTCCCGAATCAAAGAGGGGAGCATAGGCAAAAACCCGCTATCTCGGCTAGCACAGATTTTGAGAGGTGCGGAAGTGTCTTGTTCTTCATCTGCGTTAATCTGCGTCATCTGCGGTTAACCCAACTCGGAATTTGTGAACAGCACACCGATTTTCATAGCCAAGCGACTCATGTCCCAAAAGTGAGTGAACACGTCCCAACAGAGCATAGAATTGATTGCGCATCTACGAGTATTGTGTCAGCAGGCATGAACGTGTGCTCGCGAGCAATCACGGTCGTGACATGAATACATAATTTTTTTGTTGCTATGAATAATTTGAAAAGTGAGAACAGCCAGCAACCTTGGCAACTTATCCGCGAGGCCGGAGTATGAGTGCAACCCTTGCGCATAGTCGAACAGGGCGGATTCTCCTTCACACCGTCTGCGCATTTCGCGACCACCACTGGAAGTGGCACTGGACTGGGGTCACGCGTGAAATCACGGCTGTCATCGTAACCCTTGAACGGGCAGCATGCCAACTCCGCCTTGCGTCATGGAATAATAACGGTGTAAACGGACCTCACAATGAAGGTTTGCGGAGACTGTTCAGGTAGCATAAATCAGATCCATGCTGCTTTCCTTGATCAGGATTGTTCCGTCCGAGAGAATTGTTACTGTCTCCCCCCATCTGTAGCCTTAAATGACTTTGTACTGGCGTCAATTAAATAGCCCTGAATTCCTATTTCAATGGCAGTGGACCGAATGTCTGCCCAACGACTTTAGAGCGCCCCAGCCTCTGAACAGTTACCCTGAATTTTCGACGGAGATCGGCTCCTTTATTCCAGAGACCTCAGCGAAATTCTTTAAACGCTCAATCAATGTCGGCGTGATTTGAGTTCCAGCCACGACAAGGACTGTGCCATTATTGGTTTCGATATTTGAGCGCAAAATATTTCCAATCCGTAGCTGCGCGAAGTTAATCTCCAGTGTCGGGTATTCCACCACCGAAGGCGTGAAAACAGCGATGACGGCGTCCACAATTTTGGGATCATACCAGCCATCTCGAAATCGCAGCCGGTCCAAAGCTGCGGCACGGGTGGCGCCTTTGTCCTCCAATTCCATCCAATCACAAATAACTTTGAGAAGTCGCGATCCAAAAGGAATCCGATCTCCTTTGACCTGATCGTCTGGATAACCTTCACCATTGAACTGTTTCTTCTGATAGCGAATGATTGATGAAATTTCTTCCATCCGTGGGATCTGGCTCAACAGCCCAGCTCCAACCTCGGGGATGCGCTGAAAAATTTTCCGTTCCACGATGGAAAGCGGATAGTCCAAGCGAACCTTCATTGCCACTTCGGGAGGAATTGTCACCAGACCAATGTTTGCGAGCATAGCCGCTGTTTCCAGCGACCACGTCTCTGTCATTTCCATTGATATTGCCACTTGGCGCACGTTGACGCGCAATCGCTCGGCTTGGGCGAATGACTTGGCGTCGATAATAGCCAAAATGTCGGTAAGCACCTTGATGCTCGCGCAAAGGGTGTTCTCCAAAAGATCACGCTCGGCTGTGATCAACTGATGTTGTCGAATTGCTGACTCCAGCGCTTCAGTCAGTTTCTCTGTCGAACAAGGCTTGTTAAGAAAACGGAAGATGTTGCCTTGATTGATGGCTTCGATGCTCGTCGCTTGGTCGGCGTTGCCCGTAAGCATGATGCGCACCACGTCGGGGGCGCTAACCTTTATTCGAGACAGAAACTCCACCCCGTTCATCCCGGGCATTCGCATATCCGCCACCACTACAGAATAGTTCCGCCACTCCTTGAGAGCCGTCAGCCCGGCCTCCGGTCCAAGGGCGGTTTCAATCGAAAACAGATTGTGTAACTGGCGCTGAAAGCCAGCCAGCACATTGGGTTCATCATCGACAAATAGTATTTTTTTCATAGGTTAAGACTCAAATGGCATCGCGATTTCGTAGCTATTCAGGTAGCGAAGGCATCCTTGCCTGTGCTCCTCTTTCCGACGAGCGTCAGCGAGACGCTAATTTCTCCCTTTAACAGCCACGCGATTTCATCTAATCCAACAATAATGTGCCATCGTCATCTTTCTTGAGATTGAGGATTCCTGGATGTTCTTTTTCCAGGTTTTGAAGGATGATTGATTGCTGTTTGTTCTCTTTCAATAACTTCTGGCTCATCACCACGAGTTCCCGATGTTCCAGAGCTTGATGAATGGTCAGTGTGAGATCTATGGTATGGCATGGCTTTCTCAGGAATCGATAGATTGATCCCTCATTAATGGACCGAATGGCGGAGTTTAAACTGCCTTCACCTGTCAGTATAATTCGGATTGTTTCCGGGTAGAGCCTGGCAACCATGGCGAGAAACTCCGACCCTGGCATTCCTGGCATTTGTTCGTCAGAGATCACGACGTCCACAGATTCACGGGCCAGAATTTCCAGCGCTTCTTCAGGACAAGACGCGCTCAAAACCTCATAAGGCTCATTGCGCTGAGATCGTGTTAGCGCACTGAGAATATTGGGTTCGTCATCTACAAACAGAATTTTTTTCATACAAAAAAAGTTTTCAGGTAGCATAGGCGTCCTCGCCTGTGCCCATTCATCCCGGCGAGCGTCAGCGAGACGCCAATTTTCCCCTACGACTTGGATTTCAGGTAGCATAGGCGTCCTCGCCTGTGCCCATCCATCCCGGCGAGCGTCAGCGAGACGCTAACTTTCCCCTGCAACCTGAATAGTTAAAAGTTATTTATTTGCCAAAAACGATGTGTTTCATTGGATTGCGCTGAGTTGAACCGGCATTTTAGAGCTGACAGGCAGGCGGATTACAAACGTGGTGCCTTGCCCAACCGAAGACTCGAAGGTCAGCTCGCCACCGTGTTTTTTGACAATTACAGATCGGGCGAGGGCCAATCCCTGTCCTGTGCCTTTCCCAACTTCCTTGGTCGTGAAAAATAGATCGAAGATTCGGTGGCGAATTTCTTCCGGTATGCCTGCTCCAGTATCCGCAATCCGAATCTCGACCCATGCGCCATCCAGTCTGGTAACAACGCGTATCATGCCCTTGCCTCCCGATTTATTCACCACATCGCCGATGGCCTGAGCGGCGTTTATCAAAAGATTGAGAATGACCTGATTAAACTCATCTGGAAAACACGGAATCTTCGGCAAGTCAGGAGCCAGCTCGGTAACCACATCCGCGACATATTTCCATTCATTGCGAGTCACCGTAATAGTCGTTTGAATGGCGTGATTAATATCCGTCTCGATTTTCTCTTTCCCGCCGGGATGCGAAAACTCCTTCATTGCCCGAACAATGTCAGCAACACGCTGAACTCCGTCCAATGACTGTTGAATAGCCGTTGGAATCTCGGCGGCAAGATAAGAAAAATCAGTCTCCTTCCTGGCCTTTTCGATCACTGCCAACAATCCAGGTTCAAGCGCGCCTGCCGGAATTCCGGCAAACATCTTTTCATAACCGAAAACCAACTTTTTCAAATTGGCGAAGGAATCCTGAATAAACCGAAGATTGTCGCCCACGTACTGGATGGGAGTGTTGATTTCGTGAGCAATGCCAGAAGCCAACTGGCCCACCGACTCCAGTTTCTGAGATTGGCGTAATTGAAGCTCAATAATCTCGCGCTCCTTCTCCATGCGCTTACGTTCCGCAATGTCTTCCTTTACCCCCAGATAGAGAATGTGAGTAACCACTCCGTTCTCATTTTTTATGGGGGAGATAACCTCGGATTCCCAATAAGTGTCGCCATTCTTTTTGCGATTGCAAAGCTCCCCGCGCCATTCATTTCCACTAACGATCGTCCCCAGCATTTGCTGATACTCTCCTTGCGGGGTGGTTCCATATCTAATATCCTCTGGATTCTTTCCAAGTATCTCTTGGGCTGTGAAGCCAGTGATCTCACAGAATCGGGCATTGACGTATTCCATCTTTCCGTCGGTGTCCGAAATAACCACACTTACGGGACTCTGATCCATCGCGCGAGTGAGTACGCGCAACATCTCCTCAA
>CAIUEN010000208.1 GCA_903898185.1 uncultured Verrucomicrobiales bacterium
CCAAGAGGCGGGCAAATCACCGCAGAGGCGCGGAGGCGCGGAGGCGCGGAGAGAAGGAAGCCATGCATTATTTTTTCTTCTCACTCTGCGCCTCCGCGCCTCTGCGGTGATTCCTTTTTCCCTCAAATTCAGTACAACTGTTGTGACGCAAAAAACCCGCCTTCGGAGAAGCCGAAGACGGGAAAAACAAAAAAACTATGAATTCTTACTGCGGTTGATCTCGCTATCCCAGCAATTCGCTGTGCAGACATCACAGCAAACCCCAACAGCGCCGCCCCTACTTGTAATATCGGATCAATCGCGAATGACTTTAGAACAAAGTTGAAAATTTATTTGCGCGCTGTAAACGGGGAAAGGCTCACACGAAGACACAAAGGCACGAAGAGGATTGGATATTCAGGGATGAAACTTGCGGGGCGGCGGTGTTTACGGCTGAGGACTAATCTTCTTGAGTCGGGGTTTCTTGGCCGCCTGAACTTCGAGCTGTTTCCGTGCGCCGTGGCGGACGTGGAGAATGTAAACGGTGTCGCCGTCTATGGTAAAAAGGATGCGGTAACAGCCGATGCGTTTTCCGTAAAGGAGCTGCCTTATTTCTTGCTGGAAGAAGTCATCTTCGGGCGCATGGGGACAGCGTTCTGGAAATATCTCCAAGGTATCAATGACGGAATAGAGGCCGTTAAACCACTTCACGGCACTGTCGGGCGCACGCTCGGCAATCCAGAGGTAGGCTTCTTCAATCTCGGCGGCGGCGCGAGGCAGGACGAGGACTCGATACTTCATGAAGCAGCCGGGATTTTATGCTTCGTGCGAATTCGATCAAGAACCTGGTCGGCTGGCTCCCCTTCGCCCCGTTTAGCGGCTTCAAGGCCGTCGCGCACGGCGGCAATGGCTTCCGATTGATCAAGGAGGTCAAGGAGCTTTTGGTAGGATTTGGCGTCTTGAATTACAACTTCGGCGCGACCGTTAACGGTGAGAACCTGAGGTTTGCCGGTGCGCTTAAGCTTCTGGATGTGTTTTTTTGCGTCACGCTGGAAGTCAGTTAACGACTGGATGTCTTCAAGGTCGATCATAGGTGATTCGTTTAGCATGCAATTCTCATTGAATTTCATGTTATCACGTAGCGCTTCCGTCCGCAAGCCCGTTCTTTACCCACCAAATAGGGAAAGGCTCACACGAAGACACAAAGGCACGAAGAGGATTGGGTATAAACAGGCTCGAAAAAAGAGAGTTCCTTCCCTGCCTCTTCGTGCCTTCGTGTCTTCGTGTGAGATGATTGGATGTGGGCTTGAATTGGATATTCAGGCGCGCTCACGCGGAGGCGCGAAGGACGCGGAGCCAGAAGGGTTACTTTCCGGTCACACATCCTTGAATGATTGATCCTTTGTGAAGAAAAAACCCGTCTTCGGAGAAGCCGAAGACGGGAAAAACAAAAAAACATGAACTCTTACTGCGGTTGAACTCGCCATACCAGCAATTCGCTGTGCAGACATCACAGCAAACCCCAACAGCGCCGCCCCTGTTTGTAATATCGGATCAATCGCGAATGACTTTAGAACAAAGTTGAAAATATATTTGCGCGCTGTAAACGGGGAAAGGCTCACACGAAGACACGAAGGCACGAAGAGGATTGGGTTTCGCATGCCAGTCTGTTTAGAAAACGCAAGTCATGGATTTCTTGCCGTTCCGCAGTCCGTGTTTATTAACACAAGCTCGAAAAAAACGAGTTCATTCCCTGCCTCTTCGTGTCTTCGTGTGAGATGATTGGATATGGGCTTGTATTGGATATTCAGGCGTGCTCACGCGGAGGACGCGCAACAGAATTGACCTTTGGTGTTTGTATCATTAACAATGCAAGGACGATTATGCGCAACAGTTCAAGAACAGGGTTGGTGGTGGTTTGCTTTATCGCCTTGGCGCTGCTTATCGGCGTCGGGCTTGGTCTCTGGGGCAGCCGCCAGGGGGACGTGATGACAACGGATGTCCCCATGCTGTCGTCCACGTTAAAGACAGCGGCTTCCTCAAACACCTCCGCAACCATTCCTGGCCAAACAAACGATATGGTTGACGCCGATGCTGACGAGCCTCAACCGGCGGCCGGTTGGGAGCAAAAACTCGATGACATTCTCATCTCCAATACCGATGAGGTGACCAAAGCCGCTAAAATACTTGCGCTGATGGCCATCGCGCCCGATGAAGGCAAGGTCGAACTGGCCCAGCACTTGGTCAATCTTGTCCAGGACGACAATTATACCTCGACCGGCGATTTGCTGACCAATCCGACTACCTCGCGCGACGTCTCAAATGTCTTGCTGAACGACCTCCTCAATCGCAACAACGGTCTTAAACTGCCCCTGCTCCTGGCCGTCGCCCGCAACGAGGATCATCCTCTGAGAACCGAAGCCAAGGATTTGCTCGAGCTTTTCATCCAGGAAGACAAAGGCTCCAACTGGACCGAATGGGAAAACGCGGTTGACAAGTGGCTCAAAGACAATCAGCCTGCCGCCGAGCCGACATCCATGCCGTCGGCGCCTTGATATGTCTATAAAAAGCGCGCAAGGATCATTGTTGCTGGATGGTGGAAATCTGCGTGGATCATTTTTTCATCGATCTGTTGTTTTGATTTGCCGCCATGACGATGACGGCGCTTTTGGATTGATTCTCAATCGTTCATCCGGCACCAAAGCCGGCGACGCGGTGTCAAAAATGCCCGACTCGCTCAAGAATCAGTCGCTTTTTATCGGCGGGCCCGTTCAGCCCCAAGTCCTTAGTTATCTGCACACGGACTCGTTTGTCGCGAATGCCAATGTCATGGTGAACCTGAATCTGGGGCATTCGCTGGACGAATTGGTTGAGCTGAGCCAACCGTATTCCCCGACGCGCAAACTCAAGCTGTTTGCCGGTTACGCCGGCTGGGATGCCGGCCAACTGGACCGCGAGATTGCGAGAAATGATTGGCTGGCGCATCCAGCTTCTCTGGATTTGGTGTTTAGTGATGAACCGGGGCAGTTGTGGAAAGTCATCTTGAGGCAAAAAGGTCTGCAAGCGCGATTGCTTGCGGAGACTCCGGAAGATCCCTCGTGGAACTGATTTACTGGAACTATTGAGAGGAAGAGATTAGCGTCTCGCTGACGCTCGCCGGAGGTAGGGGCACAGGCAAGGATGCCTGTGCTACGTGAATAGTTACGATTTTAATGGCATGTTGTTGGAATTCACCAAAATGAACGGCGCGGGCAACGACTTTATCCTGGTCGATAACCGGGATGGCGCGATCCAGCTTGAACCTGCGCAGATTGCGCGCTTGTGCGACCGGCATGCCGGGGTGGGAGCCGACGGGATAGCGCTGCTGATTCCATGCGCTTCGGGCAAGGCGGACTGGGCGTGGGACTTCTATAATAGCGATGGCAGCCGGGCTGAGATGTGCGGCAATGGGGCGCGTTGTTTTGCGCGTTTTGCGCAACGACTGACCGGCGCGTCCAGCGGGCTGACCTTCGAGACGGTCGCCGGAGTGATTTCCGCCACGTTCCTCGGCGAGCGCGTATCGGTCAATCTGACCACGCCAACGGATTTGCGCATCAACGAACTGGTGATGCTCAACAGCGGAGAAATGGCGATCCACTCGGTCAATACCGGCGTGCCTCACGCTGTTCTGTTCGTGCCGGATGCCGACGCGGCCAAGGTTCAGCCGCTGGGATCGGAGATACGTTTTCACGCGCATTTTGCGCCCAGAGGGACTAACGTCAACTTTGTTCAACTCATCGGTAATGGCGCAATCCGTGTCCGCACGTACGAGCGCGGCGTCGAAGGCGAAACGCTTGCCTGCGGGACGGGCGTAACCGCGTCGGCCCTGATTGCCGCCGAACTGCATCAATTCAAGTCGCCGGTACAGGTGCGAGTCCAAGGGGGTGACACGCTTGAGGTCAGTTTTGAAAAAGCCGACTCCCAGTTCAAAAATGTCCACCTTACTGGTCCCGCCGATTTCACGTTCACAGGAGTGACGGAGCTGATGTCGAAAGCAAAAAAGGAATGGGGATGCAATTCATTCCCCAAACCACAACCAGTAGAGTTCTTGGCGTATGGCGGCCCGTAAAAATCGCTGCTAATGGCAATTAGGGGAACAAAGTGCATCAACCATCATTTGCCGCAAGGCACAACGATTTCGAAAACCCCAAACACACTAAAATCCGCTGGATTTGAAGTAAACAACCGGTGGATGCCCGACGTGTGAAGGATTGCGGCTAAATGCGTGTCGAGAATCCGTTTCCGGCCAAGATTGAAGTGCCTCATCCAGCGCAAAGTCTGTCCGAAACACTCCGGCGAGGGTTCGATCAAGGTGATCGCCGGATTTGAAAGAAATTCTCCAATCCAATCCAAAGCCTCATCCATAGTCAGCGGCGGAGCAAACCGCTTCGCATCCGTCGTAACGTGGAGAAATTCCGTCACCACCAAGGAGGGCAACACAAGTCGCGTTCCACGCTTCACCTCTTCTTGAACAAGGGCTACAGTTGCTCCATTGGTCGGATGATCGGCCATTGCAAGTTGCACCAGAACATTACAATCCAAGCCGGTCATTGGCGCCCAAACAGTTCCTCAGCCAGTTCTGTTTGAGAAATAAGCGGCGTTAGCACCCGATGCCCGGCCAGTGAGCGAAACCGAAGCGGGCTGGGGAGCGCCCCCTCTTTTGATGCTGGCACCAACCGAGCCACAGGGCGGTTGCCTTGGGTGAGCAAAACCTCATTGCCAGCCTTCACCTGTTTTAATAACTCAGCAAGCGGTCCGGCCAAATCATTAAGCTCCGCAATCGTTGTCATATTTGAAATCTAAGATACAAGAAATGCAGACTATTCTAATGACACCACTGTGGAAATATATCCGCTCTCATTTGTGCCTAAAAACATGCCATATCCTTGGAAAATACCCTCCGAAGTTCCAACTACCAAACCGGAGAACGTCATTGTCTTGTTGTACACCGGGTCAACTAATGTGCCGCCAAACTTTCCGGTGGCCGGATCAAATTTTACGGCAAGCTTGTCTTCATTCCCTGAAGAATCAGTGACTATCACGATCCCCTTTTTGTAGGTTATTTCTTTGCTTTTATCTTCGAGACCAGCGCCACCATAGGAAACATTTCCCAAGTGCAGATCGCTGTCAGTTGGCGCTACATATTTGGCACCAACAATGTCGAAAGTATCAAGGAAGCCATCAGGATAGAAGACACCCCCCGTCGGGTTCTTGATCCAATGCAATGTTCCCAAGCTCGTGACCGCGCTCGGGTCGTCGGCATACACGTTTACGAGATCAATATAGCCAAACGCAGCTCCATTTGTCTTACCATTTGTCTTATACAGTCCAACAAAGAAAGGAATCTTTCCACTTCTGATCACGCTGCCAAAAAAAGTGTTGGTGTTGGCACCAAAGTCCGCCATGCTGAGCGATGCGGTTACAGTGCCGGTCTTGCTTACAGCCACTGAGCCGAAGCTGTATCCACTAGGCTCCGAGCTGTCGGTTACCACCCCAGTTATTGCAAAGTTATAGACTCCCGCCCCACCGCTTACCAAGTTTGTGTTAAAATACACCATTTCAGCATTTATGGACGATATCCATGACTGCGAGCCGTAAGCCTCCACCGTTCCTGTTACCATTCCAAAAGTTTCCGAGTTGGTATCAGTTACGATATTGAGTTGAACACGGGCAGTTTGTTTGGTGGGCAAGACAATCGAGTAAGGATCAGTGCCGGCTGTCCCGTCGGTGTTGGGGTAAAATTGCCCAGAAAAGGAAACCGTCCCCGATACTAGCGTGAGTTTGGCTGTAAAGCCGCCTAGCGCGGATTCAGTGAGCGAAATAAAACCGGAATTTTGCAGTTCCACTGACGGTTGCTCAGGGGATGGGTAGAACAAGCCATTGAATGTGCCCTTGCAAGCGGTGAAAGGATTGTCCCCAAAATTCGCAACGATGCTCATGCCTTCACTCATCGGATAGCTCAAGGTGCTGCTGCGAATCAAGGATTCCCCGATAAACCATCCGAGGAATACTTTCCCAGTCATCGGGGTGGCCTTTGCAGTGATATTCATTCCAACCACAGCGCTCTGGCCATCCGTGATGCCCGACACAGTGCCTGGCCCGTCCACAGTCAAACTGATCTGGCTCACATACGAGTAGAAAACAATCAAGTCGGCATGGCCCTCGTTACCCGAAGTATCATAGGCGAAAATCCTGATGGTATTAGTTCCGTAGCTCAACCCGGAAACATCGAACCCAGCGCTATTGGCTTGCTCACTTGGAACCGGAATATAGTCGCCACCATTGACGCTATAAGCGAAATATTCCATGCCTTGCGGATCCCGTCCAAGACCGAAGTTGTCCTTCGATGAAACTTGCACAGTAACAGAATCCTCGGTTACAACGACATTCTGCTTTGGGCTGACAACCGTGACGACCGGCGGAATTAAGTCTGCCACAATATTGAAGCTGCCATGATTCAAAACGAATTCTCCACCACCGAATTGAGAATTAACTGATTTTGCGTAGTTGCGTCCGGAAACCTGCGCAGAATGGTAGAAATCCGAAGAGCCAAAAGAAATATAGACATCATCCTCGAAAGAAAACGGCATTGTTTCCCCGCTGACAGCTTCCATATAAAGAACATCCAGATTAGGCTTTCCAAGGATATAGCCGTTAAACGCAATGTTTGTGGCAGTCCACTTGATTGACATGTAAACTCCAGCACTCGAAATGGTTGCGGTTGTTTTTCCAGGTGTGTAGCTGGAATCCCGCCCCAAAGCAAAGCCGATTCCCGTATTAATGCCTAAACTGACGCCATGATCCACCCAGAGCACGGTTGTTTCATCCACCTCATCCAAAGGAATTGTCATTGGAATCGACGCGTTGACTTTGTAAAGAGCACTGGTAACTTTGGTGTCGCGTCGCATCGACTCGCTGTAAGTCACGGTCGCCGAAAACTGTTGCGCGTGAGCGGCCACTGCCAAGAACAGGAACAAGACGCAGAGACCAACTGCCAGAAAATTGTTTTTTGCCGCTGAGGCGATGAGACCGAATTGTTTCTTAATTTCATTCATAGATACTGATGTCGGGCCTTGGCTCAACAGTGCTGGAAGCGCCCCTCATTTGCAATGCTTTTGTTTTCGCTGTGCGATTTTCTTATCACGCGGAGGCGCGGAGAACGCGGAGAGAACGACGCTCACCCCCTCCTTCCTCCGCGCTCTCCGCGCCTCTGCGTGAACCCCTCTTAAATTTGTTTTCCAAATGGGGTATTTCCAACTAACCTTACGCCGTGCCGTGGCTTAGTGATCGCAATTATTTCTTGTGTGCCGTGATCTTTTACGGGATCGGCATGCTGCATTCCGTTTTCTTGTGGCGCGAGGGATTCCGGCATCATGATCGGATTACGGCGGGGCTGCTGCTGGCCGGATTCCTGTGTCACTCGCGCGCGATGATTCTTCGCGGAATGACCTTCCAACATTGCCCTGTAAACAACCTTTACGAAGCGTTTACGTTTGTGATCTGGACCATCGTCGGCGTGGCTCTGGTGGTCAGCCTGCTTCCCCGTTTCCGATTTGTGGCGGCGTTTGCCGCGCCGATCATCTTCGCGCTGGGAGTCTTTGCCCTGATGCCGTCGCTGGATGTTCATTACAAGAATAAGCCCGAGTTCAGCAACGGTTTGCGCAGCTTGCACGCGGCGCTGAGTCTGTTGTCCTATGGAGCGTTCGGGTTGGGCGCGGTGGCGTCGTCGATGTTTCTTACCCAGGAACACGATCTCAAGTTTCGCAAATTGCGGGCGGTTTCCTCGATGCTCCCGTCCATGGAACGGCTCGAAAAATCCATGACATATCTGTCGTTCACCGGCTTTGGACTGCTGACGGCAGGGCTGGCGTTGTGCCCGTTCTTGATTCTCCAGCAAAAAAACGAGATGCGCATCACCAACGACCCCAAAGTGCTGTGGTCGATGGTGGTTTGGGGCTCTTATTTTGTCCTGCTGCTCAGGCATACTCGTTTTGGTCAGACGGGTCGCAAATTTGCTTGGGGATTGATTTGGGTTTTCGCCTTCGTGTTGCTCACGTTTTGGGGGATCAACCTGTTTTCTCCCACCCACAAAATCTGACACGCTCCCATGTCAATTGTTGTCATTGGATTAAGCCATCGTTCGTCGCCCATCACCATCCGTGAACGGTTTGCTTTTCCTGAATCAACCATCCCGGCGGCGCTTTCACAATTGCGGCAGAGCGGGATTGCCAGCGAAGCTGTGATTCTCTCGACCTGCAATCGGGTCGAGCTTTACGCGGTTTCCCAGTCCCCCGGCGAACAGGCTATCATCGCCTTGCGGCAATTTCTCATTGATCATCATAATTATCGAGATCCGTTGGACAAGGAGGTTTATGCCTTTACTGATCCGCAAAGCCTGGAGCATCTGTTCAAGGTCGCTTGCGGACTGGATTCGATGGTTCTCGGCGAAACTGAAATTCTCGGCCAACTCAAGAAGGCTTATGACTTGGCGCTCCAAAACAAGCACACTGGCGGACGCTTGAATAAGACGTTCCAAAAGGCGTTCAATGTCGCCAAGCAAATCCGCACCGAGACCAACATTCAGCGCGGAAGCATTTCCGTGGCATCGGTTGCCGTGGAATTGGCGGAAAAGATTTTCAGTTCCCTTCGCGACCACCGGGTGATGGTGATCGGGGCCGGGGACACCAGCGAAAAAACCGCGCGGGCTTTGCTGAGCAGGGGAGCGCATGGCTTGGTGGTGACAAACCGTTCGCATGACAAGGCGGTCGCCATGGCGCGGGAGTTCAGCGCAACAGCAATTCCATTCGACCAATGGGAAACCGAGTTTTCGAGCATCGACATCATCATCAGCAGCACTGCGGCACCATACCCGATTGTCACGCGCGAAAAACTGGAACCCCTGATGAAGTTGCGCAAGAACCGTCCGCTTCTGCTTGTCGATATTGCGGTGCCTCGCGACATTGATCCCGAAGTCAACTCGATGGCAAACGTCTATCTGTATAACGTGGACGACCTGCAGGCCATCGCCGCCGATTACCTCCAACAGCGCAAGGAAGAGATAGCCGTCTGCGAAGCGATCATCCGCGATAAAGCGCGTTCCCTGACATTATCGTCATTCCATTCATAACTTCATGCTCTCCACCAAGCCGATCCTCATCGCCACCCGAGGCAGCGCCCTGGCCCTGGCCCAAGCCAACATGGTTCTGGCCCAATGCCGTGCGAAGTTTCCCGAGTTGAGTTTTGAACTCAAGATCATCAAGACCACCGGCGACAAACTGCAGACAGCGTCGATGTCGAAAATCAGCGCCACCCTGCCGCGTGGATTGTTCACCAAGGAACTGGAAGCCGCCCTGCTCAAAGGCCGCGCCGACCTTGCAGTCCACAGTCTCAAAGATCTTCCGACCGAATTGCCTGAGGGCCTCAAACTCGGTGGCGTTGGAGGAAAGCGCCAGGACGTTCGCGACGTTTTGATTTACCGTGACGCCTCCTATCTCAAAACCCAAAACGATGCCACGCGACGCGGCTTTAAAGGAAAATCGAAGATTGCCGAACTGCCGAAGGCTTTGACTGTTGGCACCAGCAGCACTCGCCGCGCAGCCCAACTGTTGGCATTGCGTCCTGACTTCAAAATTGTGGAAATCCGGGGCAATGTCGCCACGCGTCTGGAAAAACTGGCGCGACAACCGGAATTGGATGCCACCCTGCTGGCCGCAGCCGGGCTGGCCCGACTCAAATTCCAGATTACCGCCGGCGGCAAAATCAAAGGCGAAGGCATACCCGAAGGACTGTCGGCCACGATTCTTGAACCGGAAGAAATGATGCCATGCGTCGGGCAGGCTGCCATCGGAATCGAGATCCGCGAAAACGATGAGCGTCTCGAAGAGATTTGCCGTCGATTAAGCGATCTGAGCACCCTCCACTGTGTCACAGCCGAACGCGCCTTGCTGCAAGCGATGGGCGGCGGCTGTCAGACACCTGTGGGCGCTTATGCAGAAATCCGTGATCAACAAATTCACCTGCGCGCGGTTTCGTTTATCGGGGAACAAGTCAAGCGCGCCGAAGGAAAAGCCAGCATCGCAGAGTCGGTTCAGTTGGGTGAACGCCTGGCTGCGCAGTTGAAAAACGAGTAAAAGGGCGCTTCAGAAGACCATTCACGTAGCATAGGCATCCTTGCCTGTGCCCCTCCCTCCGGCGAGCGTCAGCGAGCCGCTAATTTTTCCCTCCGACAACCAGTTACGAATTGCACATCGTTTGGCGTCGGCAATCAGAAGGTATTGGGAATTAAACAGCGCCAAAGGCGCAATTCATACCAGCCTGGGGCCATCGCCCCAGGTCCATGAGCCAAGCCCGATTAAGCGCTGAAAGCGCGACTCATTGCCCGTCTCATGATTCGCGCTTTCAGCGCTGGTGAGGGTTCTGGGGTCGTGTGTCCTGGGGCGACGCTTTCGCTTGCCCCAAGCTGGTATGGCTGACGCCGTTGGCGTCATTTCGGCCAGACATTTTCAGAAGTTCAGGAGTTGATGGATTTCCGGTCACACACTCAATGTTTCTGACAACATCAGCAATTCTCATTTTACTGAGGTCCGATTCTTGAATCGTCTTGTTTTCTGGTTCTTCTTCCGCGTATTTCGCGTATTTGGCGGTTCATTCCGAGTTCGACGACAATCTATTGAACCGCGAAAAACGCGGAACATGCGGAAAGAGGAAAACAGAAAAGGAGCATTGGAAGCTGGGGCAAGACAGTGGTGGAATCTGAAAATGGCGGAGAGAGAGGGATTCGAACCCACGGTACGGTTTAGGTACTCGCGCTTTCCAGGCGCGCGCCTTAAACCACTCAGCCATCTCTCCACCGACTATGAATTTGAATCACTCAGAAGCTGAACACAATGTTTTTCTTCTTCGATTTGGGGAAGATTGGCGGCCTTGGATCGTCACCTGTGCGGCCACAGTCATTCTTTCAATCCACCTATTGCAGAGGCTCAGAGAGCCTATCCTTCTCAGCGTCTCTCGCGTCTCTGCGGTTTAATTCAGCCCCGTTCTTGTCGGTTGCCTTTGGCGGATGACCCGGACTGGGCGGCGCATCCAGCAATTGCAGAAATCGCTCTGTCAAAGCATCCACATGCACCGACTGTGCCGACTCAGTGACAGGCGCAGACTTTTCTGACCCTGAGCCCACTTCGCGCAAGCTGCTTGCAACGTAACCTTTGTTGCCCCACGGAAGCGACTCGAATCCCAGATCATAGACCTGGTTCAATTCGTTGAACGGCACGCCCATCCCAAACGCCTGGGCTGCCGTCACCATGCGATCTCGCCGGGCGGCTTGCATGATCGGAAGCGAATCGAGATCAAACCAGCCATCCAGCATTGGGTCGAAGCTCTTGATGATCGGCTCCATCGCCGCTTCAAGCCGTCGGCAGAGGCCGCCAATGGTATTCTCGATAAACGTCAACCGGTCTTGTTCGATGGCCGAACCGGCGCTCAACGCGCTTTGCTGCCCAGCGAAACCCATCATTGACTCCGGCACCTTGAACACCGCGCCGATTTCCTGCCGGCTGAGCTTGCGGTTCTCCAGAAATTGAAGATCAGCGCTCGAAATTGTCGGCTTCTCCACCTTTGTCTTGCCCCAAAGAAAAAGCGGACGATCAGCGGTGCCTGCCCGGCGCTTGCGATCATTGAGCGCGGCAACGAATTGTTCGCGTTGCGTTGTGTCAAACATCTCTTCGCTCGTTACGATCACGCCCGCATCCCCGTTGTTGATCATCAGGCCTTTCATGAACTGCGCGGCGGCATAGTCCGCTGTCGCCGGCAGCAGCGCGACGGATAAAGGCGACAATCCGCGCCAGAAGAGGTATGGATTGAAATTCCGCCAATGCACCAACTCTTCAGGAAGCAATACCTGCGCTTGCACGGGGGACTCGAGTTCCTGGCCACTAAAACGCCAGCCCACAATCTCGTGCCCGGATACGATGTGCGCAAAGCAATCCGGGTTGAGCGGCAACATTTGACACGGTTTCACAGCGTTGCGGCGTCCCAGAGGAACCGGTTGCCCGGCCTCGTTCAGTGGCGCCACAAAAAACTCGCCGCGCAACGCCTCCCATGAAACAAGCGTTTGCCAGAACAGCGCGCGGCTTATGGTCGGATGCGGATTGCGGAACAACTCGAAGACGGGCCCGGAGTCAACGAGCATCTCGCCTTTGCCACGGCCCTTGGAAATGCGAAAGGGGATATGCGCCACGCTTTCCGCCAGCACGCTGATCGCCACGTAAATCCAGGCGCATTGAGAATACGGCGCAACCAGCTTGTTTGACGCGTCGTCGGCATTGGTTCCGCGAAGCCAATCCCGGCCCGATGCGGTGATGGACATCGTGGCGTCGCGCTTGATTGACAGTTTATCAATTATGTTTTTCAATAGTTTCATAAAAATATTGTGAATGCCCCATTCAGGTAGCATAGGCATCCTTGCCTGTGCCCCTCCATCCGGCGAGCGTCAGCGAGCTGCGCATTACCCACATCTTTTCTATTTATTCATCCGTTCGGTGTCAAGGGTATGCTTTGGCGTTCGGGGCCAAAGGTTTCCCATGATCGAACGATATCATTAAGCCGATGAATCCCTCGCCACAGTGTCGTGTCGC
>CAIUEN010000209.1 GCA_903898185.1 uncultured Verrucomicrobiales bacterium
AAAACCTCATTCTGCCTCTTCTTTCCGCGTATTTCGCGTGTTCTGCGGTTAAGCCAACTGCGGTTTCCAAGCTAAAACAAATCGATTAACTGACTTGCGCCTGATACCCATCTGTGACTTTCAAAAAATGCCTTTCACTTCTATTTGATTTGATACGACATGAATAATGCATGACCTTTCCAGAGCAATAACCCGATCAATTCAACACCCTAACTCACTCCAACATCATCAATCCTACCTGCTGTTTTGCTCTTTTTTTAAACAGACTGGTATGCCAAACCCAATCCTCTTTGTGCCTTCGTGTCTTCGTGTGAGACTTCCCCTCCTCGCCATGTAAGTAATGCACTATAAGCATGTATTCACCTGCTGCCTGGTCAAAATGAGAATTGCTGGTATCGTTGCGCGATCGGTATTCGCCGTCCGACACCAAAGGCTTTTGTCGTCACCTTGAGTCCGGGCGCAGCCTGGCGGCGCTTGTATTCGTTGATGTCGATCAACCGAACCACGCGCCGGACCGTCGGTTCATCAAATCCTTGAGCCACGATCTCAGACATTGACCGGCCATATATGACGTAATGATCCAGGATCGCATCCAGCGTCTCATACGACGGAAGGCTGTCTTGGTCCGTTTGATTTGGCCGCAGCTCGGCCGACGGCGGTTTGGTTATCGAGTCTATGGGGATAACCTGCCGGTTCCGGTTGATCCATTTTGCCAACCGGTAAACCATCGTCTTCGGGACATCGCTGATCACCGCCAACCCGCCGCACATGTCGCCGTAGAGAGTGCAATACCCAACCGCCAATTCGCTCTTGTTTCCGGTGGTCAGCAGCAGCGACCCGAACTTGTTCGACAACGCCATCAAAATCACCCCGCGCAACCGCGCCTGGATATTTTCTTCCGCAGTGTCTTCGGGGCGATCTCCAAACGTCGGCTTCAATTGATGTTTGACAGATTCAAAGGGCGGCTGGATCGCGATTACATCGTAACGAATGCCCAATTGTTCGGCCAGGATTCGCGCGTCGTCCAAGCTGCCTTGTGATGAAAACTGGGACGGCAGCGAGACTCCATGCACATTCTCGGGGCCCAGAGCCGAAGCCGCCAGGCAGGCGGTGACCGCCGAGTCAATGCCGCCGCTCAACCCGAGCACAGCGGATTTGAAACCGCATTTGTAAAAATAATCACGCAACCCCAGCGCCAGCGCATTGTGAAGATTTTCCTCATCCGAAATCACGGGCAGCGCCATTACCGGCGCGGTGTCGAGGTCAACGAGGATGAAATCCTCCTCGAATGCCTTTCCTTTCGCGATGAGTTCGCCAGCCCCGCTGAACACGCAACTGTTGCCGTCAAACACCAGTTCATCGTTTCCACCGACCGCGTTGCAGAACACGACTGGACGCCGTCCCTGGCGCGCCACAGTGGCGAGCATGCTGTGGCGAATCCGTTCCTTGCCCACATGCCACGGCGACGCTGATATGTTAAAAATCACATCCACGCCAGCCTCCAGCAAATCAGCCACCGGATCCCGTCGGTAACGGCGTTGCTGCCAAAAATCCTCATCGTTCCAAATATCCTCGCAGATGGTCAGTCCCCAATTCCGACCATCGACCTCCACCGGCAGGTTCTTCTGGGCCGGCTCAAAATAGCGGTCCTCGTCGAAAACATCGTATGTCGGCAACAGGGTTTTCGCGCGCGTGGCAACAATGCGGCCATTGCGCAACAGAGCGATTCCGTTGGTCGTTTCTCGGCCCGGTCCCGATCTATTCTCGCCGACATAGCCGACCAGCATCGCCACGTCCTGGGTGGCTGCGGCAAGACGGTCGAGCATCGACAGGTTTTTTGCGACAAACTCCTTTTTCAAGAGCAGATCGCGCGGCGGATAGCCGGTCGTTGACAATTCGGGAAACACCACCACGTCCACTTTCGCCTCGACTGCCCGCGCGTAAGCGGCTGCTATTTTGGCTTCATTGCCCACCAAATCCCCGATGGTCGTGTTGATCTGTGCCAGCGCGATCTTCATGCCTAGTTTTTTGGGGAGAAAAACGTCTGCCGAAGCGCTCCGCGTTCAGTCCTCACCACCATGCCAGGGATCACGTTATTGCGCTCAAACCAGCCTCGCCCCGTCTCCAGGACGTATTGCACGCGGTCGGTATTGGCGGTTACGGAGTTGGTGCTGAAAGAATCCAGCTCGCGCACTTCGAGAATAGCCCCATTGGGGTCGATATAAGCGGCCGAGAGCGGCAGGGGGCAATTCTTCATCCAAAACGAAACCTGCCTTGGACTGCTAAAAACGAATAGCATCCCGGCGTTATCGGCGATGTTGGTGCGAAACATCATGCCGGTCCTGATCTGGGGTCCGGTCAGCGCCAATTCCGCTGTCATTTCTTGGGCGCCCAGCCATAGTTTAAGTGTCTGCAACTTCGGTTGCGCCCGTGTGGGCAGTTCCGGCTGCGCAACATCGGCGGCAACCTCAGCCGTATTAGCAGGCGAGGACGAACCCGGCTTGCACCCTCCAGCTACGCACGCTGAGATCAACAGCAATGAAAACCATTTCATATTTTCCGAGAGTGCGCGTGGAGCTTCAGAAATTCAACTTGATTTATACTTTGAACGATCTTACCCGCTTACAGTATAGAATAAATACCTTTCCATCCAATCTGCGAAAATCTGCGCAATCTGCGGACAACCCTCTGTGAAATCTCCTATGAAACTTGATGCCATCGACAACGTTATTGCCAAACTCCCAACCGTGATTGGGGAATAATCCGCAGATGACACAGATTCACGCAGATCAGACTCCGCGCTCTCCGTGCCTCCGCGTGAGTGCTCATGAATATCCAATATCGAACAAGGAATTTCCAATGATGAAGCAGGAAGCGGCCAACGCAAGTCCGTGCCAGCTTCCCAAATCCTCGCCTAAGGAATTCTTGCACCACGGAAAATGATGCTTTTGGTTCCATACACTTTGTATAAATGGAGCGACTTGATTTTGAGAGGGAAAATCTCGTTTTTGATGTCCTTAGGCGAGGATTTGGGAGCTTCCATGTCCAACCTTCCCACTCTGGAAGCCAGCGGCTTCCCAGCCTGTAGCCGGTGGTTGAGCGAAGCGACACCACCGGTTAACGATTCAAAATAAACCGCACCCCGGCAGGGGTGACAGCGGTGACAACCTTCCAAACCCATGCCTTCCACACATACCAGCCTGCATTATCATGTGATCTTTGCCACCAAAAACCGCGAACCTCGCCTCGGAATTCAATGGCAGGGCCAGTTCAATGAATACTTGCGCGGAACAGCGGGGGCTCGACCTGCATCACCAATCAGCAGGAGCGCCATCGGAAGAAAACGTTTCAAGAAGAGTGGGTGGCCTTTCTGCGAAAATCCAGCGTCGAGTTCGCCGAGCGGTATTTGGATTGATGGCGCTTCCGCTGGCATCCCTTCGGGATGCCGTCGTGCGGGGCATCCGCTTCCGGTGGTATCGCTTCGCTCAACCACCGGCTACAGGCTTTCATGCCTCCGGCATG
>CAIUEN010000210.1 GCA_903898185.1 uncultured Verrucomicrobiales bacterium
TGCCGGTGGAAGCCACGGCCAGAGTCGTCCGCGCCAATGCCTGCGCCAAACCTCCGATCCTTATATCTAGATTCGGCACGCTATCGGCCCCCAGTTTTCGCGCTTGCTCAACCAAGGTTTCGCTGGGCAGAACCATCTCAAAGCGGACGACCGATTTCGACGCAATGATTTGAGCCGCGCCAATCATCACCGGCAGGTGGCGGCGCAGTTCGGCGTTGCGGCTTCCGGGAAGCAGGAGCACTCGTGGAAGCTCGGTGTCATTATGCGAACTGGCCCGCGCAGGCACAGTCCCCTGCCCCGCATGGCGATCAAAGAGCGGGTGCCCGACGCATTCGACCCGCAATTCCGGCACGCGCTGGGCATACCACTCTTTTTCGAATGGAAACAGGCATAGGAGCAAGTCGATGTCCTTGGCCAATTTGGCCGCCCGTCCAGGCCGCGAAGCCCAGACTTGCGGCGAAATGTATTGGACAATTTTCGGTTGCCAAGAACCAACCCGTTTGGAATGGGAACGAATATGCTTGCGGATAGCGCTGGCAAACCGGCGATTGAACCCGCCGAAATCGACCAGGATGATCACGTCCGGCATGCGGGTTACGGCCAACTTCACCAAGTCCAGAAACATCCGTCGAAAAACCGGCAACTTGATGATTACATCACTCAAGCCGATGGCCGATTGCGCCGTCATGTCAAAGGCCAACTCGACCCCGGCCTCTGCCATCTTCGGGCCACCAGCGCCAAAAAAGATCGAGCCAGGCAGAGACTCGGCAAGAGCCTTGACCAGTTCGGCAGCATTGAAATCGCCGCTGGCCTCGCCAGCTATGAGCATGATGTGGGGACTCGCCATGCAGGGATCTAAACTGAGGCGGACGCGTTCTTGCGAATTTGACGTGTGATCTCGAACGCAAGTTCCAGCGCACGGGTCGCCGCCTCGCCGGTGACTTTGGGCGTCTGGTGGGCCTGCACGCATCCAATGAAACTCTGCAGTTCCAGTTTCAAAGGCTCGTCTTTCTCAATGGGAACAGGCTCGCGAACGATTTTCTTGCCGGCAAATTCGCTGACGATAGACGAATCCTTACCCCGCAGAAGCTTCTTCAGGAACGACGATTCCTCCTCATCCTCGCGGGCAACGCGGTAGATATAGCCTTCCTGGGCGCGGTAATCGAGTGAGACGTAACTCGTCATCGGGCCTCCGCTGAAAACCCGGATTTTACGCATGCGCTCGGGGCTGATCCGGCTGACAGTCAAGTTGGCGACGCAGCCATTGGCAAATCGCAACCGGGCATTGGCAATGTCCTCGGACTTGCTCAGCACGGGAATTCCAACGCCTTCGACGCTCACCACCGGCGATTTCACGAAAGCCAGGACGATGTCCAAGTCATGGATCATCAAGTCCAGCACAACCCCGATGTCAGCGCTACGACCAGGGTGTGGCGATAGTCGATGCGTTTCGATAAAACGCGGGTCGGTCGCCACCTGTTCGAGATAGGTAAACACTGGGTTGAACCGCTCAATGTGCCCGACCTGCAATACGCAGTTCTTTTCGCGCGCCAATTGTACCAATTCAGTGGCGCGTTCGGCGTCGTCCGTAATCGGCTTTTCTACCAGCAAATGCTTGCCCTGTTCAAGCAATGCCTTGGCGAGCTCAAAATGGGTGATGGTCGGCGTGACAACGCTGAACGCATCAGCAGTAACGGACGCTTCGGCGACCGATTTGAATACCGGCACGCCAAGTTTCTCGTGGATTCTGGCAGCATTCTGAGGCGAGGTGTCATAGATCCCCGCAAACTCAATCTTGCCAGCGGCCGCAAGCTCCGCATAAATCCGGGCGTGCTCTTTTCCCAGCGAACCAACTCCGAGCACCGCAACTTTGATTTTCGTCTGCATGAGCGGAAAGACTAAACAACAACCTGAGCGGTGGCGAACGGAAAAAATGGAATAGACTGCATGCAATTCTCATCTTGGATCATTCTTGGCATCTCCGACTGGTTCCTGCAAATTCGGGCCAAATGCGAACCTTTGGAGCAGGAAAATGGCACAAGAAAAGTCAAAATGAGGATTGCTGGCATGGATTTTTGGGTGTGTGACAGGAAAGTAACCCCGTGGGGCAGACCTCCGGTCTGCCGGTTCGAGGGGTCTCCGCCCTCTCGACACATTTTTCTCCAGATCAAGTCAGCAATTTTCATTTTGAAGGAATACGGAGGGGGGAACTCTGATCTGCCTGCGCATGAGGTTTTCAATTCTCTGCGGAGCCAGAGGCACCGCAACCGGCAGGACGGAGTCCTGCCCCACAGGGTTACTTTCCTGTCACGCACCCGCCATCGTGCGCATCTCACATTTTTCTTAGCATGTAATAAACGCAAAGGGCAAAAGACGCAGGAGCGCAAAGAATACAACCTTGCCTGCCATAATGAGAATTGCGGCGGCGAAGATCTGCTCATTCACCCAATTCCAACGCGCACACGACCGGGCGGTGATCGGATGCCACGCCCCATCCAGGCAGGCTCAGAACATAGCTCTCCGACGCCACCCAACGGCGCTTCAGCGCCGAATTGACGAGAATGTAATCAATGCGCATGTAGGTGTCCTCTTTGGAATAATAATAGGTCCACGCAACAGTTCTCCCCTTGGCGTCAGCCGCTCCGTTTTGCGGACAAGACCCACAACGCTCGGGCGGATGCGTGTCAAACAACCTGTTTTGACCGCGCCCCAGAATCGATTTGACAGCCGCCGAATCACGACGGTCATTGAAGTCACCCGCGACCACCAAGCCAACCCCGGGCGCGGCGGCCATACGCGCATCGACCAGTTGACGAACCACCAGCGCCTCCTGTTCGCGCATTTCGGATTCGTCCGCCTTGAACGAGGGGTTTCGCGATTTGAGGTGAGTGGCCATCAAGGTGAAATAATTGTCCCGATTGACACGGACATCCACCTCCGCAATGCCCCGACTGACCCGAAAACGACGGGCGCCCAGCAAATAACTTTCGTTGGTATGCGGACGGCGCGCAATCAGTTCAAAGCGACTTAAGATGACTACATGTATGTTTGTGTCCGCGCCATTGACACACTCCCAGTAAGGCAGCTTGAGCCCAGCCCCGGCCAGTGTCGATTGCAGTTCAAACAACGCGTTGGTGGAGCCAACCTCCTGCATCGCGATCACATCAGGCTTGCAGGCAAGAATGCTCTCGACGACCTTGGCTCGCGCCTCGGACGATTTGACGCGTCGTGTTCCCTCCGGGACATCCAGGTAATTCTCAAGGTTGTACGTCGCCACGCGAACGATCTCCGCCGTGGCCCGCCACGGCAGCGCCCATGCAAGAGCCATGCAAAGAGCCAGTCCGCTCATTGGCATTCGCAGAATCATACCCATAATTTTACAATAGCCTGCGCGGCGCGGCAAGCAGCTCCGGGGCCACCCAGGGATGCCATGATTTTTTTCAAGCCGTCCTGGATTTCGCGCCGACGAACAGGATCGTTGAGCAATGCCAGCGATTCGCGAGCGATATTTTCGGCGGTCGCATCGTGCTGGATCAGTTCGGGAAACAGCGCCCTATCCGCCAGCAGATTGGGCATGGCAAGAAACCGGACTTTTATGATCCGACGCCCAATTTCGTAAGTGCTCCACGAGGTCTTGTAAATCGCAACGGTCGGCACGCCAAAATAGGCGCATTCCAGCGTGACTGTGCCGGTGGAAGCCACGGCCAGAGTCGTCCGCGCCAATGCCTGCGCCAAACCTCCGATCCTTATATCTAGATTCGGCACGCTATCGGCCCCCAGTTTTCGCGCTTGCTCAACCAAGGTTTCGCTGGGCAGAACCATCTCAA
>CAIUEN010000211.1 GCA_903898185.1 uncultured Verrucomicrobiales bacterium
CCGTTAGTCAACCCAAAAAGTGTAAAAAACTAGCAAGAAAAAATGAAAACAAGCTAAACTGTTACCCCAAATCAAATCCAAGAAACGCTGGAAACCTTTGTTTATCAGCGGTTTATTCGAAATTGGCGGAGAGGGGGGGATTCGAACCCCCGGTACAGTGTAACCCGTACAACGGTTTAGCAAACCGTCGCTTTCGACCACTCAGCCACCTCTCCGTTACGGCTAAAACCCCTTGTAATCAGGGATTTACATGCTAAATGAATCACTTGACGTTTGGCGCATGGGACGCTATTGCCAAACGTTTTGTGTCGGAAACCATCGGAATAAAATGAAAACAAGTTTGCGATTGATTATCGCGCTCCGATTTCAATTCCAACAATTCCGACAGTCAGCATGCGAAAAAGATAGAGAACCAGCTTGAGTTCGTCCAGACATTAATAGTTAAAAATATTTAATGTTCAATAATGAATTAGTGTGTTCCCAGGAACACAAATTTGCCACGTTCATCATGTTGAGCGCTGCAATTCTCATTATGTGGGCTAGACCAGTGGTCTATCTCACATAATGAGAATTGCTGGATTCTGCAAGATTCTATTTGCGCGAGGTGGACACTTTGGTCATATTGAGTCCGGCTAGCGTTCCAGCGCTCCCCTTTTCATGCGATAACTTATGAAACAAAATAAGACCAGTTCTTCACGCAGAACAACCGCAAAACCATCCAATTCAAACGCTGTTCCCAAGCGCACAAAGTCCGCCACACCTGACAAGTCGGTTGCCGTGCCCGCTCCCAAGTCAGCTCCCAAGCTGATTGCCGCGACAGCCCCAACGCCAGTTGTCAAGGCTGCGCCGGAGAAAAAGGAAAAATCTCAGAAGACCTCACCCGTCTCCGTGCCCTCAATCCTGCTCGAAGGCGATCACACGGCAACACCTGCGGTTGGAGGGCCGGGCCATCGCTATTCGCTGGGGCCCACTCCGCCTACCGCGCATACGGCTTCCGTTGAAGCTGTGCTGCCGGAATCTTATGGCACCCAGGAACTATTCCTGACCGCCCGCGACCCACACTGGTTGTATGCAGCTTGGGATTTGAGCGCTGAGCAACTGCGCAATTACAATGCGCTTTCGGTGGACCGCCACTTGATCCTGAAGATCTTCAAAGACTCGTTTTCCGCAGAGGCATTTCTCCAAATTCATGTTCACCCGGAATCGCGCAATTGGTTCGTCCCGGTGACCGAAGCCGCAACCAAGTATCTGGCGGAACTGGGCTACCATAGCCAGGGTGGAAAATGGGTTGGAATCACCAAGTCAGCGGCGACATTGACCCCGCCCGATTCGATGGCGGAGGATACGTCGGTGCGTTTTGCCACCATTGAAACAGACGTGCCATTTTCGGAGCTGCTGACGTTGGTCAAAACGGCCATGCGCGAACATGTCCCTTTAGTGGAAGCATTGCAACAGCTTAGAACCGAGGGTTTTGTGAACTTGCCAAGCCCTTCCCAAGTCGCGGCTGGCACATGGACTCCTGCTCAGGAAAAAGCGCTGGGCCAGGTCGTTTCGATGGACCAAGTGCGCCGCGTTTGGATCGGATCGCTGGAAATCACGGAATTGGTACGTCGGCAATTGCAGGCCCAAGTTTCGTCACTTTCGATCGCGCAATTGGGCGCAGTCAGTTCGCCCTTGGGCGGAATATCGAGTGAGTCGAGCGTGACCAGCCCGTTTGGCGGGATGGAACGTGGCAAGGGTTTTTGGTTTAACGTCAATGCCGAGCTGATCATCTATGGCGCGACTGAACCTGACGCCAAGGTGACCATTGGCGGTCGAGCGATCAAGCTGCGCCCGGATGGCAGTTTCAGCTTCCGTTTCGCGCTGCCCGACGGCGATTACTCGCTTCCAGCGGTTGCGGTTTCAGCCGACGGCGACGATTCGCGATGCGCCGCCCTGAAGTTCAGTCGTTCCACCCACTACCAAGGCGATGTCGGCAGACACCCCCAAGATCCGGCCCTCAAACCGCCGGTCGCCAGCTCCGTGGCATAACGTGAATAGTTACGCCAAGGCGGCTCAATTTGCAGAAATTCTCATTTTGAGCAAGGAAGGGGAAAAACGCTGATCTGCCTACGCGCGAAGTTTTCGACTCCCTGCGGAGCCGGAAGCACCGCACAGTCAGCACAAACTATACTTTAAACGGGTAAGATCGTTCCTTGTTCTTGGAGCAAGAAATGTATCCGTCTTGCTAACCCGTCTGGGAAGGCGGGTGCTCTTGTGGCAGACTTCTGGGGATGTCAGGAGTTTTTAGTAGCTTTCCACGCTGCGGGTATCAGTTCGGCCACCCGGTTGGCGGGCCATTGCCCAAGCTTGGGAAGAACGTCCGTCAGGTAGTTTCTCAGGTTGATGTCCAGCCGACGGCAGGTTTCCACGATCGAGATAATTGTGCGCCACTTTGGGGTCGGCGCTTTCACTTCCGATGTGCAACCAGTTCTTGCGTCCCAGCGCCACCGGCCTCATTGCGCCTTCGATTTCCTCACGGCGATCCAGATGCTCAGGAAGGGCGGCGCGTCCGGGTTGCTCGAACGAGCCCGTTTGGCTCTGGCTGGAGCGTCTGTCTTCTTGGATTGGCTCAGTTGGGCTTCCTTGACCACCTCGCCCACACTCACGCTGGCTTCGGCAAAGCTCGTCGGGCGGCGGTGACATGCTTACCAAAAACAAATGCGCGTTGCATTTACCCAGTCTTTTACGTTCCAGGCGTGTTTGACTAGATGGGTTAGCAAGACGGATACAATCAACAAGGCGCCTAAGCCCAATTCAAAATAGTGACTTACGCAATATTTGAGCCTCGAAAACTAATGAAAGTTCCGTTGAAAGACTTGAGAAATCAGGGATTCCTTATCGTCACTCGATTATGAAATGACCAATCGTTATGGCCGCCGTCAATAAGGCGCAACTTTGAAGCAGGCAGGGTCGAGGCAAGAGCTTTGGCATGACTTACCGGAATAACTGAATCGGTTTCAGCGCCAAAAATATCGACCGGGCCTTTGAACTTTGAAAGCGCTTCTGCATTGTCCCAGTCGTCCTTCAGTATCAAACGAACAAGGAAGGAAGGAAAATGCTCCGCCGCAACCCGAGATAGCTTGTCGAATGGAACGATGAGCACAAGCTTTTCGGGTGGCCGATCCAGAGTTGCGAGAAATGCTGCGGGGCCGGTTCCAATCGATTCCCCAACCACGCACACTGGAAGCTTTGGATGGGTTTCTCTGAGAAAAAGATAGGCATCCTGTGCGGCGCGATTAAACGCCTCTTTTGAGGGCAATTCCTTGCGAGCGCCGTACCCCGGATATTCCATGATGAACACCGAATCTTCGGTCGAGAAACACGGGATCGCGTACGTCCGGTCGGATGCCTGACCCCCGTTGCCATGAAGCATCAGCCACACGTTGTTTGGCAACTCCACTTTTCGCGAATAGCCGATGATCTGGCCGTCACGATACCATGGCGCCAATCCGTTGTCTTCAGGCTGATGAGTTGGAAAAAAAAGCAACTTCCTTTCGATCACCGAGCGCCCAGCCATCAGGGACAGTAGCACAACCACCGATACGATCAGAATTTTCTGAATCACCCAGTTCGAGTATCATGATTCCACTGATCATTCAAGAACACTAATGTTGGCTAATTGTGCGCATCTCACATTTTCCTGATAGGGGTAGGGATGCGGGATTATACTGCGAACGGGTAAGATCGTTCCTTCTTATCGGCGCAAAAATTACATTTTACCCGTTCAAAGTATGAATGCCTTGTTCTTCATCTGCGTTAATCTGCGTCATCTGCGGATAACATAGATTCTTTTATCCGAGGGACGAAGGCCCGCCCCATCGTTCAATCCCAAACATAAGCCTCCTCATATTAAGCCGCGCAACCCGCATTGTGCGCAACGGTCGCGACATCCACAAGGACTTTGCGGTTGCGGAGGGTCTGGACGAGTGACGGCAACAAATGTCCCAATTGTGATATAAGATGTCCCAAATATGTATTGTCGGCGTCCTCGGTATTTGCTAGAAAAGGGGAGTTCCAATGCGTTTTTTGGAATAGTTCCGCCTTTTCTATATCACAATGAACCGGGCACGGTTAATTGCAGGCGCAGTGCGCAACCGCCGAACGCAGAGGCGCAACCTCCGCGCTTTCCTGATTGTCAACTGTCACCGAGGCCGCATGCCTTCTGTCCTGCCAATGCCAAGGGGTTCCAATTGTCCAACTCTCCAGCCAAGGAAATATGCATAATCCAACCCACCCATATAGTGTCGCTTCTGGCGGCATTCGCGCGTTCGATCCCGCCTCAACACTCGCTTCTTCTGCCGATTTAAGCGGACGTGACAGGGGCCTGAAAGGCTGGCCCAAGTGGCGTCTGCTTGGAACCTGCTGGCTTCCGCTGCTGCTGACGGCTTGGGTGGGTCAGGCAGCGACGGTTTCGTGGGTCGGCGGGAGCGGGGACTGGAACGTCGTAACCAACTGGAGCACAGGAATTCTGCCGGGGGCCGATGATGACGTGGTGATTGATTCAGGGCCGGACGTCACAGTCACACATTCGTCTGATGCGCACGCGGTCAAAAGCATCCAAAGCCAGCCAGCCTTTGTGCTTTCTGGAGGTTCGCTGACGGTTTCGAGCACGGTTCTGGTTAGCAACTCTTTCATGCTTTCCGGGGGCTCGCTGCTTCATGCGACGGTGATAACAACCAACGGTGCGGCACTGGTTGTGAGCAGCGGGACGTTGGACGGTGTAAGGATCAATGGTGTGTTGGACGTGGGCAACACCGTAAATGGGGCAAGTTTGACGGTGACCAACGGGTTGGTATTGAACGGGACAGCGCTGGTGGGCAATCCGACCAACAGCAATTGGGGTTATATCAATTTTAACGGGACGCAAACTTTGGGCGGCAACGCAACGGTGGTGTTTGGGGACAACTACCACCCTTACAACGGATATTCCTACAACTCACTGCGGTTGACTGGGGATGGCACGACACTGACGATTGGTGCGGGCGTCACCGTTCGCGGCCAGAACGGGGTGATCGGCTATAACCCCACGTTTAGCGGGCCGCAGAACGTGGGAGTCATCAATCAAGGAAC
>CAIUEN010000212.1 GCA_903898185.1 uncultured Verrucomicrobiales bacterium
ATGGCTTCTACTTCTTTGATAACGCCGGAAATCTTCTCAATGTCAGTGATGGCGCTGCTGGCGGAAGTTTGCACGCCGACGATTCTGGTCTTGATGTCTTGGGTGGCGGCGGACGTCTGCCGGGCCAGTTCCTTGATTTCGTTGGCCACGACCGCGAAGCCTTTGCCTGCCTCGCCAGCACGAGCTGCCTCAATGGTGGCGTTGAGTGCCAGCAAGTTGGTTTGGGCTGAGATGTCAGTGAGCGTTTCGGTGACTTTGCCAATGTCCTGAGCGGACCACCCAAGCTGCAGCATGAGCACTGAGGCGCTCTGTGCTTCCAAGGCGGCTATTTTACTGATGGCGCGGGCCTTTTCGGAGCTGGCGGCAATTTCGCCAATGGTGGCGCTCATTTCCTCGGTGGCGCTGGCCACGGAGGAAAGGTTGGTGGCCGCCCGTTCGATGTCGGCGGCTACGGAGGTGGTGTTGGCGCTGGCCTCTTCCGCCGCTGCTGCAACGGTGAATGTTTTTTCAGACATCGATTCCACACCGTTGGCCGTCTGTCTGGAGATATCAGAGAGTCCGGTGGCAGATGAAGCAAGAGTTTTGGCGCTTGAGGTCAAGTCGTGGATGATCGAGCGTAGATTCTGGAGCATGGAGCGCAAAGCGCGGGAAAGTTCGCCAATTTCATCACGCCGCGCGCACAACGCTTCCGGCACTTCGCGGGTAAGATCCCCTTGGCCGATGTGATGAAGCAATTCAACGCTTTGCTGGATTGGACGGTAAATTGATCTGGCGAAGAAGAACGAGCCAGCCAGCATGAGACCGTAGAGAGCGATCAACGCGCCGATCAACACGTTTTGTTCGCGCATGACCGTGCTGCTCATGGCTGCCGTCAAATCGGCGACCCGCTTGTTGATAAGCTCGACCATTCCATCAATCAGGTCTGTCGGTGGACGATCCTTCCCTTTCACCAGAGCATCGACCGCAGCCGGGTTTTTGCCACTGGCCTGCTCGAACTCTTTTAAGGCCGCCACGTAGGCAAACCCAAGGGTGGTGTGTTCCTGGCCAAATTGGTCGAGCAACCGGAGTAGATCGGGATCTGTGACCCCTTTTTTCAGTTCGTCGCAAATGTTCCTGACCGCCAGCGATTCCTTCTGGAATTGCCCCACGTACTTTGCCCGATCGCTGGCTTCGTATCCGCGCAAGAGGATATTCTTCCATTCCTGAACCTCTTTTTTAAAGGTGACTTGCATTTGCCGCGCCTGATCCTGATGGCGCACTTCCACATTGATGATGTGGTTATAGGCGTCGCTGAGAGTCGAAACGCGGCGCAAGACGTATCCAGTCGCGCCGGCCCCGACGAGAATGCTGATTCCGAGGAGCAAATACAGTTGCGTCGAGAGTTGGAAGCGGTTGCGTTTGATCGGGCTTTGTTGGAGTGAAACGGTGGTGGGTTCAGTCATGGTGTTGTTGGTTTACGGTGCTAATCCAAGATTTGATGCGAGCGTGAAAGCGTTGGCACTTAGGGAGTTGGAAGATTCAAAAGTACCGGCTTTTTGACCATCTTGCGCCGATTCACTGGTACTTCTTAAAGTTCCAACTCCCTTAGAATAAACTCTACTATTATTGCTTCGTTAATAGCGTAAGGATTATGGCGAAAAACCGGTTTTCACCTTCAAAACCCAAACACTGATTAACAATCGACTGGGTTGACCGATTTATGAGCATGGGAAAACCCCTGTCTATTTTG
>CAIUEN010000213.1 GCA_903898185.1 uncultured Verrucomicrobiales bacterium
ATGGTGGGAGTGGAGGATGTAAGGGATTGGTTTACGGCTAACGGAACGCTGACACTGTTAAGCAAAAGGAAGGCAGCAATTGGCAGTGATGACGTGCAATCAGGAACTTCTACTGCATGAACTTTATGAGGCAAAATCCCCATCAATTCAACACCCTAGGGCTACCCTATATAGTGAGAATTGCAGCTAAACTATGGATTTATAGCGAGCGCAAAAACTTCCATGTCCTAAGGGAGTTATGCGAAGGCGTTGCCCTCAAATTCGCTGGCCCCAAGTGCTCTATCAGTCCAACGACTTCAACCCTTACTGCGCTTACTGCGCTTTGCCCGAATTAGGCGGTGGCGTGGGCGGCGTCACCGGAGGAACGACGGGCCTGGTCGTGGGCATAACGGTGTCCTGCTTCTTCAGGGTCGGCAACGGTTTGAGCCCTGGAATGGAGGGAACAGGGGCAACCCTCGACGCGTTAGTCGGAAAATTGGGGCCGACAGGCATTGGTCGCTGGTAATTGCGGGAGATGTTCCTTGCAAGAAATTCGGCCAGTGAATGAATCTGGCCTTCGGTAAGCGGTCCCCCTCGTTCGGTTGCAAAAGCAGGCATCAAGGAGTTGGTTTTGCCGTTGGTAATCACGGATTTCCAAAACTCGTAGTCAGTCGGTTTCTTGAGGCTGTGAAGGTTTGGCACAATGCTGGCGCGACGGTCTGGCGACGCTTCATGGCAGATGCCGCATAGCGTGTCGTAGAGGCTGGCACCCAAGCGTCCGCGCGATGGTGTCAGGTGGCAATCGGCGCACGGCCCCTTGAAAATCGCCTGAACATCAGCCTTGGCCAACTGAAGATTTCGCGCCCGATCATCCTCCGACATTGCGGGTGGCGGCGCAATATTGACCTTGATCGAAACAACCTGTGGAGGCTGATTGGAAAGAAGCACCGTCACCGTTTTGTTCACCGTTCCGGTCTTCCCTGCCAGGTTGATTGACACTTGGATTTGGCCATTGGAACCGGGAGCCAGCACCCACGGCTGCGCAGGCAATTTGGCGACTGTGCAACCGCACGAGGTCTGAGTTCCGGTTATGATGGCGTCCGCGGAAGAAATATTTGTTGCGTTGAAGACGAATGATGCGTTCAGCGCGCCATTGTTCACGCTGGTTTCCTTGAGCTCGGAGTCCCAGGCCAGCGCGCGAACTTGCGTCGCTTGAGGGACGGCTTGGCGGGCTTGGTACCCTGGTCTTGGTATGGATGGCAGAGGAGCGGGCAACATCGTTGGGCGCACCGCACCGTTGGGCGTTGCTGGCTGCGCAAGAACGGATTGCGCCACACAAAAGAAAACCAGAAAACTCCATTTGAGTATTCGCATAAAGCCTTATGCTAACGAGTTCAACCTGCGAATTCAACTCGAAATCCGCGACAGGGACTTGCGGGATGGTTGATTGTAGCGGACGTTCCTGCCAGCATTGGGCCGCTGCGCCGACTTTTTGCACCAACCGTTGTATCTGGCGGGCCGAGGTTTCTATGCCGCCAATTTCCCGAAGATGCCGTTGGGCTTTTTGATAGCTTGACTCATCAGCCCCTTCCAGGGGCATGAGCCTGGCCAGAGCCGGGGTGCAGGCTCCTTCCAGTCCCAAAGCTGCGTCAGCCGGATAATGTCCCTCCTTCTTGCCTGCGTGGTAATAATAATCGCGCTTGATGGGAAACGATCCGAAAATCCCATCAACCATCAGGGTTTGCCGACCTTTGAATTCTTCTCCCCTCTTGAGCTGGTAGGTGCCATCGGCTTGATCGGCGGCTTCTTGCAAGAGGAAGCCAACAATCGCGTTGGCAGGTTTGGAAATTGCAGAACGGAGCATAGTTTCCAACTCCTGAACCTTTAATCCTAAATTCGGCAGTTGGATGCGCCACGGGTGAATTCTCGCCCGTCAATCGCGTCTTTTTTTTGCTGATTTCTCTATTTTCCCCGATCAACCGGCTTCCAAGGCTAAGGTCGGTTCTTTG
>CAIUEN010000214.1 GCA_903898185.1 uncultured Verrucomicrobiales bacterium
TCTTTGGCCAAGCCAAACCGACCTGGCTCCAAGTCTCGATGTGTCTCGGCAACGCGTTTGGCAGGCCATCACCGCCGCACGTAAACGCTGGACCAAATATCCTTCGATCACCGCTATTCGCGAGGACATCTTGCAACTGCTCCGTAGCATGGGAGGCATTGCAACGCACCAGGAAATCTCCAATGCCGTGCTGGCCACGCGTGGTTCGATGTTTGATGAACCCGATTGCAGCCGAATGGCTGCGACCGCGGTTCGAGCAGCTCTCGAAACGGAAAAAGGAATCTCGGAACCCCGCTTCGACGATTACCGTAGCGGTCCACACGTTTTCCTCGCCGTTCATCCGGACTTAAAGGGTTATGTCTGATTCTGGTGAGATGTGTTAGGTTTTTCAGCAGGGTCGTATTCCGGCAAAACTATTCAAAACTTCAATCGTTGTGATAACCTGCTGCTAAGGCAATAGGATGGCGGATCAAGAGGGGCGACTGCTTGATCCCATCGTTGGCCCGGATCGGGCTGGCAAGCATTTCTTGAAGCCAAGCCCCCCTTTGCATCTGCCCTTTGCGGGCCTTCAGTTGGCCGCAGCAGTGCTGGGGGTGGCGATCAGCGCGTTTTGCATCTCCCAAACCTTACGGTGAATCCATCGCTTTATATTGCAAGCCGCACCTGCAAAGTAATTTTGGAGCCTTGCTTTAGCCAAGCCGCGATAGCGCGCCCGCCGCAAACCGTGTGCCCGAACCAGCTCGCTTTGCGTCCCTTCAATGGCATTGCGGTGTTTCATTCGTTCTTTGAACGGTTGGGTTTTCTGTTCCCGTCTTCGCTTCTGCAAAATGGTATGATGCTCGCTCACCACCAACGTGCGATGCTTGTGATCGCTTTTCATGCATTGCTGGCGTAGCGGGCAATTGCCGCAAACTGAGCTGCTCCATTCAAAACGCAACGCGACTTTGCCGCTGGACTGCTCCTCCAATCGGCTGCATTGACTGTTCTCATGTCCGGCCGGACAAACCGCTTTGCATTGCTCGACCTTGACATCGAAATGGTCGCTGCAAAAATGGGTATCACTCTTTGATGCGGCTCCAGGCGAAGGACCGATTAACTCTCTGCCCTCTGCCTCTGCCTTCATCAACTCCTGGGTGGATATGTATGCCGCGTCCACATACTGGACTGGCGGCTTGTCCATGCCCATAGCCTGCTGTTCCTTCTCCATCTTTTTGGCCCCCTCTTCGTCGCTCTCACGAGCCGCATGGGTCACGATGCCGCTGATGAAATTGCCCGTCGGTTCCCCAGCAACCAAGACCGCTTGGGTTACCGTCTCGGCCACTTGCACTTTGTAGCCCACATGCTCCTTCTTGTGCTCCCCCTTGCCTTTGACGGCGTAGGTCGCCTCTGGATCATGGGGGTTTTGCACCCGCTCTGAACCCAACTGTCCCTTGGTTTTGGGTTGCGCCGCCGCACTGCCGACAACCACCTCAAATTGTTCACAAAACACCCGTGCCAGCAATTTGGCTTGAGTTCCCCCTGCAAACTCTTTTGCCTGCCCAGTCGCCAGCCATCCGAGCAATTGCTGCGCATCGGCTCCCGCTTCAACCATCTTGTTGGCCAAGGTTTCCAGTGAAGCGCGGTAATCGGTCTGACTGTCCACATAACGATCCCATAATCGAGTCCACCACTCAGGGCGTTCTTGCTCCTTGAGCTCTTGGGCCAGTTCTTTCAAAGTCAACCGCAAGCTCTCGCGCACGCAGTCCAACCGGCTCATCCGGCTAATGCGCCCGAACATCTGGGTCGAATCCAATCGCTGGCGACTCTGCCGTGCCACCAATCCGGCTTCGATCAATGCTTCTAACACAATTTCAAAGCCAATCGCGCTTAAGTCATGATCAAGCAAGCGTTGGCGAAAGTTGACCAGAGTGGTGGGATGAAACAGATCGTCTCCCACCTGTCTGTTCAAGGCGAAGTTCCAACCGGCGTGGTAATGGAGCATATCCACCGCTTGGCGGTCGGGAACGCCTTCCAGATACTGCAAGAGGCTTACCCCAAGCAACAGAACCGGCTCAATGGCGACACGGCCGTTGTCTTGGCAATAGCAGACGTTGAGCTTCGACCGAATCTTCGCCAATAGGGGATACACCTTTTGGGCGAAAAGCCGGTAACGGTCGGTGTCTTCAAAAAGTTGGCCCGAGAGTCCGGCAGTGGAAAAGAGTTCCGCTTGGGACGAAAATAATGGCAGACTCATAACTTTGGGTGTGAAAAAGCAGATGCCACAACACTACATATCTACTGTACTCACAGACTTTATGCAAGCTCAATACGAAATAAAATGCGGATGCGGGTGATCCGCTCCAATGGCCGCGCCCCCCGTTTGTTGGTCAATACCCCGATCCCATCTTTGCTGCCGTCTTGGATTCAGTTCAGAGAAGGCGTCCGCTGGAAGCTCCAAAGCCGCTCCGAACTGCGCTTGGTACGCATGGAGTCTCCCACCCCAGCCAAAGGCGTCAAAAATCGTCGATGGGGGTTTTTCAGCAGAATCATGTCTTACGCCTGGGCCAACAGGCTGACAAGCTGGCCGATGAAAACCCGCTTCCTGGACCAGCCCGCGTTCTGGAAGCCCTGCAAAATGTTACCCGTCCCGCATTACCGCCGGAGATTCCAACCCCAGGAGATAACCGCCTAGTACAA
>CAIUEN010000215.1 GCA_903898185.1 uncultured Verrucomicrobiales bacterium
CGAAGGGGCCAGCGAACAGGCGTCTTCCCTTGAGGAAACCAGCGCCTCTTTGGAGGAAATGTCCAGCATGGCCAAGCGCAACGCGGACAATGCCAGGAAGGCAGGCGAACTCTCCAAGCTGGCCAGACAGACAGCCGATCGTGGTTTGGCGGACATGAAGTCCATGGCACAGGCGATGCAGGGCATCAAAGAATCCAGCGACCAAGTCGCCAAGATTATTAAAACGATTGATGAGATCGCCTTCCAGACCAACATCCTGTCACTCAATGCTGCCGTGGAAGCAGCGCGCGCCGGGGAGGCGGGTATGGGCTTTGCGGTGGTAGCCCAGGAAGTGCGGTCACTGGCGCTACGCAGCGCCACAGCCGCAAAGGAAACGGCGGACAAAATTGAAACCGCCATTCAACGCACCACCCAAGGCGTGCAAATCAGCGCGCAAGTTCAGAAAGGATTGATGGAGATCGCCGGCCAGATCAAGCAGGTCGATCAATTAGTAGCCGAGGTGTCGGCGGCTTCGAGCGAGCAGTGCGAAGGCGAGGAACAGGTCAAGACTGCTGTCATCCAAATGGACAAGGTGACGCAGAGCAATGCGGCCAGCGCCGAGGAAAGCGCCAGTGCCTCCGAAGAACTCAATTCCCAGGCCGAAACACTGAAAGACGCGGTGGGCGAGCTGTGCCAGTTGGTGGGAGGCAGGCATGAAGCCAAAAAGCAGAAAACTGCGACGCCCAGAGCCCATACACCAACAATGGCAATCCCTGCGGCCAAGCCTTGGATTGCTGAATTGAATGGCAGCAAGCGCAATGGCAGGCACCCTCGTGAGAGTCGTGAGAGTGTGCCAACCTTACCTTCTCTGACATTAGCAGAAAGCCGTAATGGCACTGTAAAAACTCTCCTTGATATTGACAATATTTTCACCGCTAGAACCGCTGAACCGATCGCCGACAATCTGTAACGTTTATGAATAACAGATTGAATTTGAATGAGTTATACTGTGAACGTGTAAGATCGTTCATTCGGATCTCGGCGTTGGTTCCCATCATTGATCCACAGCCAATCACGGAAGGTATGACATGTTGATCAACTTGAACCTGCGCCGTCGTGAGGAACTGGAGCGGTTGGTGTTAGAACAAACCTGCGAGCTGCGGGAGAGCAAGGAGTCTTTGCAAGAGAGCGAAGCCTTGCAACGCGCCCTGCTCGACAATCTTCCCACTGCAGTTGTCGTTGTGGACGTGGAGACGCAGGTCATTGAGCGCGCAAATAATCATGTCGCCGCCCTCTTTGGCGGCACCGTGGATAGCCTGATAGGCCAACAGTGCCAAACGATCTTTTCAGTCTGTTCCAATGCGGTAACGGGAGCTTGTGCCGGGTGCGATATAGCCAGCTCTGAGCACGATATGCTGCAAGCCGATGGCAACCACCTGCAAGTTTTGCGAACGTTCAAACGCATCCAATGGCAGGGCAGGGCAAAAATGCTGCACTGCTTTGTGGATGTGTCCGGGCGCAAACGGATGGAGGACTTGCTGCGTCAGACTCATGAGCGCCTGTTGCTGTCCACCCGGGCGGGCGATGTGGGTATCTGGGACTACGATGTACTCAATAACAAGTTGGTCTGGGACGACCAGATGTTTCGCCACTACGGCATTACGCGGGATCAGTTTGGTGGCGCTTACGAGGCTTGGCTCTCGGGTGTTCACCCGAAAGACCGTCAACTCAGCCACGAAGGAATTCAACTGGCGTTGCGTGGGGAAAAGGCTTTTAACACCGAGTTTCGTGTGCTCTGGCCGGATGGAAGCACCCATCACCTCCACGCTGTTGCCATCGTGCAGCGTGATGCTTCCGGTCAAGCCACTCGCATGGTCGGCATCAACTGGGATATCACCGCCCAGAAGCAGGCGGAGGAATCATTGCGAGAAAAGGCAGCATTGCTTGAGGCCCAGACAAACGCGTCTCCCGATGGAGTTTTGGTGATCGCCCAGAACAACAAGCGGATTCTTGTAAATCATTGGGTCATTGAGATGTTCGATGTTCCCGATCATATTCTGTATGACGACGATCACGCCCCGTTGCTGAACCATATTGCAAACTTAGCCCGACTTTCGCTACTGGAGGGTCTAGGATTGCAGGCATCCCCGTAAACATAGGGATTTTTTGAAAAGGTCTGCACCAAGAGTCAATTGTCCAGCAGGTTTCCTTTCTGCGTAATCCGTGGCGGAGATTGCGGCGGC
>CAIUEN010000216.1 GCA_903898185.1 uncultured Verrucomicrobiales bacterium
CATCTTCGTGCCTTTGTGTCTTTGTGTGACCCTTCCCCTGTTTGGCGGTTATGCTTTGAATGGGCAAGAAGGTTATTTTTTTGGCCAAGAACAAGGAATTTCCCTTCCGTGTATTCCGTGGTTCATCCTCCGGAGAATATCCAATATCGAACAAGGAATATCCAATAATGAAGTTGGAGTGTTCGGAACATAAGCTGGTTCTTGGTCAAATTGATTATTGCGTTCTTTTCAAGAAATTGTTTTCGCCCACCTGGCACAATAGTTCAAGAAATGTTCAGCTTTGGTTCCGAAAAATGGGAGTATTCTGAGGCTGGAAATCGGCTGTTTTTCTACGGGCTACAGTAAGCCTCAAGTTCGTGAGCAATGAATTGGTCGATTTTACTGGGTAAAACGAGCGTCAATTCGATTCACGAATTTACGAATTACGGTACTACAATTCGCTGTGTTTGTCTTTTTTTCGGTAGGCGAGGCCCTGGAATTGGGCGACCAGTTCGCCTTGATCGTCGCGAACGTCAACCGAATAGGAGCCAATCTTGAAATTCTTCGACAACTCGCGGGCTTCGGCCCAGAGAGTACCGGTGGTGGCTGCTTTGATGAATGTGATGTTCGCATTGATGGCGACCGCCACGGTTCCGTGCGAATTGGCGGCGGCGGCAAATGCAAAATCCGCCAGCGTGAAGATCGCGCCTCCCTGGACGGTATGCACCCCATTCAGGTGATGCGGATGCACCGTCATTTTGGCTTTGGCCTGGCCGGCGGAAATCGAAACCAGCTCAACCTCCGTCCGCTGCGCAAAGCGGTCGTTTCTCATGCATTTCTCGACAAATTCCATACACGCCACCTTTCCAGTCTTCAGATCTCAAGCCGCTTGAACAGTTCGATGCTGTCAACCACGTTGATCGAATTTGCCTGTAGAACTTTGATGGCCGAGTCCGGATCGTCAAACCGAAATACCAGCATCCCCTTGCTTTCGCGCTTGAGGGTGAAGGCATACATGTATTCGAGGTTGATGCCGGCTTTTTCCAGCACCAAGAGGATGTCCGCCAAGCCTCCCGGGCGGTCGGAGACCTCGATGGCAGTGACATCGGTAACCTTCACCACGCATCCGTTTTTCTCGAGCAGTTTCTTGGCCTTTTCCCAGTCGCGCACGATGATGCGCAGAATTCCGAAATGCTGGGCATCGGCAACGGAGAGGGTAAGGATGTTGATTTTCGCCTTGGACAGCAACTGCATTGGCCGACTAAGAGTGCCAGGCTTGTTTTCCAGGAAAAGGGAGAGTTGTTTTACTTTCATAGGGTAGCCTGTGATTTACATTTTGCGGTTGTCGATGACCCGTTTGGCCTTGCCTTCGCTGCGCTGAATGGTGCGCGGCTGGACGAGCCGCACCTTGGCGCGCAACCCCGTGGTTGCTTCGATTGACTTGTTGATTTTCTGCTCCAGTTGTTCCATCGCGCCTACGGTGTCGCTGAACACGTCAGCAGTGACTTCAACCTGCACCTCAATTTCGTCCAGGTCGCGCTCGCGGGTCAGGATGATCTGGTAATGCGGCATGGCGCCTTCAACCTGCAGCAGGGCGGTCTCGATCTGGGACGGGAAGACATTGATGCCGCGAATGATGAACATGTCGTCGCTGCGGCGTCCAATGCGTTTGATGCGGCGCAGCGTTCGTCCGCATTCGCATTGCTCGGAAGTCAGCGTGGTGATGTCGCGGGTGCGGTAGCGGATCATCGGCATCGCTTTCTTGCCGAGCGTTGTCAAGACAAGCTCGCCTTCGACGCCGTCGGGGCATGGTTTGCAGGTCTTCGGATTGATAATCTCGGGAAGAAACCAATCCTCGAAAATGTGCGGCCCGGCCTGGCATTCGCATTCCATCGCCACGCCAGGGCCGATGATTTCTGAAAGTCCGTAAATGTCAAACGCCTTGATCCCGCTCTCGGCCTGGATGCGCTGGCGCATTGCTTCGGTCCACGGTTCCGCGCCGAAAATGCCTTTGCGTAGCGGAAGATCTTTCATCTTGATGCCCATTTCCCCGGCGGCATCGATGAGGTGCAGGAAGTAACTGGGGGTGCAGCAAATGGCGGTCGAGCCAAAATCCTTGGCGATCATCAATTGCCGGGGCGTATTTCCGCCGGAGATCGGGATGACGGTTGCGCCGAGAGCCTCCGCGCCATAGTGTGCGCCCATGCCGCCAGTGAACAGTCCGTAGCCGTAGGCGTTCTGGACGATGTCGCCGCGGGTCAGGCCGCACGCGGCAAACGAGCGAACCATCACGTTGCTCCAGACGTCGATGTCCTCCTGGGTATAGGCCACGACAATCGGCTTGCCAGTGGTGCCGCTGGAGGCGTGCAATCGGACGATTTCGTTCATCGGACTGGCAAACAGCCCGAAGGGATATGTGTCGCGCAGGTCGGTTTTGACGGTGAACGGCAGGTGAACAATATCATCAAGACTGCGAATGTCTTTGGGCTTGATGCCGCCGACATCCATGCGCGAGCGGGTCAGGGGGACGTAATTGTAAGAGCGTTCGACCATTCCTTGGAGACGCTGCAACTGCAAGGCTTGCAGTTGGCGCAACGGCAAAAAGTCAGGCGCGCTCAACGGATGAAACATATTCAATTGGCTCGAATGTTTGCTCATGGCTCATGTTCCGGCACCTGTCTGCGGCGCATCCCGACTCCAAACGCCCACCCCCGTGAACTCGCAGAGGCCGTGAATCGCGGCCCAGATTAAAAGCGCTGCGAACGGTGCGCAAGAAAAATGCCGGGAGAATTGCGAGGAACCTGATTTTTATTGGTTCACGGGGAGGCGCGGAGAACGCGGAGGAGGGATGGGGGTAGTGTACAACCCTGCTCTTTGGCGCAGGATTGCAAATAGATGTTGACGAAAGAGCATGGTAAGCCTATTGGTTGAACGTCCGTTTAAAACGAACGTTTGCTTATATGATCGAACCTGCTGAAGCCAGTCGGAAAGAGAAGATTCTCGATGCCGCCGAAAAAGCCTTTGCTGAAATGGGCTTTGAAGGCGCTTCGCTGCGCCAAATCGTAGCAAGCGCCGACGTCAACCTGGCGACGGTCTATTATTACTTTGAATCCAAGGAAAAACTGCTGGAGGCTGTCATGCAGCGGCGATTTGGGCCTTTGAAGGAGAGACAACTGGCCCGTTTGAAGCAAGCTCAAGAGCAGGCGGGCGGACAGCCGGTTCCAGTTGCAGTCATACTGGAAATTATGCTTTCCTGTCCATTGGCGCTGACAACTCCGGGATCACCCGAAAACCAGATGTCAATGCGACTGCTCGGACGGATGATCACCGATCCGAGTCCCCATTCCCAAACTCTGCTGCAAACCCGCCACGAACAGGTGCGCCAGGCGTTTTTTGAGGCGTTTCAACACACATTGCCACAGCTCCCGGCCCGTGACTTACACTGGCGGCTTGAGTTTATCTGGGGCGCGTTGGCGATCATCCTTTGCAATCCGGGCTGGGTGGAGAATCGAACACTCGGCGGCGGCGAACCGGTTGATGCCGCCAAGGTTCTTCCTCAGATGATTTCTTTTTTTGCCGCTGGCTTGTGCGCCACGGCTGTCACCCAATCCGATATTTTACCCGTTAGCTAATTCCTAATCCCCACCGTTTTGAGTTCAACTATGAAAAAACAATTCATTTCAATTGCCGCCGTTGCGGCGGTCGCCCTCGCATGGAATGCGGGCGCGCAATCGAAGCCATCTTCCCAGCAACCGCCGTCGATACCCAAGGTGGCCGTGACGCAGCCGCAACTGACGACGGTGACCAACTGGGATGAGTATCCGGGCCACCTTGAGGCTGTGGAATCGGTCGAGATTCGTCCGCGCGTGACAGGTTACCTGGAATCGATTCACTTTCAGGACGGCGCGGAGGTCAAGGCGGGGGACCTGCTTTTCGTGATTGATCCCAAGCCTTACCAGGCCGAACTGGATCGCGCGACGGCAGAGCGGCAGTCGGCGGAGACGCGGCTGGAACTTGCCAGGAATGACCTGCAGCGCGCGGAGACACTGCTGGCATCGAAAGCCATTTCAGACGAGGAACATGACGTCCGCGCCAAATCGGTGCGCCAAGCGGAGGCGGCGCTGAACGCCGCGAGGGCTGGTGAGACTTCAGCCCGGATCAACCTGGATTATACGCAGATCAAGGCGCCAATCAGTGGACGGATCGGACGGCGCGCGATCACTCCCGGTAATCTGGTTCAGACGCAAGGCGGCAGCGGCGCGACGCTGCTGGCGACCATCGTCTCGCTCAGCCCGATTTACTGCGTGTTTGACGCCAACGAGAGCTCATTTCTGGCCTATCGCAAGACTGCCGGCAGCGCGGGCAGGCTTGAACCGGGCAAGTTGGGCTGCGCGCTGACGCTGGGTGGAGATAGAACTCAGACTGCCAACGGTTGGATCGATTTCTTTGATAACCAAGTGAACCCACGAACCGGTACGATCCGCATGCGCGCGATATTTGCCAACGAAGATCGCGCCCTGATGCCTGGCCTCTTCGCCAATATCCGGCTTCCCGCCGGCGCGCCACAGCAGGTGTTGCTCATCCCTGAAATTGTCATTAACTCTGACCAGGGCCGCAAATCGGTGCTGGTGATCGGCCCCAAGGGAACCGTCGAGGTTCGCCCGATCAAAACAGACCGGGCGCATGGAACGATGATGGCGGTGACCGAGGGATTGACCCCGGAGGATCGCGTGATTGTCAATGGCATGATGATGATGATTCCCCGTCCAGGCATGCCGGTGGAAGCGCTGCCTTCGGGAGGCTCCGCCGCTGCGCCAGTCGCGCCTTCCGCCGACGCTTCTGCCCCGTCCAAAGAAGAACCCAAGAAACAACCTTAACTCATCATTGTCGTGAAATTTGCCCATTTTTTCATCAAGAGGCCGATCTTTGCCGCAGTTCTGTCCATTCTCATCGTGCTGGTGGGATTGATTTCGCTGTTTCGGCTTCCAATCGCCCAGTATCCCGAGGTCGCGCCACCGACGGTCATCGTCAGCGCCTTCTATCCAGGAGCCAGCGCCGATACGGTGGCAACCACGGTGGCAACGCCCATTGAGCAGGAGATCAATGGCGTTGAGAACATGCTTTACATGTCTTCATCGTGCAGCAGCGATGGATCCATGCGCCTGACCATCACTTTCCAGACCGGAACCGATCTTGACAAGGCTCAGGTGCAGGTGCAGAACCGCGTCGCAGTCGCCCAGCCGCGTCTTCCCGAGGATGTCCGGCGCTTGGGCGTCGTCACCTCCAAGCGATCTCCGAGCATCACGGCGGTCGTTCACCTGGTCTCGCCCAACGGGAGTCTCGACGAACTATTCCTGGGCAACTACGCCAACCTGCAAGTCAAGGATGTGCTGGCGCGTCTTCCAGGCGTCGGACAGGTGATCGTCTTCGGCGCGCGCGACTACAGCATGCGCATCTGGCTCGACCCCAATAAAATCTCAGCGCGTAATTTGACGGCCAGCGAAGTGATTGCCGCCATCCGCGAGCAGAACGTGCAGGTTGCGGCGGGCGTGTTCGGGCAGCGGCCGCAGGCTGAGGGCAACATGTTTCAATTGACGGCCCGGGTGCAGGGGCGGCTGGTCACCGAGGAACAATTCGGAAACATCATCCTCAAGAGCGGCGCGGAGGGCGAGGTCACACGGCTGCGCGATGTTGCGCGGATCGAACTCGGCGCGAAAGACTACAACATGGACAGTTTGCTGGACGGCCAGCGCGCCGGGGCGATCGGCATCTTCCAGTTGCCCGGCTCGAATGCGATTGAAACCTCGGACGCGGTGCGCGCGGCGATGGAAAACCTCAAGAAACATTTCCCCGAGGGCATGGATTACAGGATTGCATTTGACACTACGGTTTTCGTCCGCGATTCAATCGAGGCCGTGTTGCGCACCCTCATCGAAGCGATGCTGATGGTGGTGATCGTGGTGATTTTGTTCCTGCAAAACTGGCGGGCATCAATCATCCCTCTGTGCGCCGTGCCGGTTTCGCTGATTGGAACCCTGGCGGTGATGCATGCATTCGGGTTCTCTCTCAACAACCTGTCGCTCTTTGGGCTGGTGCTGGCGATTGGCATCGTGGTGGACGACGCGATTGTCGTGGTCGAAAACGTCGAGCGCAATATCGCGCTGGGCCTGAGCCCGGTTGACGCGACGCGCAAAGCGATGGACGAGGTCAGCGGCGCGGTGGTGGCCATCGCGCTGGTGCTCACGGCGGTGTTCGTGCCGACGGCGTTCATGAGCGGCCTGACAGGGCAATTCTACAAGCAGTTTGCGCTGACAGTGGCGACATCGACTCTCATTTCGGCGTTCAACTCGCTCACACTCAGTCCCGCGCTCGCGGCGCTGCTGCTGCGGCCGCACCACGAATCGAAGGATTTCATTGGCAGGCTGATTCATTATTCAGTTGGCTGGATTTTCACAGGCTTCAACCGGCTGTTCGAAGGAGCGCGGCTGGGATACATCGGATCATTGAGGCATGTGCTGCGCCACTGTGGAATCGCGGCGCTTATTTATGCCGGACTGTTGGCGTTGACATGGTTCGGCTTCAACAAGGTGCCGGTCGGCTTCGTGCCGGCGCAGGATAAAGGTTACCTGATCGCGTTCGTCCAATTGCCCGACGGTGCTTCGCTGGAACGCACGGCGGCTGTCAGCGCGCACATGGTCAAGATGATCAAGGAAACCGAGGGCACCGGCCCGGTGGTGGAATTGCCCGGCTTGTCGGTCATGACCTTTGGTGCGCAGGCAAATTTTGCAACCCTGTTCATACCGCTCAAGCCGTTCGGGGAACGTGTCAAAGCCGGGCTGAGCGCCAATGTTATCGTCGGGAAATTAAACGCCAAATTCGCGACCGTTTCCGAGGGCATAGCCCGTGTGTTCGGCGCGCCGCCGGTCGAAGGTCTTGGGACCTTGGGCGGATTCAAGATGCTGATCCAAGACCGGGCGGAACTCGGACCCCAGGCGCTCCAAGCGGCGGCGTTTCGAATGATGATGGCCGCCAACGCACAGACCAATCAACTGGCCGGCGCCATCACCACGTACCGCGCCAACGTTCCACAGATTTTCCTGGATGTTGACCGCGAAAAGGCTCGCGCCATGGGAGTGCCGCTGCAAAACGTCTGGGACACGCTTCAAATCTACTTGGGCTCGCTCTATGTCAATGATTTCAACATCTTCGGTCGGCCATTCCAAGTCACCGCGCAGGCGGACTCGGAATTCCGGCGCAAGCCCGAGGATGTGGCGAATCTCAAAGTCCGCAATTCGGCGGGCGAAATGATTCCGCTAAGCACGCTGCTGAGCATCCGCCAGATTGCCGCGCCTGAGGCGGTGGCCCGTTACAACATGTATCCCTCCGCTGAATTGAACGGCAACTCACTGCCGTGGGTCAGTTCAGCCGAGGCAATGCGGCTCATGGAAGATCTGGCCGCCAAAACCTTGCCGCCAGGAATAGGCTTTGAGTGGACCGAAATGAGTTATCTGGAAAAAATTGCCGGCAATTCGGCGGTTTACGTTTTCTCATTGTGCGTGCTGATGGCATTCCTGCTGATGGCAGCGCTTTATGAGAGCTGGTCGCTGCCGCTGGCGATCATCCTGATCGTGCCGATGTGTCTGTTCTCGGCCATCATGGGAATCATGCTGACGGGCAGGGACAACAACCTGTTCACACAAATCGGTTTCGTGGTGCTGGTGGGGTTGGCGTGCAAGAACGCCATCCTCATCGTTGAATTTGCCCGCCAATTGCAGGAGGCGGGCCGGAACAGGCTCGATGCCGCCATTGAGGCATGTCGGCTGCGGTTGCGACCGATCTTGATGACATCGTTGGCCTTCGTTTTTGGCGTAATCCCGCTGATGATGGCACACGGCGCGGGCGCTGAAATGCGCCAATCGCTGGGCACAGCCGTCTTCTTCGGCATGCTTGGCGTGACGTTTTTCGGCATATTTTTGACACCCGTGTTCTACCTGATCATCCGGCGGATCATTGAAGGCAGAAACACGTCAACCGCGCCGGGCGGAACCGGCGCTAAAGGTCCCGCTTTGACAGCCATGCTGCTCGCGGTGAGCCTTCCCCTGTTGATCAGCGGATGCGCGGTCGGGCCCGATTTTAAACGGCCTGAGATCAAGGTGGATGCCGCTTTTGCCAACGGCGCTCAGACAAACCTGGCAGCGGGTTCGATTGACGCCTCGTGGTGGCGTGGATTCCTTGATACGAAATTGAACGAGCTGATTGTCAACACGTTTGCCTCCAACCTCGATCTGCGGATTGCCACCGCGCGGGTGCGTGAGGCGCGCGGCTTGCGCCTTCAGAGCGAACTGGATCTGTTCCCCTCCGTTGAAGCCCAAGGCGGATGGACAAAGTCCACCACCAGCAAAGATTCAATGAAAGGAATGTTTTCGCGAAGCCTGCGCGAACATGAGTTGTTCAACGGCGGATTCGATGCCACATGGGAATTGGATTTGTTTGGACGCGTGCGCCGAGCGGATCAAGTCAGCGTCGCCGAATTGGCGGCAGCCCAGGCCACTCGGCGGGACGTCAGGGTCAGCCTGGCGGCTGAGGTCGCCCGCAACTACTTCGAACTTCGGGGAACCCAGCACAGGCTGGCCGTCGCCCGAAAAAACGCCGATAACCAGCGCGACACGCTGGCGTTGACAGAGGCAAAACTCAAAGCCGGACGTTCGACGGAGCTGGACACCGCCCGCGCCCGCGCGCAATACAATGCCACGCTGGCAGGCATCCCGCCGCTCCAAGCTGCCACCAAGCGGGCCATCCATCGCCTGAGCGTCCTGGCGGCGCGCCAACCCGCTGCCCTTGAAGGCGAACTCTCCATTCCAGGCCCGCTCCCGTCCGCGCCCGAGCTGGTCAATATCGAAAACCCGGATTCCCTGCTGCGCCGGCGTTCGGATATTCGCGCTGCGGAATTCCGTTTAAGGGCGGCGACGGCAGGCATCGGCATCGCGACCGCAGACCTGTTTCCGCGTGTTGCTTTCAACGGACGCATCGGGCTTGAGGCGTCTCAGTTGTCTGGTTTGGCCAAGGGCGGTTCCGACGTTTATTCGTTTGGCCCGAGCATTACTTGGGCCGCGTTGGACTTCGGACACGTTCGCGCGCGGATAAAAATGGCTGGCGCAAGGGCCGATGCCGCACTGGCCGAATACGAGCAGGCAGTGCTGACCGCGCTTGAGGAGACCGAGAATTCACTGGTGACTTTCGGGCGCTCGGCGGAGCGTCGCGACTACCTGGCCGCTTCGGCCCGCGCGGGAGAGCAAGCCGTTTCACTGGCTCGCAGCCGTTACCAAGGCGGAATCGCCGACTTTTTGACAGTCTTGGATGCCGAGCGAACTCAACTGGGCGTGGAGGATCAGTTGGCCCAAAGCGAAACAGATACCGCCACCAGCCTGGTGGCCGTTTATAAAGCCCTGGGCGGTGGGTGGGAGATGGAAAAAGAATCCGCTCAGAAATAGGGTGCCCTTTTCTGGCAGCAATTCTCATTATGGCAGGCAAGCAAGAATACCCAATATGCAGTGAAAGGTTTCTGCCTGAATATCCAATATCGAACAAGGAATGTCCAATAATGAAGTAGGGAAGAATTGCTGAGAAATCCATGACTTGTGTTTCTTAAACAGACTGGTATGTCAAACCCTATCCTCTTTGTGCCTTCATGTGCTCACACAAAGACACAAAGGCACGAAGAGGATTGGATTGGATATTCAGGCGCACTCACGCGGAGGCGCGGAGTGCGCGGAGCCTTCGATTTCCGAGATTGCTGTTAGTAAACACGAGTGCCGCAACGCATCTACAGGCTTTCCTTAAAACCAGCTTATTTCCCGGACCCTCCTACTTCATCATTGGAAATTCCTTGTTCGATATTGGATATTCAATCCCAGTCTTCCATTGATGGGGTATTCTTGCTTGCCTGCCATAATGAGAATTGCTCGCGTTGGAGATGGAAAGATGGTTCTATTGGCTAAAACGGGTAAGAATGTTACTTTTTTCACCGAGAACAAGGAACGATCCTACCTGTTTACAGTATATTTTCAGCGTTGACAGTCTGCCAATCAAAGAAGCACCCTCGACTATGCCAATTCCAGAATTTAACGAGATTAAGGCTCCGGCCCTTCAGTTTTTTGCCGATGGCCAACCGCACAGGCTTTCCGGAATCTTCGATATTCTAGCCCAACAGTTCAACCTCACCACGGAGGAGCAAAATGAAATGCTTCCCAGCGGAATGCAACGCCGTTGGCATAATCGGGTCAACTGGGCTTGCTATGATCTTTTCCGGGCTGGACTTCTCGAACGACCCAAGAAAGGGCTTTACGTTATTACCGAATCCGGCAAGAAGGTTGCGGAACAGAAGCCAAAATTCATTGACCGTGAGTTCTTGATGCAGTTTCCACAATTCGCCCAGTTTGCGCAAACACCCGGAAACCAGAAGGTAGAAAACGACGGCACCATGGAAACCGATCAAGGTGGCGATGCTGCTGCCAGAAGAAAGACGCCGGAAGAAACGATCAACTCCGCATATCAATTGCTCCACGAAGCCTTGAAAAAGGAGGTGCTTGATCTCGCCCAGAAAATGGACCCGTTTCGGTTCGAGCAACTCGTCCTCGACTTGCTCGTTGCCATGGGTTACGGCGGATCACGGGAAGAAGCCGCCCAGGTCACCAAAGCATCCAACGACGAAGGGATCGATGGGGTTATCAACGAAGACCGCCTCGGTCTTGATGTGATCTACGTCCAAGCAAAGCGGTGGCAGCAAGCCGTAGGCCGAAAAGAAATTCAGAGTTTCGTGGGTGCCTTGGCCGGGCAGCAAGCCCACAAAGGAATTTTTCTAACCACAAGCAATTTCGCCGATACCGCCATCATCTACGCCAAGAAAATCCCGCAAAAAGTTATCCTGATCGACGGCGACCGCCTGGCCGACCTAATGATCCAGCACAACATCGGTGTATCACTCTCTCACTCCTACCAAGTCAAACATGTCGATAGCGATTATTTCGAACAGGACTGAGCGATTCAACAAGCAAGCGAGCGCCCTCACGATTATACTTTGAATGGGTAAGAATGTTGCTTCTTGCGCCAAGAGCGGGGAACGACCTTACCCGTTCAAAGCATAACTTCTTCCTCTGCTTCCAAAGCTACCCATAAGTAAACGTAATTGGCTGGGTTGCCCCCCAGACACTTTAATCCTGCCATGCCGTCTTTCCCAAAAAAACAATCATTCGCAAAACCCGCTAATGATCAGAAGATCAGAATCCGAGCTGATGCAAAACCTGCGCCAGTGTGAGCCGATGGTGGGCCATGACTTCACTGAGAATCACGCGTAGTGTGCCCAAGCGAAGCAGAGCATGGTTGGGAATGGTGAGATGGTGCTCACCGCCGATTAGAGTCGTAAGGCGACGATGCGAGCCAACTTGTCTGACAAAATGATATTTGAAAACGCGGCACAGCGCTTTTTCAAGCTCGGCAGATGAAAGATCGCGCGGCAGTTTCATGCAACGCTGACCAACTCATCCAGCACTCGATGCAGGCGGATGACAGCGGGCGCTTTGCCTTCGTCAAAGTGGCAGAGGACGGCTTCCCGGACGTTGGCCCGCAGATCCTCCCAAGTGTCGGCTTCTGTGACAATGGAGTAGCCAAGCGCTCGCGCAACGAAGCCTCCGTCTGAGGCATCTTCGGTGATTTCAAATACGATTTCACTCATGGACTTATTTTAGCAGAGGGCGTTGGAGATGGAAAGATGGTTTTATTGGCTAAAACGGGTAAGAATGTTACTTTTTCACCGAGAACAAGGAACGATCTTACCTGTTGGGTGTGTGACCGAAAAGTAACCTAAAGCAGAAATACGACTTCTGACTGCGTGTTTTTTTGGTCTATCATATCCAGTTGGATATAATACATTCCATGCCTTCAACACATACCAGCCTGCATTATCATGTGATCTTCGCCACCAAGAACCGCGAACCTCGCCTCGGAATTCAATGGCAGGGCCAGCTCAATGAATACTTGGGCGGGACATCGGGGGCTCAACCTACATCACCAATCAGCAGGAGCGCCATCGGAAGAAAACG
>CAIUEN010000217.1 GCA_903898185.1 uncultured Verrucomicrobiales bacterium
AGACATTCTTGTCTGCCGTTCCGCCGACTTTCTAGTCGGCAAAGCGTCGGTAACAAGACAACCGCTGAAATTACCGACGCACCCCGCAGGTTGGAAAACCTGCGGAACGGCAGACAAGAATGTCTGCGCTACGTCCGAAGGTCATTCCCTGCTCTTGGCGCAAAAAGCAACATTCTTACCCGTTCAAAGTATTCCTCCATTGAACGTCCCAACAGCTCCGCCGCCTTTGCTCGAATGCCGGACGGCGAAGTTACCAGGGACTCCCCCACCAGCATGGCGCGAGCGCCGCATTGTTGCAGTCGCTCGACGTCCTGGCGCGTGTGAATTCCACTTTCCGACACCAGCAACACGCGGTCGGCGTTTCCGGTCGCTTTGATTTGAAGCGACAAGCGCTCGGTTGTGGCCAGGTCAACCGTGAAGGTCTTAAGGTTTCGGTTGTTGATACCAATGAGCGGCGCTCCCAGCGCCAGCGCGCGGGTCAGTTCGGCCTCGTCATGCGCCTCAACCAGCGCGGCCAGCCCGGCCTCCGTGGCAATTCGGTGAAACCGCGCCAGATCATCGTCGCTCAATATGGCGGCGATCAGCAGGATGGCATCCGCTCCCCACTCGATGGCTTCCAGTATCTGCCGTTCATCAATGATGAAATCCTTGCGCAATAGCGGGAGATCGACAGCGGCGCGGATTTGGCGCAAATACTCCAGCGATCCCTGGAAGAATTTCTCGTCGGTCAATACGGAAAGGCAATTTGCCCCCGCCGCCTGATACTCGCGAGCGATGCGAACCGGGTCGAAGTCTGGGCAGATCAGCCCCATCGAAGGCGACGCCTTCTTGACTTCGGCAATCAACGCCATCGAACCCCCATTCGCCTTCGCCAGCGCCCCAAGAAAATCACGGCTGCCACCGCGCTTCTCCATCGCCGCTTTCAGACAGACGCCGCACGGCTTGTCCATAGGCAGCTTCGCGATTTCAATCTTCTTTTGAGCGACGATTTTGTCAAGAATGTTCATTATTCATCGTAACTGTTCGGAGCGGAGAATTAGCGTCTCGCTGACGCTCGCCTGAGAGAGGGGCACAGGCAAGGATGCCTATGCTACCTGAATGTTCATTATTCATCTTCATCCTTGATGCCAGACATCCGCTTACTGGGACAGCCCGCGCGCAGCCATCCGTTGACGTATGGATCGAGATCGCCGTCCATCACGCCCTGGACATTGCTGGTCTCGACGCCGGTACGCAAATCCTTGACCATCCGGTAAGGTTGGAAAACGTAACTGCGAATCTGGTTTCCAAAGCCAATGGAGCCTTTCTCGCCGTAGAACCGTTCCAGTTCGGTCTTCTGCTCGTCCACGCGCTTGGCATAAATCTTGGAAATGAGCATGCGCATGGCTGTGGCGCGGTTCTGATGCTGAGAACGCTGGTTTTGCGAGGCTGCAATCAGCCCCGTGGGCAAATGCGTGATGCGAACGGCGGTTTCCACTTTGTTGACGTTCTGGCCGCCTTTGCCTCCGGATCGGTAGGTGTCCACCTGCAATTCGCTCGGCGGCAGGACAATGTCCGAATCGGTCTCCGCAATTTCCGCGATGCAATCGACACTGGCAAAGCTGGTATGGCGGCGCTTGTTGGAATCAAACGGGGAAATGCGAACCAGACGATGCACGCCGCGTTCCGCTTTGCAGAATCCGTAGGCAAACTCGCCTTTGATAAAGATCGTGGCGCTCTTGATTCCGGCGGTTTCACCAGAGAGCACATCGGTGAGATCGATTTCCCAACCGCGAAGCTCGCACCAGCGTTGGTACATGCGCAGGAGCATTTCCGCCCAGTCACAAGCCTCCGTTCCACCGGCGCCGGCGTTGATGCTCAAGATGCAATTGTTCTTATCGTGCGGCCCCGTCAGAAACACCTTGAGTTCGAGACTCTCGAGTTCCTTTGTAAAAGCCGACAATTCACGGTCTAATTCCTGTTCGTGCTTAAACTGTTCGCTTTCGGGCTCGGCTTGGGCTAATTCGAGCATGACTTGCGAATCCGCAATCCGCCCCTCGGCTTTGAGCAGCGGTTCGATCTTCTTGCGCAGAGAATTGGCTTCGTCGATGAGCCCTTGGGCTTTTTCGCGGTTGTTCCAAAAGTTCTCCTGAGTCATCAACGCGTCAAGCTCAGCCTGGCGTTTTTGAATGATGGGGACGTCAAAGAAACCTCCGTAAATGTGCAAGCTTCACGGCGGCGGTCTCTAACTGCATTTTAGCGTTCTCAAACATAATTTGGTTACTCTAAGGAAGATTTCGGCGGGAAGCCAGAGAATCGTTGAATCGTTGAATCGTGAATCGTTGAATCGTTGAATCGTTGAATCGTTGAATCGTTGAATCGTTGAATCGTTGAATCGTTGAATCGTTGAATCGTTGAATCGTTGAATCGTTGA
>CAIUEN010000218.1 GCA_903898185.1 uncultured Verrucomicrobiales bacterium
GGTGTTGAATTGAGCAAAAACAGGCTTAAGGAGCTTGTTCCTTGATTGGTATCGTGATTTTAGGAACAAATTCTGAATGAATCGACCAAGGCAAATCCCCATCAATTCAACACCCTAGCATCGCCCTCCGCCAGATGGTTCTTCAACAGCGTAATTTGGCTGGGCAGTTCCCCAAAAAAGCCATCAAGGATTACCCTAGCCAATTCCTTGTCATCCATCATTCGATTCATGAATGCCGCGCGGTCAAAGACAGCAAGTTTCTCTTCATGGTTGGATCTGGCGACTTTTCCTTCAGGCTCGCTGATCATCGGTTGATCGGCTTCGCCTTTGGGTTTGAGCCATTTTTCCAGAACCGCAACCAAAGCGGGCAGTTCGATTGGCTTGGTGAGGTAATCGTCCATGCCCGCCTGCAGGCATTTCTCGCGGTCGCCTTGCATGGCATGGGCGGTCATGGCGACAATGGTTATCTTGTGGTTGAGCACGCGCGATTGAGGATCGCGGATGGCTCTGGTGGCATCAAGACCGTCCATGACGGGCATTTGCACGTCCATCAGCACCAGATCGTAAGGCAAAGTTTCGAGTGCTTTGACAGCCTCAGCGCCATTGGCGGCCACTTCAGATCTGAACCCCAGTTTCGTGAGAATCCCCACCGCGACTTGCTGGTTGGTAATGTTATCCTCGGCGACCAAAATGCGGGCATGAATTAAGCCGTGAGATAGCGCGAAATCAGGGGACGAGACCGGCTGGGGTGTGGCAAACTTTCTTCCGCTGATGACATCCGACAGGACAGCCAATAAATCCTCTCGCCGAACCGGTTTGGTCAGAGCGGCGGCAAAGCCAATTTCTTCCAACCGTTGATCGCTGTCCATCTGGCCCATGGATGTGTACAACACCAACCGGGTTTCGCTTAAAGTTGGATCGCTCTTGATGGCGCAGCACAGGGATTTCCCATCCATTCCGGGCATCTGCATATCCAGAATGGCGATCGTGAAAGGATCCCGCGCGGCTTGAGCTTCATTCAGCGCCCGCAGCGCGGACGGCCCATCGGCGGCCTCCTCGGGCCGCATATTCCATGAATTGAGCAGAACCATGAGAATTTCTCGATTGATGGGGCGATCATCGACAATCAAGACACGCGCTCGGCGCAGGTCGGCCAGCTCTGGCGCTACCGCAGGTTCGTGGAAGGGTTGTTTGGCTAGGAGCACCGTAAACCAGAATTCCGAACCCTTGCCCGCCTCGCTCTGAACTCCGATCTCACCGCCCATCAATTCGGTCAATTGCTTGGAAATTGCCAATCCCAGCCCTGTGCCGCCGTAATTGCGCGTTGTTGAGGAATCGACTTGGGAGAACTTTTCAAAGAGCCGTCGGAACTTGTCCGGGGGAATTCCAATGCCGGTGTCATGCACTGTAAACCGCAGTCGAACCGCGCCCGGTGTTTCCGAGACCACGCTGACGCGAATGACCACTTCGCCTTGCTCCGTAAACTTGATGGCATTGCCAGTCAAGTTGATAAGAATCTGCCGCAAGCGTCCGGGATCGCCTTGAAGATCGGCAGGAGCTTTGGGCGCGGTCACGCATGCCAGCGCCAGTCCTTTCTCATAAGCTCGCACCGCCATCATCCCGACGAAATCGTCCATCAATCGGTGCAAATTAAAATTTTGGGTTTCCAGATCGAGTTTGCCGGCCTCAATCTTGGAAAAATCCAGGATGTCATTGAGCAGGGCCAGCAGAGCCTGGCCGCTGGCACGAGCGGTTTGGGCATAACGACGCTGGTTCTCGGACAGGTTTGTATCCAGCAATAGTCCAACTATGCCCAGAACGCCATTCATGGGGGTGCGGATTTCGTGGCTCATATTGGCCAGAAACTCGCTCTTGGCTGCGCTGGCTAACTTGGCTTGTTCCGCCATCTCGTTAGCGCGGACAATGGCGTGTTCGAGTTTGAGATTGGTCTTCAGCAGATCCTCCTGCGCTTGCTTCTGAGCGGTAATATCAATTCCGAATACGGTCAAACCGCATACAATGCCGTCATCACCACAGATTGGGCCGTAGCGATCTTCGTAGATGGTTCGGCGGAGCGTTGGATCGCCATATTCTTCAATCCTGTTGAAATAATTGCCCTGTAAAGCGCTATCAAAATGACTCTTGACTTTTTCGCGGTCGATCGAGCTTGGGATGGCGTCGAGCATGTTCATCCCCAATCCGATCTCGACGCCCCAGATTGCCTTCATCGTCTTCCTATGCCCCTGCGTGAACGCGGTGTAGCGGTACCGGGTATCAAGCGCGAAAATGAGCATGTCCTGCGGACTTTCCATGATCGAACGCAGCAGGGTGTTGTTCTTCAAGGCGGCTTCCTTGCTATCGCGCAGTTCACGCGTAAGAGCTTCAACTTGGTCTTGAGCGCGCAGCAGGGCGCGTTCGCGGAAAGTCCGGGCACAGAGTTCGATGATGTAGTCGGCCTGAAACGGCTTTTGCAGATAGGCGGCGGCTCCCTTCTTCATCCAGTCCAAGGCCAGTTCTGGTCCAGTGAAACTGGTCATCATCAGGCAAACGCAGTCAGGCCGCAGCGCTCGAAACTCCACAATCAGAGCGTCGCCGAAGCCGTCGGGCAGGATATAGTCCAGCACAGCCACATCGTAGGTGGCTTTCCCGAAGGCTTCGGCAGCCGCCTTGGCTGTGTGCGTCATTTCGGCTTGGTATCCGTGGTCCGTGAAGATCTTCTTGAGCAGTTCGCAGAAATCGGTGTTGTCATCCACAATCAGGACGCGCAACGGGTGCCGCACCTGCTTGCCACTCAGGATTGCTCGCACCTGTTCGCAGAAACGTCCGCTTTCCACCGGAGAGGGCAGGAAGGCTTCGGCTCCGATGTCAGCGGCGATGCGGGAGGACTGTTCGCCGGAGAAGGTGGCCGAAACCACCAGGATGGGGACTTGATTCAAAGGGGAGTATTCAGGCGAACGCAGCAAGCGACAGAATTGCCAGCCGTCAATCCCCGGCATGTAGAGGTCGGTAACGATCAGGGCGGGCTTGGCATCGACATCGGAGTACAAGGCTGTCAGAGCGGCTTCAGCCCTTGTGAAAGCGTGAGGTTCAAGACCCGCTTTGCGCAGCAGGCCGGAAAGCAGGGTGAGTTGAGTGGAATCGTCATTGACCACCACGGCAAAGGGAGGAGAAAGGTTCATTGATTCACGGCTCACTTTTGTCTATTTAACTCGGTTCCAGTCTTTGCATGGGTGCTCTACCGCAACTCACGCGGCCCGCGCGCCAGTTGCAGGCAAAGAATAACTTGGAGACAGAGTGGAAGCAAGTCTTGAGAGGGACTGAATATCCAATATCGAACAAGGAATTTCCAAGGGGGAAGGCCGGACGGAAGAGGAATGAATGTCCAATATCCAACAAGGAATGTCCAAGGAGGAAGGAAAGACAGTCAGACCTACAGATCGCTTCCCCCGTGGATATTGGACATTCCTTGTTGGATATTGGATATTCATCCTTATTCCGTCATTCCTCCTAAATTCCTTGTTGGAAACAGTCCCATCATTACCCGTTTAAAGTATTACTCTTCAGCGCTTCTCTTAGCGCCTCAAACTGCGTATCCAAATCGGCTGCGAGGTCTCTGGCCGTATCCAGATCTCCGGCTTTGCCTGCTTGCTCCATCGCCCAAGCGACGGCGCGCAAAGCTTCGCCTCCCACTGCGGCGCAGGCGCCTTTGATTTTGTGGGCTTGCTGTTCCACAAGGCGGGTGTTGCCTGCCGCCAGATGGTTCTTCAACTGCGTGATTTCGCCGGGCAACTCGCTCAGGAAGCCATCAAGAACCACCCGGGCCAATTCCTCGTCATTCATTACCCGACTCATAAATGCCGCGCGGTCGAAAATAGCGAGTTTCTCTTCATGGCTGGAGGGATCGGCTTTTTCTTTGGGCTCGCTGGCTGCCGGTTGAACCACTTCGCCTTTTGGTTTGAGCCACTTTTCCAAGACCGCAACCAAAGCAAGCAGTTCGATCGGCTTGGTGAGGTAATCGTCCATGCCCGCCTGCAGGCACTTCTCGCGGTCTCGTTGCATGGCATGGGCGGTCATGGCAACAATGGTTATTTGGTGGTTGAGCACGTGCGATTGCGGGTCGCGGATAACTCTGGTGGCCTCAAGCCCATCCATCTCCGGCATTTGCACGTCCATCAGCACCAAGTCGTAGGGCAGCGTCTCGAGAGCCTTGACAGCTTCGGCTCCATTGGCAGCCACTTCGGCTCTGACCCCCAGTTTGGTGAGAATGCCAACCGCGACTTGCTGGTTGGTGATATTGTCCTCGGCGACCAGGATGCGGGCATGAGTCAAGCCTCGCCCAAGTGCAAGGACTGGCGTCGAGACCGGCTTGGGTGTGGTCAGCTTTTTGCCGCTAATGACACTGGTCAGAACTTCCAACAAATCCTCGCGGCGAACGGGTTTAGTCAGAGCGGCGGCAAAGCCGATTTCTTCCAACCGTTGATCGCTCCCTGTTTGGCCCAAGGAAGTATATAACACCATCCGGGTTTCATTCAGAGTGGGATCGCTCTTGATGGCGCGGCCCAGGGATTTTCCATCCATGCCGGGCATCTGCATATCCAGAATGGCGACCGTGAAAGGATCGCGCCTGGCTTGGGCTTGAGCCAGCGCCTGTAGGGCGGACGGACCATCGACGGCCTCGTCGGGCCGCATACCCCAAGACTCAAGCAGAACCATGAGAATCTCCCGATTCACGGAATGGTCATCGACAATCAAGACACGCACTCCGCGCAGGTCGGCTGGAGACGATGCCTCCGCCGGTTTGGAGGCTTGTTTAACCAGGAGCGCCGTAAACCAGAATTCCGAGCCCTTGCCCGCCTCGGTCTCGACTCCAATCTCGCCGCCCATTAACTCCGTCAGTTGCTTGGAAATCGCCAGGCCCAACCCCGTGCCACCGTAGGTGCGCGTGGTTGAGGCATCGACTTGGGAGAATTTCCCAAACAGCCGTCCAAGTTTGTCCGCAGGGATGCCAATGCCGGTGTCATGCACTCCAAACCGCAGTCGTATCTCTCCCTGAGTTTCTGAGACCACGCTTACGCGGATGATCACTTCGCCCTGCGCGGTAAACTTGATGGCATTGCCAGTCAAGTTGATGAGAATCTGACGCAAGCGTCCCGGATCGCCCTGAAGGTCAGCAGGAACCTCAGGAGCCACCACGCATCCCAATACCAGTCCTTTCTCATGAGCTCGAATTGCCATCATTCCGGCGAAATCGTCCATCAGTCGGTGCAAATTAAAGTTTTGGGTTTCCAGATCCAGTTTTCCGGCCTCAATCTTGGAAAAATCCAGGATGTCATTGATTAGAGCGAGCAGGGCTTCGCCGCTGGCGCGAGCGGTCTTGGCGTAACGGCGCTGGTCATCGGTCAGGTTTGTGTCCATCAACAGGCCGACCATGCCAAGAACGCCGTTCATGGGGGTGCGGATTTCGTGGCTCATATTGGCCAGGAACTCGCTCTTGGCGGAGCTGGCCAGCTCGGCATGGGTCGCCATATCGTTGGCTCGGGCGGTGGCTTGTTCGAGGTAGATGTTGCTCTCCACCAGTTTCTCCTCTGCCCGTTTGCGTTCCCTCACATTTACCAACATTTGGGCAAAGACTGTGAGCAGACGCTGTTCGCTGTCTGAGTAAACGTGGCGCTGCCGCATCGAATCGAATCCAACGAATCCAATGCATTCATTGTTAATCATCATTGGGATGGCCAGCAGGCTCTTGATGCCTTGCGGCTCAAGCGCTTCCCACAAGGCACCCGGCGGCGAGGATAACGCATCTTCTACATAAATCGGGTCACCCTCGCGATGCGCATCCTCCCAGCCAGGCAAGGACGCCAGCGGAACCGTCTTCAATTTGTCGATTTGCGGCTCAAAGCCATCTGCGCACCACTCGTGGGTATTGACGCAGATTTGCTTCTCAAAGTCGTAGGAGAAGACATAAGCGCGGTCGGCATTAACGAATTCCGCCAGATGCCCCAAGGAAACGTGAACTGTCAACTCAAGGCTCTCCAAGGGCAGATTAATATACATCGAGGAGATCTCCATGAGCAATTGCTGCAGGCGGGATTGCGTTCGCAACGCTTCCTCAGCTCGTTTGCGGTCGGTGATGTCGATCATCACCGTAAGAAAATATTGCTGTCCCTGGCCGCTGATCAGCTCGCCCGAAAAGAGGCCGTTAAGCATCGCTCCATCCTTGCGTCGAACCCTGAGTTCGAGTCCGGCGATGGACCTGCTTTTCCGCAATCTATCGGCCAATGCCTCCTGATCCACGGGGTTTTCAAACAAGCCGAGATCCGCGCTGGTTTTACCAATGATTTCAGTTTTGGAATAGCCGGTCGCCTTCACAAAAGCTTCATTGACATCGGTAAACCGCTGCTCTGGCATGGTGGAGAGAGCCATCAGCGCCGGGTTGTTGCGGAACAGCCGTTCAAAACGCTGCTGAGCCTCATGCTCCGCGCTCAAGTCCTTGTGGATGGCGAAGACGCACTCCTGGTCATTCCAAACTCCCAGCCAAGCACGGGTCTCGACAGGCACCAAGCTGCCGTCATTGCGCGCCAGCGGCAAGGAGCAGGTATTCCTCTGACCTCGGTATATGGCGTCGAATATCTCCTCGGCTTCGAGGCGATTGTCTGCCGGATTGAGATCCAGCGCGCGCATGGCGGCGAGTTCATCAGCACTATAGCCCAGCTTGCGTTCGAGAGCTTCGTTGGTGAAGAGAATCCGGCCCTTGGGTGTGGCCACGACGATCATGTCTTCGATGGTTTCGAAGAAGGTGCGGAAATTAGCCTCGCTTGCTCGCATCGCAGCCTCGGTTCTCTTGCGCTCGGTGATGTCTTCTTTGACGGCCAGAAAATGAGTAATGCGGCCCGATGCATGGCGGATGGGCGAAATGGAGGCGCTTTCCCAATAGAGTTCGCCGTTCTTCGTATGGTTGAGGAATTCGCCGTGCCAATTTCTGCCTGCGATGATGGTTTTCCACAATTCCTTGTAATCCTCCGGACTTCTGTTGCCAGATTTCAAAACGCGCGGATTTTGTCCCAGAACCTCATCCAAGCTGTAGCCAGTGACTTCGAGGAATTTGGGATTTACATATTGAATTTTGCCGACAACATCAGTAATCACAATCGAAACGGGACTTTGTTCCACAGCCACGGACAATTGGCGCAGTCTGGCATCCGCCTGCTTGCGCTCAGTGATGTCATGGATGATTGAATGCAGAACGATGCGATTGCCAAAATGAATACGGCTTACCGACACATCGACGTCCCGCACAGAGCCATTCGCCAGAAGGTGTTGAATCTCGAACCTCTGGCCTTTTTCCTCCGTGACAGTTGACGCGAGATGTTGGAATTCAGATTCGGACATGCTGTTGATCTCGGTAACTCGCATGGCCAGCAAGCGTGCCCGCGCATAACCGTAGAAACTCAGCGCGGCGGCATTGGCGTCAATGATAGCTCCATCTGTGGGATCCACCAGCAGCATCACCGTTGAATTGTTGGCGAACTGATTGCGGTAGGATTGCTCGCTTTCCCGCAGTTCAACGGTACGATCAGAGATCAGCCGCTCCAGTTCCTCACGACGACGGAGGTTCTGGCGGAACACCAAGCCGAGCGAGGCGGTGAGAGCCAATCCCGTCAGGATAGCCAGCCAGCCGGCCCGCGCCGGATGCAGGCGCATGAACTCCGACCCCGCATAAGCGGTCACAGAAAGAACCTTGCCGAAGACAAAGACGAAACGTGTTGAGGAAAGTCCCCTATTCGGAGGGGTGTCGGAGCTCCAAGTGGTCGCGAGCGATTCGGGCGCCGAGTTCAAGCCCAGCAGAGAAAGCTCCATGGGCTGGAAGTTGTCTTGGCTGACGCTCATGAGCATATCTCCAATCCGTAACACGGCCACAGCGAAACCAAGCAATCGCTTGGGATTGCTGCCTTTAAAGATAGGTTGGAAAATCAGCATCCCCTTTTGGTCGCCCGTCTCCTGTACCAGTGTGACAGGAGCGGTCGCTGTGCGAAGACCGGTGCTCGCCGCCGCTTCCAATGCCGCGCGGCGTTGCGGCTCCGAGCCGAGGTCGTAACCCAAAGCAGGTTCGTTGCCCGCCAAGGGTGCCAGTTGAAGAACTGGATAATATGCTGCGCGTTCAGAAACCGCAGTGCGATTCCCTTTGGCATCCTTCTGCCAGATCTCAAATCCTTTCAGTCCATCCGCTCGGGCCTCCGATTCGAAGCTCGACTTGTTCTCCGCTGGCACCTCGGGGACCCATTCCCATGCCTTGACCGCTGAATTCTCGGTCAAATAATCAGTGAAATGTTTGAACTCCGCCGGAGTTATCGTGGCACTGCTCCCGCAAAAGTGCGCCAGCCCCTCCAGTTCGGTATTACGGATAAGGTGAAGTGTTTGGGCAATCACTTCTGTCTGGCTTGCCGCAAGCTGATCAAAAGTCTCTTTGCGAGCATGGGTTTCGCGTTCGTGGAACATCCAGGCAGAGAACAGGGTCAGAATCAGTCCGACGGCGATGGCCAAGGAAGGTTCGAGCCGCTTGCTGCGGAGCGACAGTGCGCTGGATGATATCAGGGAGCGTCGAGCCAGCAGCGCCGACCTTATCAAGACGATCGCAGCCAGCGCCAGCGTCAGCAGCCCCGCCGGCAGCGCGGCCCGGGCAAGCATCCAGTTCAACGCATGGACATCAACGTCCATGCCCAGCGCGGCAAGAACAGGGCCGGTTCCCTTGTAAGCCCCGGCGCAGATGATCATGTCGTCCACACTCTGGACATACGTGGTCTTGGGCTCAAGCCGGTTATTGGCGGGATTCTGATATTCATAGTCCACCCAGCCACTGCCTTTGGAACGGGCAACTTCCTGAATCTCCCTGCGAAAAAACTTGCCTCCCACCCAATCCTTCTTGTCAAACAGGTTCTTGCCGACCAGCTCCGGATACACCGGATGAGCCAGCATGGTCATGTTGCAGTAATAGACAAAGGCATAGAGGTCACCCTTGTGAAATTCTCCCTGCGGATTGTTGACTTCCTCCAGAAGACGCTCACGCCCGTTCTTCCGATAAAAGTCCACCGCCTTGCGCACCATCGTCCGGGCTTGATCTGGCGTAGCCAAATTGTGCGTGGACGCATGCGGGTCTTGAATCGGAACCAGCGTCGAGATCCAAGTGCCCCAGCGATCGGTGTATGGCCCCACCGTGGCGGCATTTCTGGTGGAGAAAACCTTGTAGCAACCTTCGGGAGCCTCGTCATAGACTTTTCCCGGCGGAAAGTAGTCCTTCGAGTCGGCCGATTCGCTATCCACGAAGAAGAACAATGAACCGTTGGGTTTGCGGCCCATAAGATAGACAAATCGGCATTGTGGGCTGGCTGCTCGGACAATGGAGAGTTGTTCCTTGAGCCGTAGATAGGCAGGTGAGTTGGTGTCCGCTTCCGTGCCCGAGAGCGACCGAACGCGCTCGGCATTTAACGTCTGTGCCACCAATTGCGCCTTCCGCAGCAGGTCAGTTCGCGCATCGGTATCGGCCCTCCCGATCATCCACGAGGCAAGCACAGCCCCGCCAGCCAGAATGGCCAGCATCAGTCCAATTGTGCGAAACATCTGCTTGGCCCCTCCCAATTCGTTTGTTCTTATATTATTCAAAATAACTATCGCCTATGTATCGCCTATGTGGGGTAGGCCTCTGGCCTGCCGGTTCGAGGAGCCTCTGGCTCCTCGATACATCGGGGCCTCCAATTCTTTGCAGAGCCAGACGCCAACCTTAGGGTGTTGAATTGAGGAAAAACAGTTCATGCTGATAATTGTTTTTTCAATAAAACCTTACTTTAGTCGGATGTCAACGCTTGGAATGTGGGTTTTGGTGAAATCTCAAATTTGAAATTTAAAATCTAAAATCCAAAAACTGCAAATGAACCGCAGAATACGCGGAACACGCGGAAGAAGAACCCTTTGCGAAGAATGTATTCTTGATCTGACGGATGGCATCTTCAAACCTCATTCTGAGCTCTTTTTCCGCGTGTTCTGCGTGTTCTGCGGTTGACCCCACTGCGGTTCCCGATTCTTTGCGGAGCCAGAGGCACCGCAACTGGCAGGCCGGAGGCCTACCCTACATGGGGCCGACTTAATCATGGCGCGCCTTTGAGTTGATAGAACACACTGCGCAGGTAACGTTTGGGTTCAAACTCGGGACAAAGCCCGCTGAGTGACTCTGTGGAACCGATGATCAAGGAGCCGTCGCGGGCCAGGCAACGGCCCATGTTTTGGAACAGGCGAACTTTGTCCGGTTCGGTGAAATAGATAGCCACATTGCGGCAGAAGATGATGTCAAAGGGCGCTGGAAAGCTGAAGGACTGCAGCAGGTTCATCGTGCGGAAGGATGCCATTGCGCGGATATCGTCACGGATCTTCCACTGGTCCCCTGCCGGGACGAAATATCTTGTCACTTTGTCGGCGGCCATGCCTCGATCCAGTTCCAAGCGGCTGTAATGACCGTAGCTTGCTGCGGCGACGGCTTTGTCGGAGATGTCCGTTCCCACGATGCGAATATCGTAGCTATTCAGATCGCTGAGCAGTTCCTTGAGGACGATTCCGGTGCTGTAGGCTTCCTGACCCGTCGAGCAGGCGGCGCTCCAAATGCGGATGGGAGTCAACCGGGCGCCCGACTTCTTCCGGCGGTCAACCAACTCAGGAATCAGCTTGTGACGGAGCAGGTCAAATGGCGCAGTGTCCCGGAAGAAAGAGGTTTCGTTGGTGGTGATGGCATCGACGATCTTGCGACGCAACGCGTTGGCAAGGTCCGCTTTGGCCTGGTAATACAGCTCGGAAAAACTGGCCGCGCCCGTGTCCCGCAGCAAGCCGCCCAACCGGGTCTCCAGCAGGTAGGCTTTGGATTCGTCCAGGGAAATTCCGCAGATCTCGTGAATATAGCGGATCCACACCGTCAATTCATCGCGAGTAATGGACACACTCATGGGCGCCCTCCTCGAACCGTCGCCGTGATGCGGGCCGCGATGGCATCCAGCGGAAGAACCGCGTCCGTGACGCCCGCGTCCACGGCGGCTTTGGGCATCCCATAGACGACGCATGAGGCCTCATCCTGCGCGATTACAAAGCAGCCGTGCCGTTTAAGCAAGCGCAAGCCCAGAGTGCCATCGCTGCCCATGCCTGTCAGGATCACCGCCATGGCCCGTCCGGGAAAATGCGTGGCCACGGAACGAAACAGATAATCCACGGAGGGTCGGCAGTTGTTCTCGGGCGGATCGTCGGTAATCTGGATCACCCGACTACCAACCGGACCGTCCGCCAATCGCATCTGGCGTCCGCCAGGGGCGATGTAAACAGTATTGGGAGCGATGGTTTCGCCGTGTGCGCCTTCGCGCACCTTCAAGGAACACTTGGTGGCGAGGCTGTCCGCCAGGGATTGAGTAAAGACCGGAGGCATGTGTTGCGTGATCAGGATCGGCACGCCGATGTCCTTTGGAATTTGCGGCAGCAGCGTGGACAAGGCATTGGGACCGCCGGTGGAAACCCCTATGAGCACCATCTCCGGCTTGGTTGGAGAAACCAGACGGTTCATGCGACCGGCGATTCCGTCCAAATTCGTTCCCTGTGGTTTTGGGGCTACCGGTGGCGGCGGTGGGGCGGCGGACGGGCGGCGCAGAATATCCCGCACCGCCAGTCGCTGGGCCAAGGCGCGCAAGCGGGGCGCCAGTTCGCGGCGAATGGTCTCGCGGCTTTCTTCAGCGCTGGACGCATCGGGCTTGGTGATGAAGTCAAATGCCCCTTTTTCCAAGGCGCGCAACGTAAGATCGCCGCCCCGCCGGGTAAGCGCACTGACGACAATCACGGCTACTTTGTCACCGTTCTGGCGGAGGGCATCCAGAACGGCCAGGCCGTCCACTTCGGGCATCTCCAAATCGAGCGTCAGCAAATCAGGCTTGAGTTCGCGCGTCTTTTGAAGCGCGAGCTTGCCATTGGAGGCGGTGCCCACCACCTCCACCTCTGGCAATGATGCCAGAGCCTCGCTGATCGCGCGGCGGAACAGGGCGGCATCATCGGCAACCAAAACTCTCAGACTCATGCGGGGAGGCCTTCCCGAACAGACGCATGGCCGGCGTCGGATTCGATTTGCAGGACCTTGCTCAGATCCAGCAACGCTATCAGACGCCTTCCTCCGCGGCATACGCCGCGCAGGTTGCGTCCTTGGATTCCATGCACGTTCGATGGCGCAGGTTGTATATCCCCAGCGTTGATGGTAATCATGTCGGCAACCTGGTCCACCAAGAGGCCGACGGGCTCGCCCAGTCCTTCGACGATCAGGATGCGGCTTTCGGGCCCGATTTCCACACGGCCCAGATTGAGCCGGATTCTCAGGTCGATTACGGTGACGATGCGTCCGCGCAGGCTGCGAATGCCCACAACGTAAGCGGGAGCGTGATGGACGCAGGTGATGTCGCCTGCTTTTGTCACTTCCTGTACCTGATGCGCGTCGATGCCAAAGACGGCATCACCCAAGGTGAAGCTGGCTATTAACAGGGCTTCGTCCGATGTTTTGGATTCAATGTTCATGTGCGGTTGGATGAATAGTTAACGCTTGCGATCAGGGTTGGCGCCACTGTTGTTCTGAGTGGGTGGATGCTCAAGGCCTCCTCCGGCTTTTGATTGCGCGGCATCCAGTGAAATTTCGTCAAGGAGCACGAAGAGTCGCGACGTGTGTGGAATCAACTTCTCGAACAGGTGGCGCGCGTCGGCCGGTCTCCCGCTGTTCCACAACTGCACAATCTCCGCGACAAGCGCATGGAACCCCTGGTGATCCGCGCCCAACTGTTGGAATTTCTCCAATTGCTGAAACTTGGCGTGGCCGTCATGGTCATACCACTTGCCAAGAGCGCAACTGTGGTAATCGGCCACATCCGACGACGTGAGCTTCTGCCGCCCCTCGAACATCTCGATCAACCGGTTGCGCCACTGAAGGTGTCCCTTCTTGATGGCGGCAAAGTCGGCCTGCTGGCCCAGTTCAAACCTCCCGGCAAGCTGCTTGAGCTTGTCGGTCATGGCCCGCAGCATGTTGGCATCTTCTTGAAGGTGAATGCTGTCATTATTAGTGGCTCGACTCTGGGAGCTGACTTCGGCGATGTCACTGGCAATGGATTTGGAGACGGTGGCGGTTTGGGCTATCCGCTCGTTGGCATCACGAATGCCTGCCGAGGCTTGGGAGATGTTGGATGCCACATCCTTGGTCACAGCCGTCTGCTCTTCGATCGCTGTCGCGATGCTGGCCACCAGTTGGCCGACATCCTTGATCACGTCCGAAATCTTCTCAATGTCCGCGACCGCGCCGGAGGTGGACATCTGGACGGCCGAAATATTGGACTCAATGTCCTTGGTCGCGGCGGCCGTTTGCTGTGCCAGTTCCTTGATCTCGTGGGCCACAACGGCGAAGCCCTTGCCAGCAGCGCCAGCGCGGGCCGCTTCAATGGTGGCGTTCAACGCGAGAAGGTTGGTTTGGGAAGAGATGTTGGTGATCGTCTCCGTCACCTTCCCAATGGCTTGCGCGGCTTGCCCCAACTGCTGCATCACGATCGCAACCGACTTGGCTTGGGTGTCAGCGTCTTCGCCGACTGAGCGGGCTTTGGCGGCATTGCCGGCAATCTCGGTTACTGTTGCGCTCAGCTCCTCTGTGGCGGCTGCCACGGAATCCAAGTTGGTCGAAGCCTGCTCCATGCCAGCCGCGACCGAAACGGTGTTGACGCTGGATTCCTCTGCGGCCGCCGCGACGGTCTCTGACCGTTCCGAGGTGGCTCGCGCACCGGAGGTGAGTCGATGGGAAGTATTAAGCAAATCGTCAGACATTACGCTGAGAGTTCCAGTGCTGTTGAGCACTTCGAGAAGCGAGAGTCGAAGCGCGTTACTCAAACCACGCAGCGCCCTGGCCAGATCGCCGATCTCGTCCTGACGTTCCAGAAGTTGCGCGGGAATTTCGTGCTTCAGATTTCCACTTCCAATGGTTGCGGTGCATTCCGTAAGCGCGCTCATGGGACGCCGAATCGAAATGACAATCAGGCCAATGAAGGCTCCCATAGCCAGTAACAGCAACGGAATCGTCCAAGCCAGACCGCTCACCAGGAAGGAGGCGACCTGCTCACTCACCGGTGCCAGCGGCATTACAACGTGGTAGCAGCCATGCATATCACCAACCTTCCAACCTTCCATTTGGTAACCGGTCGGGTCTTTGCCATCTTTGTTCACATCCCACTCACTGCCGGGCGCTCCGTGGCATGCCAAGCAGTTCTCCGTCAGCCGGATGGCGCGCATGGTATGCAGGGTGTTGTCGGCTTTGTTCACGGCGGAGGCGATATCACCCTTGCCGGCGGCGACTTGGTCGGTGAGCTGGCGCAACAGGCGCTCATCGAAGGATCCGGAAGCTGGTTCGTGCTCCTTGTTGCGCGAATTAAAGGAGGTCAGGCGGAATTCGATTTTTTCGCGTTTGGCCGCCTCCTGCGCCGCAGTCCAACCGGCCACGACGGGGATGGTGTTGAAGAACCGCGTCTGATTCACGGGCTTGCCTGCCGCGATATCGGCCTTGAGTTCAGCGGCCAGCGTCTTGGTGTCGAAATCTCCGCTTCGATGCAGCAGGCTGGTGTGGTTCTTGGCCTCGTCCGCCACAGCGGTAAACGCCTTGGCCTTCTCGACCATGCCTTCCTGCGCACTGGCGCGGTAGTCGCTGACGAAAACCATGTAGTTTACCGCGACAACGACGATCACAACAAACAGCGTGACGGCGACAATTCGTGTAGCCAGTTTCAGACTATTAAACCATTTTAGCATACTCATATTATTATTACTGTTTTTTAGAATTGTAGCGCAGACTGGACGCTGAATTGTGGGGCAGGTCTCTGACCTGCCGGTTCGAGGGGTCTCCGACCCCTCGAATCCGCATCTCCTCAGAGCCAATCCACGGAGTCAGAGACTCCGTCAACCGGCAGGTCAGAGACCTGCCCCACAAAGCATGGGACATCCGATACGCATCGGATAGTCCGATCCGGTTTGAACATGCGGTGATAATTTCAATGATTTTCATCCTAATGTGTCCATTTTGCCTGTTATTAATTCCCGTGGCCAAAGCATTTGGAATATTGTTTGTCCATGCCGGTGATATGGTGAATAAGCCATTGCTTCAGCGTTGTCAGCAGTTCTTTTGGCACCGTATTATCCCCAGCTTCCCATCGGTCGCGGGCGGCGGCAACAACGGAAAGAAAATCGGTGTGGGCCTTTTTTTGGGCAGCCAAACCACTGTAATTGACCTTGGCCATCATCTCTTCCTCGGCTTGGAAATGGTATTGGGTATAGGCTATCAACTGCTTGAGAATGCCTTGAGTAACCACCCTTCCATCGCCGCGTTTGAGCGCCGCAGAGAGCTGGTTGATCAACGAGACCAGTTTTTGGTGATGAGCATCCATCGTCAGCACTCCCACCGAGTAGTCCGCTTCCCATTGGATGAGATCGCCATCGTGGGGCAGACCTCCGGTCTGCCGGTTCCCGGAGCCTCCGGCTCCGAGGATCCCAACCGGCTTTAAAGCAGCTCCAATTACAGAAGTGTTGTCCACGGAGCCAGAGGCTCCTGGAACCGGCAGACCAGAGGTCTGCCCCACATCAGAGGTCTGCCCCACATGAGTCTCAAGCTTGAAGTGACCTACGGTGGCCTGAAGTTGTTCGGCCAGCTTGGAAAGTTCCGTCGCGCTCGCTTTGACTTGTTCGCCATCCTGACGAAGCTCGCCTGCGGCGGCACTGATCCCGGCAATCTCCCGAGCTATCGACTTGGAGACGGTGGACGTCTGCGCCACCCGCTCGTTGGATTCCTTCACTCCGGCTGCGGCTTGGGCGATATTACCCGCCACATCCTTGGTCACCGTCGCCTGTTCTTCAATTGCGGCGGCAATGCTGGACACGATTGAGCCCACTTCTTTGATTACGCCGGAAATCTTCTCAATGTCGGTAATGGCGCTGCCGGCGGAAGTTTGCACTCCGGCAATCTTGGCTTTGATATCTTCGGTGGCGGAGGCTGTCTGCCGGGCCAGTTCCTTGATTTCGTTGGCCACAACCGCGAATCCTTTTCCCGCCGCGCCGGCCCGGGCCGCCTCGATGGTGGCGTTGAGGGCCAGCAAGTTGGTTTGGGCGGAGATGTCGGTAATGGTTTCAGTGACCTTGCCGATGTCGCTGGCCGCCTGCCCGAGTTGCCGCATGAGGGTGGAGACGATGTGAGTCTGAGAGGTGGCCTGCTCACTGATGGCGCGTGCCTTTTCGGAGTTGGCGGCAATTTCGCCAATGGTGGCGCTCATTTCCTCGGTAGCGCTGGCCACGGAGGAAAGATTGGTGGCCGCCTGTTCCATGCCGGTGGCCACAGAACTGGTATTGGAACTGGCCTCTTCGGCGGCCGCCGCCACAGTGGACGTTATATCGGACACTGACTTTACACCCGTTGCCGTCTGGCTGGAGATGGAAGTAAGTTCGGTGGCGGAAGATGCCAAGGTCTGCACGCCTCGAGAGACCTCGTATAGCAGATTGCGCAGACTTTCCGTCATCCTCTGTGTAGATCGGCCGATGTCGCCGATCTCATCGTTACGGGTGCGCAAGGCATCAGCCACATTACTGGCCACATCGCCCCGGCCAATTCTTTCCAGGTTATCGGCTATCGTTGCCAAGGGTTTGAATGACCGTCGGATCATCAGGTACGCCAGGACACTCGCCATCAAGGCGCTCAAGATCGAAATGACCGTGAGGATGTTTTTGAAATAAGTGACGACATGATACAGTTCACTGTTGTAACCGCTGGCAACAATAATCCAGTCCCAATTCTTATAGTAAGAAAGCACGGCCATCTTGTCCCTCGACTTGGTTTCGCCCAACTCGTGGTTGGACCAGGTATAATTAAGGATACCCTCTTTCATCGCCACCATTTCCTTGAAAATTTCCCGCCCGTCGTCGTTCCTGACTGCCAAAAGATTCTGACCTGCTTTTGCCGGATGAATGATCATGTTGCCATTGGAGTCCAAAACATAAACATAACCTGTCTCGCCAATCTTGAGCTTCTTGATGGCGTTCGCCAAAGAATTCAACGGCTCAGTGATATCGAAACCGATGAAAAAGACCCCAATAATCTCTCCACTTGCATTCTTTATGGGGGTGTAGTGTGTCATGAAGTCTCTGCCAAAGAGCCTGGCTTTGCCCACGTAGGATGTGCCATCCAGCAGCGCTCTATAGGCTGGATGCGCTTGATCCAGGAGAGTTCCAATGGCGCGGCTTCCATCCTCCTTTTTCAGGGATGTGGTGATACGGATGAAATCTGAGCCTCTTCTTGCAAAAACAGTGGCCACCGAGCCTTTCGTGATTTGCGTGAATCGGTCCACTAGCGTAAAATTCAGGTTCAAAACTTCGCCGCCTGATTTCAGTACCGGCGTATCTTGGCTGCCAATTTTGAGCGATTGGCCGCCTTCAGCTACTATTCCGTCTGGGAACAGGCTCGTCAGAACACCCATCATCTGGCTGGCGATGTACCTGCCACTATTGTCAAATTGGGCAACCATCTCCTTGATCAAATTCGCCTCAGCGACAAGCCCGGCAGTGGATTGCTCGTTTGCCGGTTTCTTGGCCATCTGATAGGCGATAAAGGTTCCCGCCAGATTCATCACAATGATAGCCAGTGAAATAACCAACGCCAATTTTGTAGATAATGAGCGTTTGCCCTTTCCCTTGTGGGGCAGACCTCCGGTCTGCCGGTTCCCGGA